>NZ_JBTLMO010000051.1:0-60461 GCF_054462255.1 Streptomyces sp. SD15 | reverse complement strand
TTCTCAAGGAACGGACGCTTCCTTTGTACTCACCCGAGAGACTCTCTCAGGCTTTCCTCCGGGCGCTTCCCTTCGGTGTTCCAAACTCTATCAGTGATTTTCCGTCTCTCTGACCACGGTCCTGCAGACATACAGAACCAGACCCCGAGATAGAATCTGACAAGTTGGGTACTGCCAGGCAAGAACGCTTGCTCGCGTCGCTCGGCCTCAAGCAGGAGTACGACTCTACATGGGGGTTTGGAGCGGGCGCAAATCGTTTGCGCAGTGCTCTACGGCCGCCAACCGTCACCTCTCATGCGGAACCGCCACTTCATATGACATACCCTGCTGAGCAGTGCGCCGTCCGGTACAGGCAGTGACGGCCCATATGAATCTCCACCCCTGGGAGGCTTCCCATGACCACCGTGACGTCCCCTCTTGCGGGACGCGCCATCGGGCTCGCCGCGGTACCGGATCCCGTCTTCTCCGGGGCGATGGTAGGCCCCGGCATGGCGATCGACCCCGTTCGCGAGCCCGCGGAGGCTGTTGCCCCCGTGGACGGAGTAATTGTCTCGCTCCACCCCCATGCGTTCGTCGTCGTCGACGGACAGGGGCACGGGGTGCTTACGCACCTGGGTATCGACACCGTCCAGCTCAACGGCGAGGGCTTCGAACTGCTCGTCAACAAGGGTGACACCGTGACGCGCGGTCAGGCCGTCGTGCGCTGGAACCCCGCTGCCGTCGAGCAGGCCGGTAAGTCCCCGATCTGCCCGGTCGTGGCGCTCGAGGCCACGGCCGACTCTCTCTCCGATGTCCGCGATGACGACGATGTGAAGGTCGGCGACGAGCTCTTCGGCTGGCAGTGACATCAGTGCCGTCATAGATGGCAAGTTCGACAACCACCGCGGCGGCGGGACGCGCCGCACTAATCGGAGACGGGTGAGATGGAGACAACGCTGCGAGGCGTCGGCGTGAGCCACGGTGTGGCGATCGGCGAGGTTCGGCACATGGGAACGGCGGTACTTGAGCCGCCTGCCAAACAGATCCCGGCGGAGGACGCGGGGCGCGAACAGGGGCGCGCCCGCAAGGCCGTCGAGGCGGTGGCGGCCGACCTGATGGCGCGCGGCAATCTGGCGGGGGGCGAAGCCCAGGCGGTGCTCGAGGCACAGGCCATGATGGCTCAGGACCCGGAGCTGATGGCGGACGTGGACAGGCGTATCGCAGTCGGCAGCACGGCCGAGCGGGCGGTCTATGACGCGTTCGCCGCTTACCGCGCATTGCTGGCGGGTGCCGGCGAGTACCTCGCGGGTCGCGTGGCCGACCTCGACGACGTGCGGAACCGTATCGTTGCCCGGCTGCTGGGGGTGCCCATGCCGGGTGTCCCGGACAGCGACGAGCCATACGTCCTTATTGCCCGCGACCTCGCGCCCGCGGACACGGCGCTGCTCGACCCGACTCTCGTCCTGGGTTTTGTCACCGAGGAGGGCGGGCCGACCAGTCACAGCGCGATCCTGGCGCGGGCACTCGGTGTGCCCGCCGTGGTCGCTCTGCCCGGCGCCGGTGAACTCGCCGAGGGCACAGTGATCGCTGTTGACGGCAGCACCGGTGAGATCTTCGTGGAGCCGAGCGCCGAAAAGAAGGCGCAGCTGGAGACTGCCGCGGCAGCGCGCAAGGCGGCGCTGTCGGCCTCCACCGGTCCCGGTGCGACCTCCGACGGGCACAAGGTGCCGCTGCTGGCCAACATCGGCGGCCCCGCGGACGTGCCGGCGGCCGTCGAGGCAGGGGCCGAGGGTGTCGGTCTTTTCCGTACCGAGTTCCTCTTCCTGGACGACAGCAAGCAGGCCCCGTCCGAGGAGAAGCAGGTCGAGGCGTACCGACAGGTGCTCGAGGCGTTCCCCGAGGGGCGTGTCGTGGTGCGTGTGCTGGACGCGGGCGCGGACAAACCTCTCGACTTCCTTACTCCCGCCGACGAACCGAACCCCGCGCTGGGTGTGCGGGGTCTGCGCTCCCTGCTCGACCACCCCGAGGTGCTGCGTACACAGCTCACAGCGCTCGCGAAGGCTTCCGAGGGGTTGCCGGTCTACCTCGAAGTGATGGCTCCGATGGTCGCCGACCGCACCGACGCCAAGGCGTTCGCGGACGCGTGCCGTGCCGCCGGGTTGCAGGCGAAATTCGGTGCGATGGTGGAGATTCCGTCGGCCGCACTGCGGGCGCGGTCGATCCTGCAGGAGGTCGAGTTCCTGTCCCTGGGGACCAACGATCTCGCGCAGTACACCTTTGCGGCCGACCGGCAGGTGGGCGCGGTGTCCCGTCTGCAGGACCCGTGGCAGCCCGCGCTGCTCGACCTGGTCACGCTGTCTGCCGAGGCAGCGAAGGCCGAGGGCAAGAGCTGTGGTGTCTGCGGTGAGGCCGCGTCCGACCCTCTGCTCGCGTGTGTACTGACCGGTCTGGGGGTCACCTCCCTGTCGATGGGGGCCGCGTCGATTCCCTATGTCCGAGCAACGCTCGCCAAGTACACGTTGGCGCAGTGCGAGCGTGCCGCCGCGGCCGCCCGTGCCGCGGACACGGCCGAAGAGGCTCGCGCCGCGGCGCAGGCGGTGCTGTCCGGCGAGTAGCTGGATCACGTCGTCGAGCGACGCTTGCCGAGGGGCGCTCCACCTGCGGGTGGGGCGCCCCTTCGCGTTCAGTGCGTGTGGCCCGTCCCTTCTCCCTCCTGTCCGAGGTCGGGCGGTACGCAGTAGTCCACGCCTGATTCCGGTGAGACGAGGTCTCCGGATGCTGCGTCGGTGCAGTAGGCGTCGAAGACTTCTCCGGCGGTGAGGGGCTCAAGGCCTTCGCCACGCAGCCGCCATCCGTAGACGCGGTCGGTCGTGTCGGGGGCGATGGTGCGCATGACGAGTCCTCCGGCGCACCGGGTGGCGATGCCAAGGGCCAGGACAGTGGTGAATTCGAGGGCCTCTGCCTCGTCGAGGCGGGTGGTGCCGTCTGCGTCGTCGTCGGCTCGGAGTACGGCGACCAGTGTTTCGGGTGCCGCGGAGACGCTGCACACGAGGTGACGTTCGCCTGGGCTCGCGGTGTCGAGGACGCGGGAGAGTAGATGGGAGGCTCGGGCGAAGGACGCGCGTCCGATGTCCTCTCCGCAGGACGCGCAGCTGCCGATGCGGGCCAGAAGTGTGGTCGCGTACTCCCAGGTCGCTTTGCGGACGGCTTCGTCGACAAGGTCCGGGACGAGTTCGGCGAGGGGCTGCCCCTGGTAGAGAACGGTGGGGCCCGTGGCGGCCAGTTCGGCGGTGAAGCGTGTGCGGCTGGCGGCGGCGTCAGGTTCCAGGCCGCTGTCGGCGCAGAACTCCGCATACTCCTCGGGGTCGAAGAGTGCCACCGCGGTGTGGCTGCCCTGGGCCGCGAGGGTCCTGAGCAGGGACTCCACCTGCTGTAGGTAGGTCGTGTGGTCGTCGAAGGTGAAGGTGCGGTAGCGCCGCATCGCCGTGAAGTCGTGCTCGTCCGTCAGCAGACCGATGGTGCCGGCGATTTCGCGGCGCAGGACGTGTCGCATGGTCCGGTGCTCAGTGTGCGCCATGTTTCCCCCTGTGCGCAGTCGATCAATGTTCACTCACAGTAACTGGCGGCACTGACAACGCAGGGCGGACGAGGTGATCGCGCACCAGGCGATGCTGGAAACAGGCAGGTCACAGCGATGGTCGTGCCAAGGTGGTCCTGCCGATGGGGCCGGTCGCCATGGCCGTGGTGACGGCGAGTGATCCGATACTGCGCTGGCGCCCGGCACGGCTCCTGAGCCCCGAAGACGCCCTCGGCCGTGCCGGGCGCGAGGGATACGGACAGTTCAACCGCGCTCGCGGGCCAGGTCTTCGTAGAAGCGCAGCAGTTCGACGTTGTCCACAGAGCCCAAGTTGACCGCCTTCTCCAAAGGCGCGCCTTGGAGGAGGCGTTTGACGGGGACCTCGATGCGCTTGCCCGTGAGGGTGTGCGGGACTCCGGGTACTTCGATGACCTCGTCGGGAACGTGGCGCGGTGAGAGCTGTTCGCGGATGGTCTGCTTGATGCGGTTCAGGAGGGCCTCGTCGAGTTCGGCTCCGGCAGCGAGGTGGACGAACAGGGGCATCCAGTAGCCGCCGTCGGGCTGTTCGATGCCGATGACGAGCGACTCCTTGATCTCGGGGAGGCGTTCGACCGCCTCGTAGATGTCGGCCGATCCCATGCGCACGCCTTGGCGGTTGAGCGTCGAGTCGGAGCGACCGTGGATGACGACGGAGCCGCGGGAGGTGACGGTGATCCAGTCGCCGTGGCGCCACACTCCGGGGTACATGTCGAAGTAGCTGTCGTGGTATCGGCTGCCGTCGGGGTCGTTCCAGAAGCGGATGGGCATGGACGGCATCGGGTTGGTGACCACGAGTTCACCGACTTCGTCGGTGAGGGGTTTGCCGCTGGGGTCCCAGGACTGGAGGTCGGTGCCGAGGCCGGGTGCCTGGAGTTCGCCGATGTACACCGGCAGTGTGGGTACGGCTCCTGCGAAGCAGGAGCAGACGTCCGTGCCTCCGCTGACGGAGGCGATCCACAGGTCCTCGCGGACCTCGTCGTGCAGCCAGCGGAAGCCGTCGGGCGGCAGGGGCGAGCCGGTGGTCGCCACGCACCGCACGCGCGTGAGGTCGAAGTCACGGGAGGGGTGGACGCCCGCCTTGCGGCACGCCATGACGTAGGCGGCGGACGTGCCGAAGAGGGTCGCTCCCGTACGTTCGGCGATGCGCCACTGGGCACCCGTGTCCGGATAGCCGGGGCTTCCGTCGTACAGGACGATCGTGGTGCCCGTGAGCAGGCCGGAGACGAGGAAGTTCCACATCATCCAGCCGGTGGACGTGTACCAGAAGAAACGGTCCTCGGGGCCGAGGTCGCAGTGCAGGCCCAGCTGCTTGAGGTGCTCGACGAGAATGCCACCCTGAGACTGGACGATGGCCTTGGGAAGGCCGGTTGTGCCGGAGGAGTAGAGCACCCACAAGGGGTGGTCGAAGGGAACCTTTTCGAAGTCGGGCTCGACGTCGGCGGAGGTCAGGGCGTACCAGTCCAGAGCGCCTTCGGGCGCCTCGGTGCCGAGCAGCGGGATGTGGACGACGGCGCGCAGGGTCGGCAGTTCGCGGCGCAGCTCGGCGACTACGTCGCGGCGGTCGTGCTCCTTGCCGCCGTACCGGTAGCCGTCGACCGTGAAGAGCACAACGGGTTCGACCTGCTGGAAGCGGTCGAGGACACTGCGGGCGCCGAAGTCGGGGGCGCAGGAGGTCCACACGCCTCCGACGGCGGCCGTGGCGAGGAGGGCGACGACGGCCTGCGGGATGTTCGGGAGATAGCCGCTGACACGGTCTCCGGGGCGTACGCCGAGGGCGCGCAGTTCTGCGGCCAGGGAGCCGACCTGGCGGCGCAGCTCTGTCCAGCTGACCGGGGTCGGTACGTGGCCTTCGTCGACGTACAGGAGTGCTGGTTCGTCCATGCGGGTCTCGGCCGTGCGCAGGGCGTGCTCGGCGTAATTGAGCGTTGCCCCGGGGAACCACTCGGCACCGGGCATGGAGCGGTCGCCGAGTACGCGCGCGTAGGGGGTCGAAAACCGTACGTCGAACCACTCGGTGACGGCTTTCCAGAACGTGTCCAGTTCATCCACGGACCAGCGGTGCAGCGCCGTATAGCCGCCACCGGACGGGGCTCCGTGGTTCTCGGCGGCCCAGGCCTGGAACTTGGTGATCTGCGCCTGGGCGATACGTTCTGGTTCGGGCTGCCAGAGCGGTGAGGCGTTCGCGGTGGACATGGGGCGGCTCCCGGACTGTGTGCGTCGGTCGCGCACGAGCTGGGGTGTGCGCGTCACGCGGCTGACACGGACGATGCCATGTGATCGACTTCCGCACCAGGGTGCGCCCCGCATGGCCAGCGGCGTGAAGATGTGCCCCCACCTCGGGTGAACGGCAGTTGAACGACTCACCCATATGGGGCAGGCAATGGCAGGGTGAGCAGCATGGACGGTCGTGACCTGGTGCGTTCGGTGAAGGTGGTCGGTTCCACGGGGGCGGCCCAGAGGTTGCGTACTGTGCGTGCGGCATGGCGAAGGAAGCGTGCCGACGCCGCCGGGCTGCCGCGGCGGGGTGCCGAGCGGGCGCGGGTGCCGGGCCCGGTGCAGGGTGTGGAGACCGGGCCCGGGGGCGGTGTCGTCCGGTTCAGTCGGTCCGAGCTGCGGATCACGGTCGCGGTGGGCGGAGCGGTGTTCTGGGGCTGGGACGGGGCCCGTCCCGAGCCGTCGTACGCGCTCGCGGGCCGCTGCCCGGAGCCGGACCCGAGGGCCGTCCTGGAGCCCGACAAGGACGGTGGCTGGCGGGTGGTGGCCGAACGGGTGACGGTCGTCGTCTCGCGGCACGGCGCCGTCGAGGTGCGCACCCCCGGTGGTGTGATCCTGCGCCGCGATCTGCCGCCTCGTTGGTGGGAGCCCGTCGACGGGGGCGGAGCACGCTGGATGCAACGCTCCGAAGTGGCCGCCGACGCACGGTTCTTCGGTCTGGGCGGGCGGGCAGCGGGACCCACGTTGCGCGAGGGGACGTACCGGCTGTGGAACACGGATCCCGGCCACGCGTTCGCGCCGGGCGAGGACCCGTTGTACATCACGATGCCCGTGCAGATGGTGGTCGCCGACGCGGGCACGCACTTGGTGTTCCACGACACTTCGTGGGACGGCACCGTGACCTTGCGCGAGGGCGAGGAGGGCGCGGGCTCCGGGCACGACCGGTCAGGGACGTGCGAGTTGCGGATGGACGGCGGCCCACTGCGCTGCTGGGTGATGGTGGGTACCCCCGCACGCGTGCTGCATGCCTGGGCCTCACTCACCGGGGCGCCCGCGCTGCCGCCCGCATGGGCGCTGGGGCACCATCACGCCCGGTGGGGTTTCGGCAACGAGCAGGAGGTGCGACGGATCGTGGCGGGTTATCACGAACGCGGTCTGCCTCTCGACGCGGTCCACCTGGACATCGACCACTACGACGCGCACCAGGTGTTCACGGTCGACCGGGAGCGCTTTCCCAAACTGCCGGAGCTCGCCAGGGAGCTGCGCCGCGACGGCATCCGGCTGGTGTCGATCGTCGACCCGGCGGTCAAGGCCGAGCCTGGCAACGCCGTGTATGACAGCGGCCTCACCGAGGACGCTTTCGTACGGGATGCCTCGGGACGGCTCGTGCGGGGTGTCGTATGGCCCGGGGAGTCGGTCTATCCGGACTTCACGCACGCGCGCGTGCGGCGGTGGTGGGGCGGGCTCTACGAGGAGCGGCTGGCGCAGGGGTTCGCGGGGTTCTGGCACGACATGAACGAGCCGACGTCGTTCACGGCGTTCGGGGAATCGACCCTGCCTCGTTCGGCGCGACACTCCCTGGAGGGACACGACGGCGACCATCGAGAGGCGCACAACGTGTACGCCCTGGGCATGGCCCGGGCCGCGTACGAGGGCCTGCGCGAACTGACTCCCCAGGTGCGGCCCTTCCTCTTCTCGCGCTCCGGGTGGGCAGGAATGCAGCGCTACGGAGGGACCTGGTCCGGAGACGTGGCCACGGGGTGGCCCGGATTGCGAGCGTCGCTGTCGCTGGTGATGGGGCTCGGGTTGTGCGGGGTGCCGTACTCGGGGCCCGATGTGGGCGGCTTCGACGGAAGCCCGTCGCCCGAGCTGTACCTGCGGTGGCTCCAGCTCGGCGCGTACCTCCCACTGTTCCGCACGCACGCGAGTCTGCGAGCGGGGCGCAGAGAGCCCTGGGAGTTCGGTGACGAGGTCCTGGCGCACGCGCGCGTGGCGCTCGTCGAGCGGCGGCGGCTGCTTCCGTACTTCATGACGCTTGCGCATCTGGCACGCCGCACTGGTGCACCGTATGTGCGGCCCGTGTGGTGGGGCGCGCCCGAGGACCGGGCACTGCGCGACTGCGAGGACGCGTTCCTGCTCGGTGACTGTCTCCTCGTGGCACCGGTGCTGGACCACGGGGCGGATCGGCGCGCGGTGCAACTTCCGCGGGGGCGTTGGTACGACACGGTCACCGAGAAGGCGTACGAAGGGCCGGCCCAGGTGCTGGTCGACGCCCCCCTTTCGCGGATTCCGGTGCTGGCGCGCGCGGGTGCCGTCGTGCCCGTTCGGGGCGTCGACGGCGGTCTGGAGCTGGAGGTGTGGGCTCCCGCGCAAGGGCGTGTCGGCGGCGGGCTCGTGGTGCCGGACACGGGCGACGGGTGGGACGAGCCGGAGGTCGAACGCTATGTGACGCGTTGGGAGGGGCAGCACGTGGTCGTCCGGCGGGACGGGGAGGGCGGCCCGAGCGAGCCGGGGTACCCGGTCCGGGTGCGGGGCCTCGGAGGCGCCGTGACGAGGCCCTGAGGGGCTCCACGGGGTCCTTTCAGGCGTAGCGTCCCTCGAACCACGCGTGAACCGCCAAGGTGTGCAGCGGGAAGGCGAGTTCGGTCGGCCTGCGCAGCAGGTGCCAGCCCTCGGTCTCGTCCGTGGCGGCGGACGCCGGCAGTTCGGCGGCCGGGCGCGTCGGGAGGAGCCCGAAGAGCAGCAGGTGACCGGCGGGAGAGCTCATCGCGTCGGCGAGCCGCACCTCGTGGCTCGCCGCGTCGATACCCGTCTCCTCCTTGAGTTCCCGGACGACGGCGTGCCGCCAGTCCTCCCGGTGGTCGATGAATCCTCCGGGCAGCGCGATGCCTCCGCGCGCGGGAGCGATGGTCCGGGTGATGACGACCAGGGCGGTGCCGCCGGCGTCGTACACAGGTTGCAGGGCTACCGCGACCGGCAGTGGATTGCGGTAGGCCACGGTGTCACAGGCGGCGCAGGTGCGGGGCCAGCCGGAGACACCCTCTCCGTAGGGTGTTCCGCAACTCGAACAGTGCGAGTCCGGCGCGAAGTCGGCGGATGGGTGCAGGGGTGCGGGCACGCCGCGGACTGTATCCGATCACTGCGGATCCTCTTCGGGGCGTCCTCGGTGCGTCCTCGGATGTCGCCCGCCCCGTCGCCACAGGGCGGGCCGGCATGGCTCAGTCGGACGAAGTCAGGGACGCCTTGGACACCGGGAAGTCGAAGTAGGTGTCCGGATACGACTCAGGCCTGTACGTGTAGTGCCACCATTCCTCGGCGAGGTTGACGAATCCGAGGTCCTCCAGGGTGCTCTTCAGGAGCAGTCTGTTGGCGCGCTGCGCACCCTGGATGCGCGGGTCCAGGGTATGGGAGAGGGTGTCGAAGCAGTCGAAGCCGGTGCCCATGTCCACGGAGTTGTCGGGGAACCGCTCGTCCTGGGGCGCGTAGCAGGGTACAAGGGGCTCTCCGGGGATGTACGGCCTGGTCGGCTTCGCCGGCAACCTGACGATGGTGAGGTCCATCGTCGAGCCGCGGCTGTGTCCGGACTTCTCGGCGATGTAACCGTCCTCGAACAGACGGGTCTTGTCGACCTGCGGATAGAACTCCGGCTTCATCGACTCGGCGTCGAGGTCCTCGGCCCAGCGGACGAAGTGGTCGACAGCGCGCTGCGGCCGGTAGCAGTCGTACACCTTGAGGGTGTAGCCCTTGCGCAGCAGCGCCACTTGGGCCTGGTGAAGGGCGTCGGCGGCGGGCCGGGTCAGGATGCAGATCGGCTGAAGGTAGCCGTCGATGCGCTCGCCCACGAAATTGTGCGGCGTGAAGTAGCGCATCTCCTGGATGATCGTCGGGTCTACGGATCTCAGGGCTACGAAGTCCTCGGGGGCCTTCGGTTCGGGCGTCGCCCGGGCGGTGGCGGAGGCCGAAGTCACGGCCAGCAGAGCGGTGAGTGTGGTCACCAGGCCGCGCACGGCGGTCGTAAGTCGTGTCATGTCCCCTCCATCTATCAGACGCGGGTTCCGCGCAGGAAGGGATCGCATACGGCCGGCACCCATGCGGCGATGAGGGGCGGCCGGAACCACCCCCGTGGGCCCCGGCCGCCCCTCCCGATACTCCGACGCCCGGGGGGCCTGCATGGTTCTCCACATCACCCTGCCGATTTTCCGGTACCCATGGCAGACTTCTGAAGACTTCTGACGATCCATCAGATCCGGCGCCATGGAGGGATCTTGTCACGTACACGCTCACCCGTGGTCACCGGATGGTTCACCGGCGAGAGCTGGGACGACTTCCGTCTGCTCGGCACGCGCTGCTCGGTGTGCACTTCTGTCTTCTTCCCCCGCGAGGACGCCTTCTGCCGCAATCCGGGCTGCCGAGGCGGAGAGCTGACCGAGGTATCGCTGTCCCGACGTGGTCGCGTCTGGTCGTACACGGACAGCAGGTACCGGCCGCCGTCACCGTATGTGACCGATCCGGAACTCTCGTGGGAGCCCTACGCGTTGATCGCTGTGGAGCTGGAATCCGAGCGGATCGTCGTACTCGGTCAGGCGGTTCCCGGAATCGCCGTCGCCGACCTGGCGGTGGGCATGGAGGTGGAGGTCGTCCCCGGCGTGCTGAACGAGGACGAGGAGACGACTTGGACGACATGGCACTGGCGGCCGACAAAGGGGACGGCATGAGGGGCATGAGGCCTACGGGGGTGACGGCATGAGCAGCGACGTGGCGGTGCTCGGCGCGGGCATGCACCCGTGGGGCAAGGGGGGGCGCAGCTTCGTCGAGTACGGGATCGTGGCGGCGCGCGCGGCGCTGGCCGACGCGGGTATCGACTGGCGGGACGTCGGCTCGGTCGTGGGCGCGGCCACCGTGCGCGGCGGCTATCCCGGATATGTGGCGGGGGCGACGTTCGCGAAGGCGCTGGGCTGGCAGGGCGCGCGGGTCACGAGTGTCTACGCGGCGTGCGCCTCCGGAGCGCAGGCCCTCAACGCGGCGCGGGCGCAGATCCTTTCGGGCCTCGCAGACGTGGTGCTCGTGGTGGGCGCGGACGCGGCACCCAAGGGGTTCTTCCGTCCGGCGGGCGGGGACAGGCCGGACGATCCCGATTGGTTGCGGTTCCGGGTTCTCGGGGCGACGAATCCCACGTACTTCGGGCTCTACGCACGGCGGCGGATGGCCGTGCACGGGGACACTCTCGAGGATTTCGCGCACGTCAAGGTGAAAAACGCCGCCCAAGGGGCACTGAATCCGAACGCGCGGTATCGGACGAGGATCACCGCCGAGGAGGTGGCGGGCTCCGCGGTCGTCTCCGATCCGCTGCGGCTGCTCGACATCTGCGCGACCTCCGACGGAGGCGCGGCTCTCGTGCTGTCGAGCATGGGGTTCGCGCGACGGCACGGGGCGGCTGACCCCGTGCGGATCCGCGCCGTGTCGACGGTGACGCCGCGCTACCCCAACACCGTGCTGGACCTCCCGGACATCGCCACGGACTCCGCGATCGCGGTGGAGCCCCCGGCCGACAGCTTCCGGGCGTCGATCGCGCGGGCCGCGTACGAGGAGGCGGGCATCGCTCCCGAGGATCTCTCACTCGCCGAGGTGTACGACCTGTCCACGGCGCTGGAGTTGCAGTGGTATGAGGATCTGGGGCTGTGCGGTGAGGGCGGGGCGGCAAAGCTGCTGCGGGAAGGTGCCACGACGCTCGGCGGGCGCATACCAGTGAACGTCAGCGGTGGGCTGGCGTCCTTCGGGGAGGCGGTTCCGGCACAGGCCATCGCCCAGGTGTGCGAGCTGACATGGCAGCTGCGGGGCGATGCGGGCGACCGCCAGGTCGCGGGCGCGCGAGTGGGCATCACCGCGAACCAGGGGTTGTTCGGACACGGTTCGTCGGTCATCGCCGTGCATTGAGTCGGCAGGCGCGCGTACGCCCGTACGCCCTCTCGGTGACCGCAACATATGCCCATCTCGGTGGCCGTCCGTGCGCAAACGCCCGGCAAGCCTCCGCACCCGGTGTGACGACCTCGGAATGCTGCGTGAACAGCTTATGAATCGCGCCCGGGCGTGCGCGGGCGGCGTCATTATGCTCCCGTGCCCTCCTGGACGGATACGGTCCGCTTCGCCTTCCAGCCGGTCGTCAATCTGACGACCGGAGGAGTTGCGGCGCTGGAGATACTCGCCCGTCCGGAGGCCGGTGACATCTTGGCGCAGGCCCGCCGGGACCCCGAGCTCGACGGTCGGCTGGCCGCTTTGGCGATCCGGGCGGCGGCCCGTAAGGAGACGCTGCTGCCGCTGCATGTCAACGTGTTCGCCGGGACCCTGGCCGATCTCGGCAGACTGGCGGCGCTGCGCGACGCGGTGCGCGAAGCCGGCCGGCAGCCTTGGGAAGTGACGGTCGACGTCTGTCCGCCGTACACGCACGTGCCGCAGCGCGCCCTGTTGGAGGCGGTTGCTGCGTTGCGGGCCGAGGGCTTCCGGCTCTGCGCGGACGGGGTGGGCGACGGCGACGTACCGCTGCGGCTGCTCACGGATCTCGCGCCCGAGCTGGTGAAGCTCGACGTGTCCCTGCTGGCGCGGCCGGCGGCGGTGCGGGCGATGCGGACGCTGTGCGAGCAGTTGGGCGCACTGCTGTCGGTCGAGGGAGTCGAGACGGAGCTTCAGTGCGCGGCCGCGGTGTCAGCGGGCGCGCAGCTGGCGCAAGGCGAGCTCTTCGCGCCGCCCGCCCGACTGCCCGCGGCGGACGTATACGTTCCGGCCCTCTCCACCGGCGTCACGGCGGCACCCCGGTCGGGGCCGTCGGTACGGCAGTTCGTGCGACCGGCGGCGCTGCTGCCCGCGACGGCATCCGCGGGGCAGGTGCGGGCGCTGCTCACCGGATCGCCCGACGTGTCCGGGGTGCTGCTCGTGGATTCCTCCGGGGTCCCTGTCCGGTCGGTGCACAGGTCGCGGTTCCTGTTGTCGATGTCGGGGCCGTACGGGCATGCGCTGTACGCCGACCGACCGGCCGCCAAACTCGGCGATCCGCCACGTACCGTCGGCGTCGACGCCACCGCGTGGGAGGTGCTCGACGTGGTGGCGGACGGGGAGCGGGACCGTACGTCCGACGACGTCGCGGTCGTCGACCACTTCGGGCGATGCGTGGGGGTCGTACGCCTGGCCGATCTCGTACGAGCGCTCTCCGAGAGCCGGGTCGAGGAGGCGGCGGGGCTCAACCCTCTGACGCGGTTGCCCGGTTCGGACGCGATCACCGGAGAGGTGGACCGGCGGATCGCGGACGGCCGGACGTTCACGCTGAGCTGGCTCGACGTCGACCACTTCAAGCAGGTCAACGACGGAGCGGGGTTCGCGGCGGGCGACGAGCTGATCCGGGCGGTCGGGCGGGCTCTGCAGCACGCTGCGTCCGGGGCGACGCGGGTGGGCCACATCGGTGGCGACGACTTCCTGGTGCTCGCGGACCCGGACACCCTCGATCCGCTGGCCGGCTCGGTGCTCGATACGCCCTGGTCGGCGGGCGGCCTGACCGTCACGCTGTCGCTG
Source organism: Streptomyces sp. SD15 (assembly GCF_054462255.1). NCBI lineage: Bacteria > Bacillati > Actinomycetota > Actinomycetes > Kitasatosporales > Streptomycetaceae > Streptomyces > Streptomyces sp. SD15. Next base: position 47,092 of record NZ_JBTLMO010000051.1, on the reverse strand, counting down.
GCCACGGTCCTGTGCGCGCCGGGGAGCGTGACCGACCATCGGCAGGCGGCGGCCTGTCTGGCGCCGCTCAAGCAGGCCGCGAAGGCTCTGAGCGGGGCGAGTTGGGTGCTGGGGAGGGCGGGCCTGCCGGGCCATGAGGTCCGCCGCGGTTCAGGGGCGGCACAGGCTCAGGCGGGCTGAGCGGCGGGGGTGGCGCGGGACGACGCCTGACCGCGGATCACACCGACATGCGCCGTCCGCCCGATACGGGGCCCTCCCCAGGGTTGCCCCGATGACAGGTCCTAGCCCTCAACACCCCGGGTCTCGGGCCTGCGACGGGCGATGCTGGACAACTGTGGGACGGGGGTGGCGCGTGGGTCGGTCGGCCTGCGCCCAGACTGCCGGTGAGGCCCTTACCGGGCCCGGATCTTGCCTCGTTCATGGCCTTCAACCGTTGCCGTCGCCGACCTTGACGCCCCCTGGGTGCCGGTGAACACTTCCGGGTGTCAATCGGCATCGCCGCATTCGGGCACCTTCAGGCACCGCGCCGCTCGGGATTCCGACCTGCACCAAGGGCCGTCCCCACGGGCGATTCCGCTGCGACGGCACGCTCGTCACGGACGCCGGGCGGGGCGCGGGACCTCCCTGCCCTCGGCTGAAGTAGCCAGGGGAAACGCACCCTGCACGGTGGCCCGGGGCGGATCGCTCCGGGCGAGGTCTAGGAGCCGCCATGAGCAACGGAGACATATTTGTCGGCGAGTTGATCGGCACCGCGATTCTGATTCTGCTCGGCGCGGGCATCTGCGCCGCGGTCACCCTCAACAAGTCCAAGGCGCAGGGCGCAGGTTGGGTCGTCATCGCCTTCGGATGGGGATTCGGCGTGCTCGTCGGCGCCTACACCTCGGCTCCGCTGTCCGGAGGTCAGATCAACCCCGCCGTGACGATCGGCTTCGCGATCGAGGGTTCGACCAAATGGGAGGACGTGCTCTTCTACATCCTGGGGCAGTTCGTCGGCGCCATCATCGGAGCCACGCTCTGTTGGCTGCTCTACCTGGGCCAGTTCAACCTCAACGCCGACGACGACAACGCCATCGAGACACTGGGCATCTTCTCGACCCGGCCCGCGACCTTGGACCGCGCCTCACCCATGCTTTGCTGCCGATTCCCAACAAGGGCACCTCGGAATGGAGTTATTCATGGATCCCGGTGGTCGGCCCGATCGCGGGTGCCGCCATCGGGGCCCGCGATCTACCACGCAGCATTCTGACGAAGGGGACGTCATGACGGACAACGCCGAGAAGTACGTCGCCGCAATCGACCAGGGCACCACCTCAAGCCGCTGCATCATCTTCGACCGGGGCGGCGCGATCGTCGCCGTCGACCAGCGCGAGCATCGCCAGATCTTCCCCAAGCCGGGCTGGGTGGAACACGACGCCACCGAGATCTGGTCCAAGGTGCAGGCGGTGGTCGCGGGAGCGATCGCCAAAGCCGGGCTGCGCGCCGAACAGCTCAGCGCGCTCGGCATCACCAACCAGCGCGAGACAACGGTCCTGTGGGACCGCGCCACCGGCAAACCCGTGCACAACGCGATCGTCTGGCAGGACACCAGGACCTCCGCGCTCTGCAATGAACTGGGCGGCCCGGACGGCCAGGACCGCTTCCGCGAGCAGACCGGACTGCCACTGGCCAGCTACTTCTCCGGGCCCAAGGCGACCTGGCTGCTCGACAACGTGCCGGGCCTTCGCGCACGCGCCGAGCGCGGCGAGATCGCCTTCGGGACCATCGACTCCTGGTTGATCTGGAATCTGACTGGCGGCACGGACGGCGGGCAGCACGTGACCGACGTCACCAATGCCGGGCGCACCATGCTGATGAACCTGGAGACCCTCCAATGGGACCAGTCCATCCTCTCCGCGATGAACGTCCCCGAAGCGGTACTGCCCGAGATCAGGTCCTCCGCCGAGGTGTACGGCACCGCGGTCGGCCAGCTCGCGGGCGTCCCCGTCGCGTCTGCGCTCGGCGACCAGCAGGCGGCGGTCTTCGGGCAGGCCTGCTACGACGTGGGTACAGCGAAGAACACGTACGGCACCGGTAGCTTCCTGCTGCTCAACACCGGCAACCGCCCCGTCCCCTCGAAGAACGGGCTGCTCACGACCATGGGCTACAAGATCGGCGGTGAGGCGCCCGTCTACTGTCTCGAGGGGTCGATCGCGATCACGGGTGCCCTCGTGCAGTGGTTCCGCGACCAGCTCGGCATCATCCGCACCGCCGATGAGATCGAGACACTGGCCGCCAGTGTCGAGGACAACGGCGGAGCGTACATCGTGCCCGCTTTCTCCGGCCTGTTCGCGCCGTACTGGCGCTCCGACGCGCGGGGGGTCGTCACCGGACTCACGCGGTACGTCACGAAGGCACACCTCGCCCGCGCGGTCCTCGAGGCGACGAGCTGGCAGACCCGTGAGGTCGTGGACGCCATGTTCCAGGACTCCGGGGTGCAGATCACCACGCTGAAGGTGGACGGCGGCATGACCAAGAATAATTTGCTGATGCAGCACCAGGCGGATGTCCTCGGAGTGCCGGTGATCCGCCCCAAGGTCTCCGAGACCACGTGCCTGGGCGCGGCCTACGCGGCCGGGCTCGCGACCGGCGTGTGGAACGATCTCGACGAGCTGAAGTCGCATTGGCAGAAGGACGTCGAGTGGACGCCGTCCATGGAGGCCGCCGTGCGCGACCGCGAGTACCAGAACTGGCGCAAGGCGGTGGAGAAGAGCTTCGGCTGGCACGAGGAGGGCCTGAGCTGACGAAGCCCGATGGGGGTCTACGCGCGCGTGCGTCCCGGGTGAGCCACGCGCGCGTGCAGGACCGCGGCCCGTACCCCGGTCGGCGGGGGTACGGGCCGTTTCGGCGCGCGTACGGGCCGCGTGGTCAGGTCGTGACCGACTCACGTCGATCGGCCGCATTCGCCATCGCATGCTGGACGACCTCGATGAGGACTTCCTTGGCCGACTCCCGATCGCGTGCGTCGCAGAGGACGACCGGCACGTCGTCATCGAGGTCGAGGGCCTGCCGGACGACTTCGGCCGGGTAACGGGCAGCTCCTTCGAAGCAGTTGACACCCATCACGAACGGTATGGAGCGCCGCTCGAAGTAGTCGACGGCGGCGAAGCAGTCCTCCAGGCGACGGGTGTCAGCGAGCACGACGGCGCCCAGCGAGCCGGTGGCCAGCTCGTCCCACAGGAACCAGAAGCGGTCCTGTCCGGGCGTCCCGAAGAGGTAGAGCACCAGGTCCTCGCGGAGCGTGATACGGCCGAAGTCCATGGCGACGGTGGTGGTGTGCTTGGCCTCCACACCGCTGGTGTCGTCGACCGGGCGGCCCGCCTCGGTGAGCACCTCCTCGGTGCGCAGCGGTTTGATCTCGCTGACCGCGCCGACGAGGGTCGTCTTGCCCACGCCGAAGCCGCCGGCCACCAGGATCTTGAGCGTGACGGGCTCGACCAGGGGCTTGCCGCGCTCAGAACGCCCGAAGATCATCGATCTCTTCTCCTGCTTGATGGGGGTCGCGTGACGGTGGGCCGTAGCCCCCGCCGCCAGGGGTTTCGATGACGAGTACGTCGCCGGGGCCGACGTCCGCCGTATCACTTCCGCCAAGTTCGACGACTGTGCCGTCCGCGCGCTCCACCCGGCCCGCGCCGAGCGCTCCGGGCTCACCGCCGGCCATGCCGTAGGGCGGGATCCTGCGGTGCTGGGAGAGCGTGGAGACGGTCATGGGCTCGTGGAACCGGATACGGCGCACGGCACCGTCCCCTCCGCTCCAGCGCCCCGCGCCGCCGCTGCCGCGCCGGACCGCGAATTCGTCGAGCTGGACCGGCAGTCGCCACTCCAGGACCTCGGGATCGGTGAGCCGCGAGTTGGTCATATGGGTCTGTACGACGGACGCGCCCGGGAAGCCGTCACCGGCGCCCGATCCGGAGGCCACGGTCTCGTAGTACTGGTACCGCTCATTGCCGAACGTGACGTTGTTCATCGTCCCGGACCCCTCGGCCTGCACTCTCAGGGCTCCGTACAGTGCGCCGGTGATCGCCTGGGACGTCTCCACGTTGCCCGCAACCACGGCTGCCGGGGGCTCGGGGGCGAGCATCGAACCGCGTGGCACCACAATGGCGAGGGGGCGCAGACAGCCGTCGTTGAGCGGGATGTCGTCGGCGACCAGGGTGCGGAAGACGTACAGGACGGCGGCGTTGACCACCGAGAAGGGCGCGTTGAAGTTGGTGGTCAGTTGCGCGGACGTACCGGTGAAGTCGACGGTTGCGGAGCGTTCTTCGCGGTCCACGCGGACGCTGACACGGATGACGGCCCCGGAGTCGGTCTCGTAGGCGAACTCACCGTCTTCGAGGGCGTCGATGACTCGGCGTACGGCTTCCTCGGCGTTGTCCTGGACGTGGCGCATATAGGCCTGGACGACATCGAGCCCGAAGTCCTCGATCATGCGTGCGACTTCGTCGACGCCCTTCTGGTTGGCGGCGATCTGGGCACGTAGATCGGCAAGGTTGGTCTTCGGGTTGCGTGAGGGGTAGGGCGCCTCGGTGAGCAGACGGAGCGTCTCGGCTTCGCGGAAGCGGCCGTTCTCGGCGAGCAGCCAGTTGTCGAAGAGGATGCCCTCCTCCTCGATGACGCGGCTGTTCGCGGGCATGGAACCCGGTGCGATACCGCCGATCTCCGCATGGTGGCCGCGCGAGGCGACGTAGAACAGGATTCGCTCACCCTCCGTGTCGAACACCGGGGTGATCACGGTGACGTCGGGGAGGTGCGTGCCGCCGTGGTACGGGTCGTTGACCGCGTACGTGTCCCCCGGCCGCATGCTGCCTCCGCGCCGTCGGATGACCTCCTGCACGCTCGTACCCATCGAGCCCAAGTGGACAGGGATGTGGGGGGCGTTGGCGACAAGGCTGCCGTCGGGGTCGAAGAGGGCGCAGGAGAAGTCCAGGCGCTCCTTGATGTTGACCGACTGGGCCGTGGATTCCAGGCGGGCGCCCATCTGTTCGGCGATGGACATGAAGAGGTTGTTGAAGACCTCAAGGAGAACCGGGTCCGATTCCGTGTCAAGATCGGAACTCTGCGTAACCGCCGCGCGTTCCATGACCAGATGCCCGTCGTGGGTCGTCGCGGCCCGCCAGCCGTCGTCGACGACGGTCGTCGCACCGGACTCGGTGATGATCGCCGGGCCGGGGACCGTTTCACCGGGGGGCAATTCCTCGCGGCGGTGCAGGGGCACGTCTCGCCAGGCGCCGCCTGTGTGGAGGCTGGCCGTCTCCGGGGTGGCGGAGCGGCCTTCATAAGCGACCAGGGCGGAGAGATCGGGGGGTTCGGTGAGACCAGTGGCTTCTACGGAGAGTGCTTCCACGACGACTGGGCGTTCGAGGGTGAAGGAGTAGGTGGCGCGATGGCGTTCTTCGAAGGCCTGACTCATGGCGTCGGGCTCGGTGAGCTCGACGGTGAGTGCCGTGTCCGTGCCGTCATACCGGAGCTGAGCACGACGAGTGATGCGGATGCGGTCCTCGGGCACGTCCTCGGCAAGGAGTTCGGCGCGAGCGACGCCCTCCAAGTCGTCGGCGGTCTTGAGGATGCCGGGCATCGCGGAGGCTTCCAGGGGCGCTTCGACGGACTGCTCGCGCATGGCCGTCGTGTCGGCGAGTCCGATGCCGAGGGCGGAGAGGACACCGGCCATGGGTGGGACCAGGACGGTACGGATGCCGAGCGAGTCGGCGACCATGCACGCGTGCTGACCGCCCGCGCCGCCGAAGGTGGTCAGCGCGTACCGGGTGATGTCGTGGCCCTTCTGGACCGAGATCCGCTTCACGGCGTTGGCGATATTGGCCACAGCGATCTGCAGGTAGCCCTCCGCGACCTGCTGCGGCGTGCGGTCGTCGCCGGTCTTCTCGTGGATCTCGCGGGCGAGGGCGGTGAACCGGTCACGGACCAGTGCGTCGTCGAGGGGCTGATCGCCCTCGGGTCCGAACACCCTTGGGAAATGTGTGGGTTGGATGCGGCCGAGTACGACATTGGCGTCCGTCACGGTGAGCGGACCGCCGCCCCGGTAGCAGGCCGGACCGGGGGCGGCGCCGGCCGAGTCAGGGCCCACCCGGTAGCGGGAGCCGTCGAAGTGGAGTACCGAGCCGCCGCCCGCGGCGACCGTGTGGATGTCCAGCATGGGCGCCCGCAGCCGGACCCCGGCGATCCGCGTGGTGAAGACCCGCTCGTACTCCCCCGCGAAGTGCGAGACATCCGTGGATGTGCCACCCATGTCGAAGCCGATGACGCGGTCGAAGCCGGCGAGCTGCGACATCCGGGCCATGCCGACGATGCCGCCAGCGGGGCCCGACAGGATGGCGTCCTTGCCGCGGAACTGGCCGGCTTCGGCGAGGCCTCCATTGGACTGCATGAACATCAGCCGCACGCCCTGGAGCTCATCGGCGACGTGCCGGACGTAGCGGCGCAGCACGGGCGACAGGTAGGCGTCGACGACGGCCGTGTCGCCACGCGGGACCAGCTTCATCAGCGGGCTGACCTCGCTGGAGAGCGAGATCTGCGGGAATCCGACAGCGGCGGCCAGATCACCGACGGCCTGTTCGTGGGCGGGGTGGAGGTGGCTGTGCACGCAGACGACAGCGACGGCGCGGATCCCGGCGTCGTACGCCTCCTGGAGGGGCCCGGAGAGGGCGTCCAGATCGGGGGCGCGCAGGACGGTGCCGTCGGCGGCGATCCGCTCGTCCACCTCGACGACACGCTCGTACAGCAGCTCGGGCATTTCGATCGCGCGCGCGAAGATGCGGGGCCGGTTCTGATAAGCAATGCGCAGGGCGTCGCGAAAGCCTCGGGTGACGACAAGGAGGGTGCGCTCACCCTTGCGTTCCAGCAGGGCGTTGGTGGCGACGGTGGTGCCCATGCGGACAGCCTCGATCCGCCCCCTTTCGCCGTCTGCCCTACCGGCTCCGCGACCGCCCTCTGCCAGGAGGTCGCGGACGCCCGCGACCGCCGCGTCCCTGTATCGGGCGGGGTTGTCGGACAGCAGTTTGTGGGTGAGCAGACGGCCGTCCGGGCGCCGCGCGACGATGTCGGTGAAGGTGCCGCCTCGGTCGACCCAGAACTGCCAGCCTGTCACGTCTGTCCCCTGCTTCCGCCCAGCTCAGAGTGCCCGGAGGCCGTTGATCACGTCGCGCAGAATACTCTCGTCCGGCAGTTCGGCGGGGGGTACGGGACGTGTCACATGGACCATTTCCTCGGTCACGAGGTCACCGATGAGAACGCGCACCACTCCGATGGGAAGATCGAGTTCGGCGGCGAGCTCGGCGACCGACTGGGGGGCGTCGCGGCACAGTTTGACGATGTCCAGGTGTTCCGGGGACAGCGAGTGGTCCGCTCCGGGGTCGTCCGCGTGGGACTCCGTCACGACCACCGCGATCAGATCGAGGCGGTGCTGGGCCGGACTGGTGGTGCGGCCTCGTGTCATGGCATAGGGGCGGACCACCGGTCCGGCGTCGTCGTCGAACCAGTGGCGTGTTCCCTGACCGTCTCCGCTCATGTCATCCCACTACCCACCCGAGGGCAGATCGGTGCGCGGAGTGGCGGCCAGATGTGTGCCGACCCGCTTCACCAGGAGCGTCATTTCGTAGGCGACCTGCCCGACGTCGGAGTCGGAGTCGGAGAGAACGGCGAGGCAGCTGCCGTCACCGGCGGCCGTGACGAACAGAAAGGCGTCCTCGAGCTCGACGACCGTCTGCCGGACACCGCCCGCTTCGAAGTGGCGGCCGACGCCCTTGGCGAGACTGTGGAAGCCGGAGGCGACGGCGGCCAGGTGCTCGCTGTCCTCCCGGGTCAGGTCCTTCGAGGCCCCGGTGGGGAGGCCGTCGCCGGAGAGCACGATCGCCTTGCGGATGCTGGCGACGCGGTCGACCAGGTCGTCGAGAAGCCAGTTCAGCTCTCCCGAAGCCTTGGTGGTCGCGGTAGGCCCTGCGGCCTTCGGTGCGGTCATCGACCGTCTCCCTTTGTCGTTCGTGGTGCTGTGCCGTCCTGGGCGTCGTCGCCCGCGGCGTTCTCCTCGCGGCCGCGCTGCCAGCCCCGCTGCAGCGAAGCCATTCGGCTGCGTACCTCGTCGGCGTCGCGATCGGCGAGATCCGCCCCGTTCCCGTTGGGGGCCTTGTCGCGCTCCGTAAGCCGTTGGGGTCCGTCCTTCAACTGCGGGGCCAGATTGGCCTGCCGAACGCGGCGGGGCAGCGGGCTTGCACCCGATTCTGCCCCTTCCGGCGCGGCGTCGGAGCTCGGGGTGGTCTCGGCCGTGCCGGACGACGAGGTGGTGCGACGAGTGCGTTGGGGGAGAGCGGGGGCCTCTCGAAGACCGGAGGTCTCAGGTCGGAGGCCTGGGGTCTCGGCGCGCTCGCCGTTACGACGCGTGGAGGTTTCGGTGCGCTCGCCGTTACGGCGCATGGAGGTCTCGGAGCGCTCGGCATGCAGGACGGCAGGCGGCTTCAGGCTCTCCCGCTCCGCCACACCCAGCAGTTCCACCGGCTCCCGGCCCTCCACCGGCTCCCGAGCCTGCACGGGTTCGAGAGCCTGCACGGGCTCCTCGTCCGCCTCGCCTCGTCGGGGTCTCGTCCGGGTCACGGGACGACCGTGCGAGCTGACGAGCTTGGGGGTCCCGCGGCGCGGCAGCGAGACCGGAGCGCCCGGATGGTCGCCGTCGTCGGAGCGGGCCGTCTCGCCGCGGCTCTCGCGGGGCTGCTGGTGCTGCTCGACGGGGACACCGGCGATGGAGCGGCGCGGCCGGAACAAGCCGCCTTGGCCGCCGTCCTCGTCGTCGAGGGCGGCCGGGAATCCGCTGAGGGTGTCCAGCTCGACCGGCGCCTCCAACTCGACGGGCCCGTCCAGGATCGAGGGGGGCAGGCCGGGGAGGTGCACCGGTACCTGGGAGAGCGCCGAATTGCGGTCGTCCTCGATCTGGCCCTCCTTCGAGGGCAGCGCGCGGTCGAGACGGAAGCCGATGCCGTTGGTGTCCGGGACGTCGTCCGTGAGCAGCGCGTCGGGGATGAAGACGACAGCGGTGGTACCGCCGTACGGGGATGTCTGGAGGGAGACACGGACGTTCTGCCGCTGAGCGAGTCGGCTGACCACGAAGAGGCCGAGCCGGTCGGTGTCGGACAGCTCGAACTCGGGGGTTTCGGCGAGCCGCAGGTTGGCGTCGAGGAGAGCTTCGGCCGCCATGCCCAGGCCGCGGTCGTGGATCTCCAAGGTGAAGCCGTTGGCGACGCGCTCGCCGACGACCTGCACGGCGGTGTGCGGGGGCGAGAACACCGTGGCGTTCTCCAGGAGTTCGGCCACGAGGTGGGTGAGGTCGGCGACCGCCGGCCCGGTGACGGCGACGCGGGGCAGTCGGCGTACCTCGATGCGTTCGTAGTCCTCGACTTCGGCGACCGCGGCGCGGACGATGTCCATGAGCTGGACGGGCTTGCGCCACTGGCGGGACGGGGCGGCGCCGGAGAGGATGACCAGGCCCTCGGCGTGCCGGCGCATGCGCGTGGTCAGGTGGTCGAGGCGGAAGAGGTCGGCCAGTTCATCGGTGTCCTCGGTCCGGCGCTCCATGGTGTCGAGCAGAGTGAGCTGCTTGTGCAGCAGGACCTGGCTGCGACGGGCGAGGTTGACGAAGACCTCGGAGACGCCGTCCCGCAGTTCAGACTGCTTGACGGCGGCCTCGACGGCGGCACGCTGCAGGGTGTTGAGGGCCTGACCGACCTCGCCGATCTCGTTCTTGTCGTACTCCAGGCGCGGCACTTCGGTCTCGACGTCGACCTGTTCGCCCGCGGAGAGGCGGCGCATGACGCTGGGCAGCCGGACGCCGGACGCCTCGTGGGCCTCCAGGCGCAGTCGGCGCAGATCACGAATAAGGCCCCTGCCGATGCGCACGGACATGATGAGCGAGACCAGCAGGGCGATGAGGCCCAGTACGCCCGCGATGACCACCTTGACGATGATGCCCATGGCCACCGGCCGGACCCGGTCCTGATAGCGGTCGCCCGCCTTGTCGTCGAGATCGCCCAGTTCCTTGAGCACATGGCCGGCCGCCCGGTCCCAACTCTTCGCGGTGACGCCGCGGGGCAAGCCGGAGGGAGAGATGGCGACGGCCTGTTCGGCCACGCGCAGGGGAGCCGTGTCGGCGTTCTTCCAGTAGTGCTCGAAGCGTTCGCGTTCCGAGGAGGGCAGCAGCGGCAGGTTGACGCCGTACAGCAGGGTGCGCTGGGCGACGAGGTCGGAGATGTCGCGGATTTCGTCGTCGGTGACGCGGCCCGCGACCAGTGCGGAGCCGAGGAGGGCATCCTCGCGGGAGAGCAGTTCGCGGGCGACAGCCACGTTGACGAGGGCGCGGCCCTGCTTGTCCATCTCCACGTTGTCGACCACGTGAAGATTGGACATCAGCGTGTAACAGGGGTCGACCAGACGGTTGTAGCGGTCGAAGGCCTGGGCCCGGTTGACGGTGCCCTCCTCGATGCTGCGGCGCAGCGAATCGATACCGTCGAGGGCGTCCAGGATGGAGATGAGACGCTCCGAGGTGCCCCCTCCCATCGCCTCGAGTACGTCCTCTTCCTTGGCGTTCTTGCGGACCTTCGACACGGCCCGGTCGGTGGCGGTCCGACTGCGCTTCAGGGCGGTGAGCGCGTCGGACGCACGAGGGTCGGCGAGATAGACGAGTGTCTGGCGGCGTTCCTGCTGGAGGACACGGACGGTGTCCTCGGTGGGGTAGCCGATCTTCTCGACGACATCCGACACATTGAACAACTGGTTGGCCTCGCGCCCGGTGAGTACCGTCGCGAAGGCCCAGATCCCTGTCAGAGACAGAAGCGGCACGAGGAGCAGCGCCACGATCTTCCGGCGGATGGACTTCCCGCGAAAGCGCATGGCCTCCCCCAGCTCGACCCCCTCCGACCCAGGGGTACACATGTGCGTCAACAAACGGCGTGAGCCTACTACCGACGCATAGGTATCTCGAAGGCGCGTCCGGTCGCTCACCCGGCGCGAAGGCAACAAGACATGGCCAGTTGGGGGAACAGGAGATGGGCAGTTGTCCGTTCATTGGGGGAGATTGCCTCCCCCGATCAGGCACCGGGGACCGGACCGCACCGGAACGGTGAACTTGGTCAGTTGGCCGGAATTCTTCGCTAGTTGGGAATCTTCGAGGCACGCCGTTCGTCCTTCTCTATGGGAAATGGGGGCGGAATCGGCTACAGGGGTCGCATGCCGCTCATAGGCGGCGTAAAACAGCGCAAGCCGGGCAGCCACTGGGGAGCCGGTGTCGCATGACACCTGCGCGAGGGGTCTGCTGGGCGGTGGGGAGTGACAAGTTGATGGGCACGGCGGAGCGGAGCGGGGCACCCGGGATCGGTGCTGCGACACCCGTGGCGGCGCAATGGGGCACCCAGGCACCGGATCGCGACATTCCGGCGGACGGGCACGACCGGACGGACGGGCGGCAGGCCACGACGGGCGGGCGCGACGAAGTGAACGGACTGGGCGTTGCCACGGGCGGGCGCAGTCGGGTGAGCGGGCGCGGCAGTGCCGGGGAGCGCGACCACGGGTGCGGGCAGGCCGGCGTCAGGAGCGGGCGCGAGCAGGACGGCGGGCAGGGCCTCGCCGCGGGTGGGCACACGGACGAGCATGAGGAGCAGGCGTACTACCGGCCGTTGTGGATCGAGGAGCCCGCACGCCGACGGCGACTGCCCGATCCGGTGCGGACGGCGGCCGTGCGGGCGGTGCTCATCATCTCCGTGACCCTGATTCAGGCGATGGTCGCCTTCCTGTCCACGCTGGCGGGATCCTGGCTGGCCTTCCCCATGGTCTTGAGCAGCGTGGCCAGCACGGTCGTAGCCACATGGGCCGCCCTCGACGTCTGGGTGACGCGCCAGGTGTGGAACCAGCGGAACGGGGTGGTGTCGGAGCCGAGCAGCACCGCGCGGGCCCTACGGCGCGAGCGGCGCCGGACCCGACGGCAGACGCGCGCGGCCGAACGCGCGCAGGAGCGAATACGGCGGCAGGGCGGGACGGGCCAGTTGTCGCACTCCTAGTACGGCTGACGGCTGACGGCTGACGGCTGACGGCTGACGGCTGACGGCTGACGGCCAAGGGGAGCACCCGGGGGCGTCACCCGGCACGTCGGTGGGGCGGGCCCTCCCCCGTAGGCCCGCCCGCGCAGCGGTCAGGTCGTCGCCGCGCCCGTCGGCTCCACCGGGTCGGCGCTGCGGACCAGTTCGCGCCGTGCCTTCATGAACGGGCGCGGCCGGTCGATGGAGAGCACAGCTGTCGTGAGACCGTCGCGTTCGTACAGGGCGAGGAAGCCGCCGTCGGCGGGAGCGCCGTCATCGAGTGCGCCCTCGGCGATACGGACGGTGTCCGCCTGGTGCCGGCGCCCCGCGAACTGGATCCGCGCGCCGTACTGGTCGGACCAGAAGTAAGGCAGGGACCGCACAGTCTCGACGGCACGTCCGGCGAGCAAATTGCGCACGGCGACACGGGGTTGTTCCGTAGCGGAGGTCCAGTGCTCGGCTCGGGAACCTCCGACACGGGCGACGTCACCGACGGCGACCACCTGCGGCAGTCCGGTCACACAGCCGTCGTCGCACAGCACACCGTCGTGCAGAGCGAGTGTCGAACCGGCGAGCCAGCCGGTGTTGGGGGTGGCGCCGATGCCTACGATCACGACGTCGGCGGGCAGGATCCGGCCGTCGGAAAGTTCCACGCCGGTGACGGCGGCTCGCGCCACGCCGTCCCGGCTGCGCTCCGCAGCGGGAGCGGAAGCGGTACTGCCCTCCGGGCCGACAGCGGCGCGGCCGGCCTCCGCGACGCGGCTCCCGCGCGCGGCAGCGACGCGGCTTCCGCGCAAACCGGCTACACCCGTGCCGGTGACGAGGTCGACGCCGCCACGGCGGTGCAGTGCGGCGCACACGGCGGCCATATCGAGGCCGAGTTGGGGTACGAGGGGCAGCGGCGCGGCTTCGATGACCGTGACGTCGTGGCCGAGTCCGGCGCAGGAGGATGCGGTCTCGGCACCGATGAAGCCACCGCCGATGACGATGACACGGCGCGGGCCCTGGGTGAGTTCCTCGCGCAGGGTGCGGGCGTCGTCGAGGGTACGCAGGGTATGCACGCCGACGAGGTCGTCGCCCGGGAGGCGACGGGCCGAGGCACCGGTGGCGATGACCACGCCGTCGGTGGAGACGGTGCGGCCGTCGTCGAGGAGGACGGTGCGGCCGCGGGCGTCGAGGCCACGTGCGCGTACGCCGAGAAGCCACTCGGCGCCGAGTTCGGCGCTCTCCTCGGGGTCGGTGAGGGCGAGTTGGTCCTCGTCGGTGCGACCGGTGAGGAAGTCCTTGGACAGGGGTGGGCGGTCGTACGGGTGGTGGGGTTCGTCCCCGATGATCACCAGACGTCCGTCGAACCCCTGGGCGCGCAGCTCGCGGGCAGCGTACAGCCCGGAGAGCGAGGCGCCGACGACGGTCACGGTCCTCATGAGGCGGGCCTCCGGTCCCGTGCGACCCGAGGGAGGTAGGCGTCACGGCCGGCCCGCCGGGACTCGCCGCGGTCCTGGCGGGTGCGCTGAAGCCAGGCGCTTCCCTCGCGGGTGCGCTGAAGCCCCTCACTCACCTCGCGGATGTGCCAAAGCCCGGCGCTGCCGTCGCGAGTGCACCGAAGCCAGGCGCTTCCGTCGCGAGCGGCATGCCGAGGCGGGACGTTCGACGCGCGAGCGACACGCCGGGGCGCGGTGTTCAACTCGTGAGCGGCACGGCTGGATCCGGCGTTCAGTTCGCGCGCGAATGCCGTGCCGGCGGCATCGGTCTCGTTCCTCATGCGGCGGTGCCCTCCTGCGCGGCCACGTGGACGTGGATGATTCCGTCGTCGACGGTGACGCGGTGGGTGCGGACGGGGCGGCGTGCGGGGAGGCACGTCGGCATGCCCGTACGGAGATCGAATGAGGCGGCGTGCAGCGGGCATTCGACCAGACAGCCCTCCAGCCAGCCCTCCGAGAGAGAGGCGTCCTGGTGGGTGCAGGTGTCGTCGATGGCATACAGCTCGCCGTCGGCGTTGAACACGGCGATGGGCGGTGTGGTGTCGACACGGACGGATTCGCCCGCGGGGAGGTCGTCAAGGCGGCAGACGGGAATCATGGGCCCCCCTCTCGGTCCTGGACTCTTCGTCCGGGACCTCCTGGTCCAGGTGGTCCGGGGACCTATCCGGTTCCGGACGCTTCGGTAACATGATGTTTCGCATGGCGCATGAGGGAGCGCTATGCGCAACAGAATCCGCGCGGGGGTCCCGTCACGTCAAGGGCTTCCCGCAGATGCGGCCCAAACACGGCCGCCAGGTGGTGAGAGTTGACCTATGACCCGCACGCAGAAGCAGGCTGAGCACACCGAGGAGAACCCCCCGAAGCAGAACGTCAAGGGCGCGGTCAGCGCCGTCCAGTCGGTGGACCGCGCCGTGAGTGTGCTGGAGATCCTCGCCCGGCTCGGCGAAGCGGGCGTCACCGAGATCGCCGACGAGCTGGACGTGCACAAGTCCACCGCCTTCCGTCTGCTCGGTGTCCTGGAGAACCGCGGCCTTGTGGCCCAGGCCAAGGACCGCGGGAAGTACTACCTGGGTGCCGCCGTACTGCGCCTGGCGGGGGCGGCGGCGGTGCGCCTCGACATCTCCCAGGAGGGCGTCCCGGTCTGCCGCGAACTCGCCGGCGAGCTGGGCGAGACGGTCAACATCGCGGTCCTCGATGACGACGCGGCGGTCAACATCATGCAGGCCCGCGGCACCGCATCGGTCACAGCGCAGAACTGGCTGGGCAGACGCACCCCGCTGCACGCCACCTCCAGCGGCAAGGTGCTGCTCGCGCACATGCCCCCCACGCTGCGGGAAGGTCTCCTGGCGCGCTCGCTGCCTCGGTTCACCGAGCGCACGATCACCGGCACGGCCACGCTGCGCGCCGAACTGGGGGCGGTGGTCGAGCAGGGCTATGGCATGACCATCGAGGAGCTGGAGTTGGGGCTCGCTGCGGTGGCCGCGCCGATCCGGGCGCACGACGGCAAGGTGATCGCGGCCATCAGCGTGTCGGGTCCGGTGTATCGGCTGAACTCCGATCGGCTGCCGGAGCTGGCGAAGCGGACGGTGGCGGCCGGGGCCGAATTGTCCCGGCGTATGGGTTACGGCTTCTGAGACGCCGGGGGCACCATCCGTAGTCCGTGAACTGTGGGCCGTCGATGGCTGGTCGCGCAGTCCCCCCGCGTCCCTTCGGGGGGCGGGCCCAGCACCGCGCGGGGCCGGGATAATCCCGGCCCCGCGCGGTTGTGTGTCCGCCAGGTTTCGGACGCCCCGTTCCTTTTGCCAAGGGTTAACTCCCGCCTCTTGACGGCTCCATGACGGCGTTCTCAATATGTTCCTCATCGCGCAACCCATCTTGTATTGCGCAACAGCAGAGGAGCTTGGTCGTGCCACACGAGGTCCGTGCCGTAGTCGCTGTCAAAAAGGGCGCACCCGTCGAGGTGCAGACGATCGTCGTTCCCGACCCGGGCCCCGGTGAGGTCCTCGTCAACGTCCAGGCCTGCGGGGTCTGCCACACGGATCTGCACTACCGGGAAGGGGCGATCACCGATGACTTCCCCTTCCTGCTCGGGCATGAGGCGGCCGGCACGATCGAGGCGGTCGGCGAGGGTGTCACCGACCTCGCCCCCGGCGACTACGTGGTCCTCGCCTGGCGAGCGCCCTGCGGATCCTGTCGCTCCTGTCGCCGCGGCCGCCCCTGGTACTGCTTCGACTCCCGCAACGCCACCCAGCCGATGACGCTCCTCGACGGCACCCCGCTCACCAACGCCCTCGGCATCGGCGCCTTCGCCGAGAAGACCCTGGTAGCGGCCGGGCAGGCAGTGAAGATCGACCCGGCCGCCCGCCCGGAGGCGGCGGGCCTGATCGGCTGCGGGGTGATGGCCGGCTACGGCGCCGCCGTCAACACCGGCAACGTCGGCCGCGGTGACACCGTCGCCGTCATCGGCTGCGGCGGCGTCGGCAACGCGGCCATCGCGGGTGCCTGTCTCAACGGGGCCATGAAGGTCATCGCCGTGGACATCGACGACAAGAAGCTCGACCAGGCGGAGAAGTTCGGCGCCACCCACACGGTGAACTCGCGCGGCACAGATCCCGTCGAGGCCGTCCGCGCGCTCACCGACGGCTTCGGGGTCGACATCGCCATCGACGCGGTGGGCCGCCCCGAGACGTACAAACAGGCCTTCTACATGCGCGACCACGCGGGCGTCCTCGTCCAGGTCGGCGTCCCGGACCCCGAGATGAAGATCGACCTGCCCCTGATCGACCTGTTCTCCCGCGGCGGAGCCCTCAAGTCGTCCTGGTACGGCGACTGTCTGCCGAGCCGCGACTTCCCGTACCTCATCGACCAGTACCTGTACGGACTGCTGGACCTCAACGCTTTCGTCAGCGAGACGATCTCCCTCGATCAGGTCGAGGAGGCGTTCGCCAAGATGCGCCGCGGTGAGGTGCTGCGGTCGGTGGTCGTCCTGTGAGTGTCGACGCCGGCGCCAAGAGTCACTCGGTGAAAGTCCAGCGCGTCGTCACCTCCGGCACCTTCAGTACGGCGCGACCTTCGACGTCGACCACGACGTCTGGCTCGTGAGGGACGAAGAAGAGGTGCTGATCGTCGACGCCGCCCACGACGCCCGTACGACCCACCAGGCCGTCGCCGGACGTCATGTCACCGCGATCGCCGGCGCCACGGTCGTCCGCACCGAGCACGGCGCGGACACGACCATCGCCGCCGAATGTCCCAACGTCCCTACTCCCTAAGCGCGTTCACTCCCCACCCCGGCAAGGAGGGGCATGTCCAGCACCCCCGCACCCCGTCCCCGTGTCGTCGTCATCGGCGCCGGCATCGTCGGTTGCTCCCTCGCCGACGAGCTGACCGCCCGCGGCTGGACCGATGTCACCGTTCTCGAACAGGGCCCGCTGCCCGCCCCGGGCGGCTCCACCTCGCACGCACCTGGCCTGGTGTTCCAGACCAGCCCGTCCAAGACGCTCACGGCCTTCGCGCGGTACACCGTGGAGAAGTTCAACTCCCTCCAGGTGGAGGGCGTCTCCTGCTTCAATCCGGTCGGCGGTCTCGAACTCGCCACCACTCCCGAACGCCTCGCCGACCTGCGCCGCAAGGCCGGTTACGCCGCCGCCTGGGGCGTGCGCGGCGAGATCGTCAGCGCGGCCCGTTGCAAGGAACTCTGGCCGCTCATCGACCAGTCGGCCGTCCTCGGCGGCTTCCACACCCCCGACGACGGCCTGGCCCGCGCCGTACTCGCGGCCCGCGCACAGAGGGAACGCGCCGTGGAAAAGGGCGCCCGCTTCCTCGACCGCCACACGGTCACCGGCATCGAGCAGGAGGACGGCCGCGTCACCGCCGTCGTCACCGACCGCGGCACCTTTCCCGCCGACCATGTCGTCTCGGCAGCCGGGTTCTGGGGCCCCGTCATCGGCCGCATGGCCGGAGTCGACGTACCCCTGCAACCGCTCGCACACCAGTACGCGAAAACGCGGCCGCTCCACGAACTCGCCGACGCCACAAAGGAAGCGGAAAAGCCCATCCTCCGCTTCCAGGACCGCGACCTCTACTTCCGCGAGCACACCGATCGCATCGGCATCGGCAGCTACGCCCACAAGCCGCTTCCCGTCGACCCGTTCGGGATCCTCCCGTACGACGAGGCGCGCGCGAACAACATGGAGATGCCGTCCTCGTACCCGTTCACCGAGGAGGACTGGGCGCCGAGCTGGGACGACTGCCGTCGGCTGATGCCCGCCCTGCGTGAGACGGAGATCGAGGAGGGCTTCAACGGCGTCTTCTCCTTCACCCCGGACGGCATGCCCGTGCTCGGGGAGTCACGACATATCCGTGGCTTCTGGCTCGCCGAGGCCGTCTGGGTCACCCATTCCGCGGGGGTGGCGAAGGCGGTCGCCGAATGGATGGTCGACGGGCGCGCGTCGATCGACCTGCACGAGTGCGACCTCACGCGTTTCGAGGACGCGCAGCGTTCACCGTCGTACGTCCGTGAACGCGGCTCACAGCAGTTCGTCGAGGTGTACGACGTCCTCCACCCGCTCCAGCCGATGGAACAGCCACGACCACTGCGCGTCAGCCCCTTCTACGCCCGGCAGCAGCAACTCGGCGCCTACTTCCTGGAGGGCGGCGGCTGGGAGCGCCCGCACTGGTACGAGGCGAACGCCCCCCTCGTGGACGGCCTGGAACTCCCCGAGCGCGACGCCTGGGCGGCCCGCTACTGGTCGCCGATCGCCGCGGCGGAGGCCAAGGTCACCCGCGAGAAGGTCGCGCTGTACGACATGACCCCGCTGCGCCGCCTCGAAGTCACCGGCCCCGGCGCCCTCGACTTCCTCCAGCGCATGACCACCAACAACCTCCGCAAGAAGCCCGGCGCCGTCACCTACACCCTGCTCCTCGACGAAGCGGGCGGCGTCCGTTCCGACCTGACCGTCGCGCGCCTCGCCCCCGACCGCTTCCAGGTGGGTGCCAACTCCCCCACCGACCTGGACTGGCTGATCCGGCACGCACCCGACGACGTGCAGATCAGGGACATCACCTCCGGCACCTGCTGCATCGGAGTCTGGGGCCCGCTCGCCCGCGACCTCGTCCAGCCGCTGACCCGCGACGACTTCTCACACGAGGGCTTCGGCTACTTCCGCGCGAAGGAGACGTACCTCGGGCACGTCCCGGTGACGGCGATGCGCCTGTCGTACGTCGGTGAGCTGGGCTGGGAGTTGTATACCTCGGCCGATCTGGGGCTGAGGCTCTGGGACACGCTGTGGGAGGCGGGACAGCGGCACGGCGTGATCGCGGCAGGACGGTCGGCCTTCAACAGTCTGCGGCTGGAGAAGGGGTACCGCGCCTGGGGCGTCGACATGACCGACGAGCACAGCCCGTTCGAGGCGGGCGTCGGCTTCGCGGTCCGCATGGACAAGGACGGCTTCGTCGGCCAGGAGGCCCTCCAGGGCCTCGCCGGAACCGAACCCACGCGAAGGCTCACCCCGCTCCTCCTCGACGACCCCGCCGCCGTAGTCCTCGGCAAGGAGCCCGTCTACGTCGACGGCGCCCCGGCGGGATACGTCACCAGCGCCTCGTACGGCTACACGCTGGGCCGGTGCATCGCGTACGCCTGGCTGCCGGCGCTCCCTATCGCCACCGGCGTGCACATCGAGTACTTCGGCGAGAAGGTCCCCGCGACCGTCGCCGACGAACCGCTCTTCGACCCGAAGATGGACCGAATCCGCCGCTGAAACCGATCAAGAGTCAAGAGACCGGCCAAAAGCCAGAGGAGGCCCCTGTGTCCCCCACCTACGACGTGATCGTGATCGGTCTCGGCGGCATGGGCAGCGCCGCCGCCCACCATCTGTCCGCGCGCGGCGCCCGCGTGCTCGGCCTGGAGAAGTTCGGCCCGGTCCACAACCGCGGCTCCAGTCACGGCGGTTCGCGCATCACCCGCCAGTCCTACTTCGAGGACCCGGCGTACGTACCGCTGCTGCTGCGCTCGTACGAGCTGTACGACGAGCTGGAGCGGGCGACGGGCCGCGAGGTCGCCACCCTCTGCGGTGGCGTGATGGTCGGACGGCCGGACTCGCGGACCGTCTCCGGTTCGCTGCTCTCCGCCGAGCAGTGGGACCTGCCCCACGAGATGCTGGACGCTCCGGAGATCCGCCGCCGCTTCCCGACTCTGAACCCGAACGATGACGAGGTCGCGCTGTACGAGGCGCGGGCCGGGCTCGTCCGCCCCGAGAACACCGTCGCCGCACACCTCCAGCTCGCCACCCGGCAGGGCGCCGACCTGCACTTCGAAGAGCCGATGACGCGCTGGGAGCCGTACCGGGACGGTGTACGCGTACACACGGCCGAGAACACGTACACCGCGAGCCAGTTGGTGATCTGCCCGGGCGCGTGGGCACCGCAGCTGCTCACCGATCTCGGGGTGCCGTTCACCATCGAGCGGCAGGTCATGTACTGGTTCCAGCCGAAGGGCGGAGTACGGCCCTTCCTCCCCGAGAGGCACCCGATCTACATCTGGGAGGACGCGGCCGGAGTCCAGGTATACGGCTTCCCGTCCATCGACGGGCCGGAGCTGGGCGCCAAGGTCGCCTTCTTCCGCAAGGGGGTCGTGACCACCCCGGAGACCATCGACCGGACGGTCCACGAGGACGAGATCCAGGCCATGGCGGATCACATGTCCCGGTGCATCCCCGACCTACCGGGCACCTTCCTCAAGGCCGCCACCTGCATGTACTCCAACACCCCCGACGAGCACTTCGTGATCGCCCGCCACCCCGCGCACCCGGAGTCCGTGACCGTGGCCTGCGGTTTCTCCGGGCATGGCTTCAAGTTCGTGCCGGTCGTCGGCGAGATCGTCGCCGATCTCGCCCTGACGGGCACCACCGATCATCCGATCGGCCTGTTCGACCCCCACCGCCTCGCCGCCGCGCCCGCCTGAGGAGTACGCACGTGACGACGACCCCCGTCTCCCCGTCCCCCATCTCCCCCAGCCTGATCGCCACCCTCCCCGGGCACTACTACACGGACCCGGAGATCTTCCGGCAGGAGCAGGAATTTCTGTTCGAATCGATGTGGATCTGTGCCGTGCGCTCCGCGGATCTCGCCAGGCCCGGTGCCTTCCACACCGTCAAGGTCGGCCGCGAGAGCGTTCTGATCACTCGCTCCCGCACGGGTGAGCTCCGCGCCTTCCTGAACATCTGCCGCCACCGCGGAGCACAGCTGTGCACGGAGGAGTCCGGCGAGGTGCGCCGCAATCTCCAGTGCCCCTACCACGCCTGGACCTACGACCTCGACGGCAAGCTGGTCGCCGCGCCCAACCTGATCAAGATGCCGGACATCGACCGCGTCGCGTACGGTCTGGTCAAGGTCGCGCTGCGTGAGTGGCTCGGCTACGCCTGGGTCTGTCTGGCCGACGAGCCGCCCTCCTTCGAGGAGACGGTGATGGGCGCGGCGGTGGAGCGGCTGGGCGACACGGCCGCCATCGAGCACTACGGCACCGAGAAGCTGGCCCTCGGCAAGCGCATCACGTACGACGTGAAGGCGAACTGGAAGCTGATCGTCGAGAATTTCATGGAGTGCTACCACTGCGCCACGATCCACCCCGAGCTCACCGACGTCCTCCCGGAGTTCGCCGAGGGCTACGCCGCCCAGTACTACGTCGGGCACGGCGCCGAGTTCGGCGAGGACATCCAGGGGTTCACGGTCGACGGCAGCGAGGGCTTCGGCCGGCTGCCGGACATAGCGGACGACCAGGACCGTCGCTACTACGCGATCACTGTGAAACCGACGGTCTTCATCAATCTGGTCCCGGATCATGTCATCCTGCACCGCATGTTCCCGCTCGCAGAGGACCGCACGATCGTCGAGTGCGACTGGCTCTACGCGCCCGAGGTCGTGGAGTCCGGCGCCGACGTGTCGAAGTCGGTCGAGCTCTTCCACCGGGTCAACGAACAGGATTTCGAGGCCTGCGAGCGTACGCAGCCGGCCATGGCGTCGCGGGCGTATCGGAAGGGTGGTGTGCTGGTTCCGACCGAGCACCACATCGGGATCTTCCATGAGTGGTTGATCATGCAACTCGGAGGCTCCCATGCCTGATCTGTTCATCGACGGTACGTGGCGGGGCGCACTCGACGAGCGCACCCGAGAGATCCGTTGCCCCGCGGACGGCTCCCTGGTGGGCGTCGTCGACGAGGCGGGCGGCAAGGACACGGCGGAGGCGATCGCCGCCGCGCGCCGCGCCTTCGACGAGGGCCCCTGGCCGACGACTCCGGCGGCGGACCGCGGTGACCTGCTGATACGCGTCGCCGACCTCCTCGTACGCGACAAGGACGCACTCGCCCGCGCCGAGTCGCTCGACACCGGCAAGCGGCTCGTCGAGAGCGAGTACGACATCGACGACATCGCGAACTGCTTCCGCTACTTCGGACGGGCGGCCGCCAACGAGACGGGCCGTGTCGTCGACACGGGCACGGCGAGCGTCGACAGCCGTGTCGTGTACGAGCCCGTCGGGGTCTGCGCGCTGATCACGCCCTGGAACTATCCGCTCCTGCAGACGGCCTGGAAGGTCGCCCCGGCGCTCGCGGCGGGCAACACCTTCATCCTCAAGCCGAGCGAGCTGACCCCGCACACGGCGATCCATCTGATGCGGCTCCTCGACGAGGCCGGGCTGCCGCCGGGCGTGGCCAACCTGGTGCTGGGAGCGGGCCCCGAGGCGGGTGCGCCCCTCGGCGACCATCCGGACGTGGACCTGGTCTCCTTCACCGGTGGACTGCACACGGGCCGCCGGCTGATGGCCGCCGCGGCCGGGACGGTCAAGAAGGTCGCCCTGGAACTCGGCGGCAAGAACCCCAACATCGTCTTCGCCGACGCCGACTTCGAGACGGCGGTCGACATGGCGCTGACCGCTGTGTTCCTGCACTCCGGGCAGGTGTGCTCAGCCGGGGCTCGACTGCTGGTCGAGGACTCGCTGCACGACCGGTTCGTCGACGAGGTGGTCCGCCGGGCGTCGGAGATCCGCCTCGGCGGCCCGTTCGACGAGCGGGCGCAGACCGGGCCGCTGGTCTCGGCGGCGCATCGCGCCAAGGTCGAGGCGTATGTCGGCCGGGGCATCGCGGAGGGCGCGGTGCTGCGGTGCGGTGGCAAGCGTCCCGAGGGGCTCGACGAGGGCTTCTACTACCTGCCCACCGTGCTGGACGAGTGCACGGCCGGTATGTCCGTGGTACAGGACGAGTCCTTCGGGCCGGTGCTGACCGTGGAGCGCTTCAGCGACGAGACGGAGGCGGTGCGGCTCGCCAACGACACGATCTACGGCCTCGCGGGTGGCGTCTGGAGCACCGACGAAGCCAAGGCCCAGCGTGTGGCGGCCCGGCTGAGGATCGGCACGGTCTGGATCAACGACTACCACCCCTACGTCCCGCAGGCCGAGTGGGGCGGTTTCAAGCAGTCCGGTTTCGGGCGCGAACTCGGGCCGTCCGGCCTCGCCGAGTACCGCGAGGCGAAGCACATCTGGCGCAACACCGATCCGGCTCCGCAGGGCTGGTTCGCGTAATCCCTCTTCCGCCCCTTCGCCCCGCCCCTCCCATCTCCCCCACCCCTTTGTCCCGGCACCCGCACGAGCCGCGCCCCTCTCCCCGATCCAGGAGGCCGCTCATGACAGCCCATCCACCGACAACGGAACAGAACGACGATTCCGAACTCGCCGAGTTCGGCTACAAGCCCGAGCTCAAGCGCACCCTTGGCAACTTCCACACCTTCGCCGCCGGCATCAGCTATATCTCCATCCTCACCGGCACCTTCCAACTCTTCTACTTCGGTTACGGCACCGGTGGTCCCGCCTACTGGTGGTCCTGGCCGATGGTCTTCATCGGCCAGTTCATGGTCGCGCTCTGTTTCGCCGAACTGGCCGCCCGCTATCCGGTGGCCGGCTCCGTCTACAACTGGTCGAAGAAGGTGGGCAATCCACACATAGGCTGGCTCGCGGGCTGGATGATGCTGCTCGCCTCGATCGTGTCGATCGCGGCCGTGGCGCTTGCCTATCAGTTGACGCTTCCGCAGATCTCGTCCACCTTCCAGTTCGTCGGCGACGGGACCGGCACCTACGACGTCGCCACCAACGCGGTCCTGCTGGCGGCCGTGCTGATCCTGTTCACGACCCTGGTGAACGCCTTCGGTGTGAAGCTGATGGCGACCATCAACACCGCGGGCGTCTTCATCGAGCTGATCGCCACCGTCGTGCTCATCATCCTGTTCGCGGTGCACATCACGCGCGGCCCGCAGGTGGTCATGGACACCCAGGGCCACGGGGCCGGGCAGCCGTTCGGCTATCTCAGCGCGTTCCTGGTGGCCTCGCTGGCGTCCGCGTATGTGATGTACGGATTCGACACGGCCTCGTCGCTCGGCGAGGAGTGCCTCGACCCGTCGCGCAACGCACCGCGCGCCATCATCCGTGCCATCGTCGCCTCGTTCATCCTCGGTGGCCTGGTCCTGCTGCTCGCGCTGATGAGCGTCTCCAGCCTGAAGGGCGAACAGCTGTCCACGGACGGTCTGCAGTACATCGTGCTCGACGTGCTCGGCCCGACGGCCGGCAAGGCGATGCTGTGGTGCGTGCTGATCGCGGTCACGGTGTGCGCCCTCGCCGTGCACACGGCGGCGGTCCGGCTGGCCTTCGCGATGGCCCGCGACAACAATCTGCCCGCCTCGTCCAAGCTGGCCAAGGTCAACCCGCGGTTCAAGACCCCGGTGCTGCCGACCGTGATCATCGGTCTGCTCGCGCTGGCGATCCTGGTGGTCAACATCCGCCAGCCGCAGATCTTCACCGTGGTCACCAGCATCGGCATCATCATGATCTACCTGGCGTATCTGATGGTCACCGGGCCGATGCTGGTGGCCAGGCTGCGTGGCAAGTGGCAGCCCGCGGGCGACGGCAAGTTCTCGCTCGGCCGCTGGGGGCTGCTCGTCAACATCGTCGCCGTGGTGTGGGGCGCGGCGATGACCGTCAATCTGATCTGGCCGCGCTCGGCGGTCTACAACGCGACCGCTCCGTACCACTGGTACCTGCGCTGGGGTGCCGTCCTGTTCGTGGGCATCGTCGCGGGCGGCGGCTTCGCCTACTACTGGTTCGTGCAGCGGCACAGGACCGGAGTGCTCGCCGAGCACCAACTCCAGCCCGCGTCGACCGCGTCGGCACCCCTGGGCACCCCGGCCACCGACTGAGCACCGAAGAACGACCGACTGAAGAGCAAGTCAAGGAGGTAAACTCCCCATGAATGTCGACGAGTTCGACTATGTCGTGGTCGGCGGCGGCACCGCGGGCAACGTGGTGGCGGCCCGGCTCTCCGAGGACCCGTCCGTCACCGTGTGCGTCCTGGAGGCGGGACCCAGCGACGTCGGCGACGACGACGTCCTCAAGCTGGAACGCTGGATGGGACTCCTCGAGTCCGGCTACGACTGGGACTACCCGGTCGAGCCGCAGGTCAGCGGCAACAGTTTTATGCGGCATGCCCGTGCGAAGGTGCTCGGCGGCTGCTCCTCGCACAACTCCTGCATCGCCTTCTGGGCACCCGCGGAGGACCTGGACGACTGGGCCGCCGGGGGCTGTACGGGGTGGAGCGCGGCCGAACTCTTCCCGCTCTACCAACGGTTGGAGTCGAACGACGCTCCCGGCGATCATCACGGCCGCACCGGACCGGTGAAACTGCGCACGTTGAAGGGCGAAGACCCCTGTGGCACCGCCCTGTTGGAGGCGTGTGCGCAGGCGGGCATTCCCACCGTTGGTTTCAACACGGGCAAGACCGTGGTCAGGGGCGCCAACTGGTTCCAGATCAACTCCGATGAGAACAACATCCGCCAGTCCTCGTCGGTCGCGTATCTGCACCCGGTCATGGGCAAGCGGCCGAACCTCTCGGTGCGGACGGGGGTTCGGGCCAAGAAGCTCGTCCTGGAGGGGCGCAGGTGCGTGGGCGCCGAGTATCTGGACCCGGATCTGATCCACACCCGGACGGTGCGCGCCCGCCGCGAGGTGATCGTGTCCTGTGGGTCCATCGACACGCCCAAACTGCTGATGCTGTCGGGCGTCGGGCCCGCCGCGCATCTGCGCGAGGTGGGCGTCGCGGTGGTGGTGGACTCGGCGGGCGTCGGCGAGAACCTCCAGGACCACCCCGAGGGCGTCATCATGTGGGAGGCCAAGCAGCCCATGACCACCACGTCCAGCCAGTGGTGGGAGGCGGGCATCTTCTACGACACCGAACCCGGTTTGGACCGCCCTGACTTGATGTACCACTACGGCTCGGTGCCGTTCGACATGAACACCGCACGGTGGGGCTACCCCACGTCCGAGAACGCGTTCTGCCTGACGCCGAACGTCACCCGTGCGAAGTCACGCGGCACGGTCCGCCTGCGCACCCGGGACTACCGCGACAAGCCGATGGTCGATCCGCGCTACTTCACGCACGAGCACGACGTGCGCGTGATGACGTACGGGCTGAAGCTGGCCCGTCGCATCGCCGAGCAGCCCGCGCTGAGCGGGTGGGCCGGGGCGGAGTTGGCGCCCGGTCCGGACGTCCGGACCGACGACGAGTTGCTCGACTACATCCACAAGACCCACAACACCGTCTACCACCCGTCCTGCACCGTGAAGATGGGCGCGGACGACGACTCCTCGGCCCCGCTCGACGCGCGGCTGCGGGTCAAGGGGGTCGAGGGTCTGCGGGTCGCGGACGGTTCGGTGATGCCGGATCTCGTCTCCGTCAATCCGTGCATCACGACCATGATGATCGGTGAGAAGTGTGCGGACCTTTTGAAGGAGGAGGTGTAAGCCCCTGCGGTGGGTCGACTGCGGGCCGCCGGTGGCTGGTCGCGCCCACACGGCGGAGCCGCACATGTCACAGCCCCGCGCCCCTATGGGGGCGCTGCCCCTACGGGGCGCTCACCGGGCGCTTGAACATCCTCGTCGCCGTGATCTCGCTGTGGACCGATTCGCCTTCCCCGGCCGGGGCCTGCTGTGGCAGTCCCGGCCGGAGGTGTTCTTCGACGCTGATGTACTTCAGCCCGGCGCGCAGGTCGG
This sequence comes from Streptomyces sp. SD15, assembly GCF_054462255.1. NCBI lineage: Bacteria > Bacillati > Actinomycetota > Actinomycetes > Kitasatosporales > Streptomycetaceae > Streptomyces > Streptomyces sp. SD15. Next base: position 20,423 of record NZ_JBTLMO010000051.1, on the reverse strand, counting down.
CGTCGTTGCGCAGCCGGATGACGAGCGGGAACTCGGCGAGCGCGGTCGTGTCGAACAGGCCGGTGGTGTAGAGGAGTTGGACGCCGAGCGCGTCGGACACGGCCCTCTGCAACTCCAACAGGTACGTCGCGTTTGCGCGCCCGATGGGGTTGTCCAGGAAGAGCGTGCCCGCGTGCCGGTGCTTGTCGCGGCCCCTGTCGTTGCTGCGCAGCGCGGCCATCGTGCAGTACAGCGCGATGGCGGCGGTGAGCAGCTGACCACCGGAGAACACGTCGCCCATCTGTCCGACGGGAACGCGCTCGGCGCGCAGCACGGCGTCCGGCTTGAGGATCTCTACGGCGATGCCCTTCGGCTGGAGCGCGGCGGCGACCCCGCGCAGCAGCAGGGACATGCCGTCGCGGCGCATGTCGGAGTTCTTCTTGACGGCGGCGCGCGTGGCCTCGTCGACGACCTCCCCGAGCCGCTCGGTGAGCATGGCCTGGTCGGGCTCTTCGAAGCGGATGCGCAGGAACTCCTGCCCGGACCACTCGCCGAGCCCCTCCGGCAGCCGGGACAGCCGCTGCGCGGACCGCAGGGTGGCGAGCGCGGACTCGACCAGCCCGCGCAGCCGGTCCACGATCGAGTCCCGGTTGCGCTCCAGCTGCTCCAACTCGTCGGTGAGTACCCGCAGTCGGGGCGCGAACGCGTCCGCCCACTTCTGGGCGTGCTCGGGCAGCGCGGACGCGGGCAGCTCACGGATCTGCTGACGGGCCGGAGTGCGCACCTGCTCATAGCGGGTGGAGTTGGCATGCCGTACGAGGATGTCGCTCGCCTCGCGCACGGCGGCCTCGGCGGCGGAGAGATCGGCGGCGCAGCCGCGCAGGGAGCGGCGGGTCTCGGCGGCGGAGTGCCGTGCCTCTTCCAGGGTGCCGGGGTAGGGCTCGGGCTCCTCCTGCTCGTCGTCGGAGTGCTCGCGCAGCAGGTCCCTGAGGAGGGCGGCCGTCTCGTCGAAGCCTCCGGCCGCGTCCTCGGCGGCGCGGTGGGCGTCGAGCAGTTCGGCGTGCGCCTCGCGCGCCTGGTTCAACGCCTCGGTGCGGGCGGCGAGTTCACCGGTGGCCGTGCGCAGCAGCGCCTGTGCGTGCTCGGCGTCGCGCGGGACCAGTTCCTCCGCCAGCTCGGTGTGGGTCTCGCCGTCCTCGGGCGCGTGCCGCTCGGCCTCGCCGCGCAGCCGCCCGAGCTGCTCGCTCGCGGTCGACACCCGGGTCTCCAGAAGCTGCACGAGCTCCTCGGCGCGGGCGGCGGCGGCCTGCCGGGAGGGCCCGTCGGAACCGTCCGGCGACTCCAGCAACTGGGCCGCACGCGTGCGTACCTTGTTGCTGAGCCGGTCCAGCTCGGCCAGCGCCGCACTCTCGTCGCTCTCGGCGCGCGCCTGCTCGGCCCGCAGATCGGCGCCGACGCCGACCTTCTCGTAGAGCTGGGACGCGGCCCGGTAGGCCTCGCGCAGGGCGGGAAGCGACGACTTCGCCGCGCTTGTCCCATCCTCCGGTACGTCGTCGGGGGCGCCCGCGATCTCCGCGCGCTCGGCGCGTAGTGCGCGGGCCGTGCGGCGGGCGTCATCGGCGGCGCGCTGGGCGGCACGGCGGTCCTCGTCGGCGGCGCGGGCACGCTCCAGGCAGACCTGGGCGCGGGCCTCCGACTCCGCTGCCTCGTCGGCGAGTTCACGCAGCTTGACCTGCCAGCCGGCGCGCTCCCGCAGCCGGAAGGCGAGTCCGGCGAGCGCGTCGGCGGCACGCCGGGCCCGCTGGGCGGCTTCCTGCCTCTCATCGCGTACCAGGGCAGCCTCGGCCGCCGACTCGTCGGCCTCGGCCCGTACGGTCCGCGCCTCGGCCAGCTCCGCCTCGGCCTCCTCGGCGAACGCCCGCGCGTCCCCGGCGGCCGAGGCCAGCTCGAGGAGCCGCCCCGCCGGGCAGCCGGTGCGCCAGGACGCGAGCCGCGCGGCCAGCTCGCGGTCCTTGGCGAGCCGACCGGCCAGCGCGCGGATCTCCTCGTCCCGCTGGGTCGCGCGCGTGCGCAGCGCCTGCCGCTCCTCGTCGGCGGCGTGCTCGTCGTGCATGGCCGGGTTCGGCGGTACGAGGAACACGTCGCTGTCGCCCGCGTCGGGGGCCGGGGTCGGCGCGAGCAGCGCGGCGGCCGTACCGACGGCGACGGCGGAACGCGGCAGCAGTGCCGCTTCACCGAGCGCCTCGCGGGCGCGCGCGTGGGTGTCCGGGTCGGTGATGATCACGCCGTCGACGAGCTCCGGCCGGGCGGCCAGCACGCGCGCGTGGTCGGCGGGATCGACGGCCTGCGCGAGATAGCGCCAGCCGGGCAGCGCGGGGATGCCGTGCTCGCCGAGGTACTCGACAGTGGCCAGTACGTCCGGGCCTGGCGGCAGCAACCCGCCGTCGCCGAGTGCCCCGAGGATGCGTGCGTCGTCGGCGGCCGCGGTCCGCAGCTCGAAGAGCTGCCGCTCGGCGGAGGCGACACCGTCGTCGAGGAGCTCGCGCAACTCGTCGGCGTAGTGATCCAGCTGTTCGGGGGTGAGGGGGCCGTCTGCGGGGGACCACACATCGGCGTGGGCGCCGGCCGTCCCGCGTCGCGCCCGTGCGATGGCCGTACCGGGGGCCTTGCCCGGGCCGGCAGCGGCTCCCTGACCAGGGAGCCCGGTGGCGTCGTCGGCCGCCCCGCTCCCCGGCCGCGGCACCGCACCGCCTACCGCGGCGGAGCCGTCGGTTCCCGCTCGGGGCAGCGGTACCCCGCCGCGCCCCGCGCCGTAGGCACCCGGCAGGCTCAGCAGCTCCGCCAGCCGCTCCTCCCCCGCCAACGCCTCCGCGGTGCGCCGCTCCCCGTCGTACGCCCGCTCCGCCGCCGTCGCCGCGTCCGCCGCGCGGGCCGCCGTCAGCTCCGCGCGGGACTCGGCGGACGCCGCCTCCCGAGCGTGCTCCGAGGCGCGCCGGGACGCCTCCCGCGCGGTGTCCCACGCCGCGACGGCCGTCTTCTCGGCGTCGCTGGCGGCGAGTGCGGCGCGGGCCGGATCGGCGTCGGGGGCACTGTCGTCGAGCCAGCCGGCGCGCACCGCCTCGGCGGTCTCCTGCTCGACCTCGCTCAGTCGCTGGCGCAGATGCCCGATCTCGCTGCGGGCGCGCTGTGCGGCGGTGGCCGCGGCGGTGGAGTCGGCGTACGCCGACTCACCGACCTCCTGGAGCCCGGCGGACCGCTCCTCCTCCTCGTTGGCGAGCGCCTCGGCGCCTTCGGCGGCGCGGTGCAGGGCGCGTACGAGGTCGACGGCGGCCTTGGCCCGGGCGGCGAGGGCGGGAGCGGCGTCCCGCTCGGCCTCGCGGATCGCGTCCGCCACGCGTGCGGAGCGGTCGGCCGCGGCGCGGTGCCGCAGCACGGACTCGGCGGCCTGCCAGGCCGAGTGCAGGGTGCGCGCGTCGGCCAGCTCGCGCTTCTGCGCGGCCGCCGACTTCTCGGCCTTGGCGAGGGCCAGCGAGGCATGCCGGTAGGCCAGCTCGGCGGCGATCAGTGCGCCGCGCTCGCGGGCGCCCTCGGCATGGGTGACGGCGTATGCGGCGGCGGTCACGCGCTGCGCGAGTTCACCGGCGCGTACGCGCTCCTGCACGGCCCGCGCGGACAGCCGCCGGGCCAGCGTCCGAGTACGCCGCTCGGCGCCCGCGTGGATGTCACGCGCGCGTGCCCGTGCCTCGGCGGCCTCCACGATCCGGCCGAGCAGGTCCACGGAGCCCGCCGTGAAGTCCCGCTCGGCGATGAGCTCGGCGCGCCGCCCCAGCTTGTTGCCGAAGCCGCCGACCAGGTCGGCGAGCCCGTCCGTGTCCCGCGTGTCGGTGACCGCCCGCAGCAGCAGGTCCGTGAAGTCGGAGTCCTTCTTGACCGCGAAGAGACCGGCGGCCTCGCCCTCGTCGGCGTTCATCTCCCGCTGGTAGCGGAAGAGTTCGGGGTCGAGGCCCAGGTCGCCGAGGTGTTCGTTCCAACGGTCGTGGATCTCCTCCCAGTGCACTTCGAGGTGCGGGTACGCCTTGCCCGCATCGGTGATCGCGTCCCGGAAGCCCTTCATGGTGCGGCGCCGCCCGTGCGCGCCGGACGCGCCCTCGACGGGGGGCCGGACGGTGGTGGCCTCGGCTACGGGCAGGTTGTCCAGGCTCAGTCCGGGTCCGGGCCGGAAGGAGTACCAAGCCTCCGCGAACTTCCTCGGGTCATTGGAGACTTGGCGCCCCCGCCACTCGCTCGCCTTGCCGACGACGACGCACTCACCGGTGAGCGTGTGCTGCCACTCCAGCGCGACATGACCGCAGTCGTCGGCGAGCAGGAACTTGCGCAGTACACCGGAGCTGGCGCCGCCCAGTGTGTTCCGGTGGCCCGGCAGCATCACCGAGAAGATCAGCTTGAGCAGCACCGACTTACCGCCGCCGTTCTCCAGGAAGAGCACGCCCGCGGGCGCGGGCCGGCGCGGTGGGCCGACCGGCTCCTCCTCGAAGAACTCCGCCTGGGTGGGCGCGGGGTCGGGCACGGGCTCGCCGACACCCCGAAGGTCCAGCACGGTGTCGGCGTAGCGCGCACCGGCGGGACCGATGGAGTAGAGGCGGACCCGGGACAGCTCGTACATGGCGGCGGACTCTCGTCGTAAGTCTGGGAAGGTCGGGAAAGGTCGGTGGGGTTCAGAAGCTCGAGAGGCTTCAGGAGTGGAACGGCAGCCCGGCGCCGGCCGCCAGCTCCAGATCGTCGGTCTCCTCGGCGGGCAGCAGCGTCGCGGTGCCGTCGGTCACCGGCACGATGCCCAGCTCGAGGAGCTCGGCCAGCGCGGCACTGCCCGCCATGTCGCGGACCTGGAGCTGATAGCGGGCCGTGGTCCGGTATGTCCCGCCCGCGTCGTCCCCGGTCCGCTGCAGGAACCCGGAGTCGGTGAGGAACGCGGCGGCCTTGCCGACGATGCCGGTGGTCGAACCGGCGAGTCTGCGCGCGTCCTTGGTGGCGCCGGTGGAGCTGCGCCGCGCCCAGGTCCGCCAGGCCGCTTCCAGGCCGGGCGCCTCGGTCGCCGGGTCGGTGTTCTCGCCCTGCTCCTCGGCACGCTCCTCCAGGCGACGGCAGGCCTGTCGTACGAACGCGTCGACGCCGTTGACCGAGACGCGCCCGATGTAGCCGTCGTCCGCGAGATCCTCCGGGCGCGGGAAGGCCATGGCGGCGACGGCAAGGTGGGCGAGGCCGTGCAGGAAGCGGTCCACGGAGTCGGCGGACGTACGACGGGCGTAGTCGCCCATACGGACGGCGAAGAGTGAGTCCTCGGCGGCCGTCACCGCCATCCCCGCGCGCGAGGACACCTCCAGGACGACCAGTCCGAGCCCGGCGGCCACGGCGTCGGCGAGCCGTGCGAAGGGCGGGTCCTCGCGGTAGCGCCGCAGCAGCTCCGCGTACTCCTGGTCGCGCGCGGGCTGCAGCTTGGGCTGCAGCCCGAAGGAGACGAGCCGCGCCGCGTCGGCGGCGTCGGCGGGGGTGACGGGCGCGTTCGCCGGCGCGGCGACGGCATCCGGCTCACTCCACTCGACGTGCTCGGTCACGGTTGAGACTCCTTGTTCGGTGAAACGAGGGGGCGGACGATCGCCCCGACAAGCTTGCGGGGTTGTGGCATGTGCGGCTCCGCCGCGTCGGCGTGACGAGCCACAACCGGCCCGCAGGTCAAAACCAGCCCGCGGTCCCCCGGCTCTTCCGACGAGGCATTCACTTGCGATCCGCCGCCATCCCCGCCGCGTCCAGCGAAGCCATCCCCACGATGAGATCCGCCCCGCCGAACTCCGGATCATCCAGCTCGACCCCGTCGTCCACGGCGAACAACAGCTTCTCCTCGCCCTGCCGATAGGCGGTACCGACCGGCGGACTGGCCGCGTGAACGGCCAACAGAGCGACCAGGTAAGGCAGTTCGGGATCGCGGCGGCGCGCATCCGTAAGGAGCCCGGACAGCCGCCGTGGGGCATCGGCCGGCAGCTCGAGCAGCTCCATGGCGGACGCCAGTTGCTCCTCGCTGAACCGGCTGTCGTCCGGCGTGGCGATCAGGTCCGGCTCCGGCATCTCCGCGCCGAGGTGCTCCCGCTCCATGGGCGGCGTCAGCAGTATGTCGACGAGATCGCCCACGCGCACGGCCACGGGCGTGCGCAGCCCGGTCCCGCGGGCGAAGAACGCGTCCGTCACGCGTCGCGCCCGCTCGACGGGCAGCGGCAGCACGGGCGCGACGAGATGGCCGTAGAGGTCGATTCCCGAGGTGGTCATGGGGGTGGCGAACGCCTGCCGGTCCTGCTCGGCGCGGAACAGCGGTCCGGCCTCCAGGAGCCGGGACTGCAGCTGCGTATGCCTGCGGATGCAGTCCTTGACGATGTCGACGAGCTCGGCGGCGCGGCGCTTCTGCTCGGGGTCCTCGGACTCGTCCCGGGCCTTGCGGATGTTGGTGAGGATCGCGTTCTCGTGCCGATAGCGGTCGGCGACGTGGTCGAGGGCCTCGGCGATCATGTCGGGTACGGCCTGGAGCCAGTCGACGGCCCGTACATTGCGCCGGGTCGCGTCGAGTGCCTTGCGGAGCGTCTCCGAGTACTGCACGGTCCGGTACCGGGCCTGTTCGGCGGCGAGCTGCGCGTCGGCGAGCCGGCCGCGGCTGATCAGCACTTCCAGCTTGACCTCCGCGGCGATCTGCGCACTGGTGACGTCGGTGTCGAGGGCGCCGACGAGGACGTTGACCGCCTCGTCCGTGGTACGGAGATAGACCGTCCCCCCGTACCCGGGGACCTCCTCGATCAGCTTGAAGTCGTAGTCACGGCGCACATAGGAGCCGTCGGGTGCGAACGTGCCGTATACGGCCCGGAAGCCGCGGTCGACGGTGCCGACGTTGATCAGGTTTTCCAGGACCCAGCGGGCCACGCGCTCGTGCTCGGCGACGGGCCGCTGCGGGGCCTGGGCGGCGATGCGCGGGATAAGGCGGGCCACTATCTGGTCGTGGTCGGCGCCGGTGTCGAAGTCCATGTTGAGTGTGACCAGGTCGATGGCGGCGAGGGCCACCTCCGCCATCCCGTACACCGTGTACTCGCCCGCGAGATTCGCCTTGCGTACGTCGAGGTCGTGCAGCGGCGCGGTGCAGGCGAGCGCGCGCAGCCGTCGCGCCAGGCCCTCGTCGGCGGCCGGGCCCGGAGCGGGGCGCGGCCCCGCGCTGAGCTGGGGCGGAACACGGTCCGTCGATGCAGGCGAAGTCACGGTGCACAGACTAGGTCCTCGGTCTGACAACGGTCGAAACGACGCAGATGCGACCGGCCACCCCGGACCCCATGCCAGTCCCGAACCTCACACCGGTCCCACGCTCACGCCGGTCGCTGCCGCCTCAGCCGATCCCCTGCCCACCGTCGGCCACCCGCCGCCCGTACACGTCCACGAGCCCCGCGAGCGAGTCGTCGAGATAGACCGCGAGCAGCCGCTCTGCCCCGTCGCGGTCGCCCTCCTGGAGCGTCCCGAGGATCTCACGGTTGCGCGCGAGATACGGCTCGTGCAGCCGCCGCGGGTCGTCCACCACGTGGAAGGCGAGCCGCAGTTCGGCGAAGACGCTGCGCATCAGCTCGTCGGTGCGGGCGCTCCCGGCGAGCGCCACCAGCTCCCGATGGAAGTGGATGTTGGCCGTGGAGACGCCTTTCCAGTCACCTTCGCGCGCCGCCCGCTGCCCGTCGGCGACGGCCTTGGCGAGGCCGTCCACGGCGTACGGCGGCTTGCCGAGGCCGCGGACCACCGCGCACTCGACGAGGGTGCGGGTGCGGTAGATGTCCTCGACGTCCTCGACGGTCAGCACCCGCACGAAGACCCCGCGGTTGAGCTCGTGCACCAGCAGCCGCTCGTGCGTGAGCAGCCGGAACGCCTCGCGCAGCGTGTTGCGGGAAACGCCGAGTGCTCCGCCGATGCTGTCCTCGGACAGCCGTGTCCCGGGCGGGAAGTACCCCTCGGCGATACGGCTCCTGAGGATGTCCGAGACCCGCTCGGCGGTGCTGGTGCGGCCCAGCAGGGCGCGATCGTCGGCCAGTCCCGTCAGCTCTGCCATGCCCGGAATTCAATCGCAGATACAAGAACGAAACAACATAGGTATTGAGGGATCGTTCAACGATCCTCTACCTTGGCGGTCAGGCGCCGACCGCACCACTGCGGACCACGGCGCCCAGCGCTTCCCGCACGGCATGGCACGGCTCAGTCCTCAAGCACCCTCCGTCCCTCACTGCGAGGTGCCCATGAGCACGACCCCTCCATCCCAGGCCCTGACCGCCGAAACCCAATCCGGCACGGATGAACTCCCCGTCCAGGAAGGCACGTTCGCCTGGCTGCACGCGCTCGGCCCGCGGGGCCGCCGCGCCTTCGCCGGCGCGTTCGGCGGGTATGGCCTCGACTCGTACGACTACTTCACGCTGCCGCTGAGCATGGTCGCGCTGGCGGCGTACTTCGGCCTGGACAGTGGCCAGACCGGCCTGTTCACCACCGTCACGCTGGTCGTCTCGGCGGTCGGCGGCGCGATCGCGGGTGTGGTCGCGGACCGGATCGGCCGCGTCAAAGCGCTGATGATCACCGTGATCACGTACGCGGTGTTCACCGTGGCCTGCGGCTTCGCGCCCAACTACGAGACGCTGCTGGTGTTCCGCGCCCTCCAGGGACTCGGTTTCGGCGGCGAGTGGGCGGTCGGCGCGATCCTGGTCGCCGAGTACGCGAGCCCCCGGCACCGCGGCCGCACACTCGGCGCGATCCAGAGTTCCTGGGCCGTCGGCTGGGGACTGGCCGTGATCGTCTACACGCTGGTCTTCGAGTTCCTCGGCGACGATCTGGCCTGGCGCGTGATGTTCTGGACCGGCGCGCTGCCCGCGCTGCTCGTCGTCTGGGTGCGACGCCGGGTGCAGGACGCTCCGGAGGCGGCCGCCGTTCGTGAGAAGAGCGCCGACAAGGGCTCGTTCGCGGCGATCTTCAAGCCGGCCACGGCCGACGGCCCCGGCCTCCTGCGCACCACGTTCTTCGCGGTCCTGCTCTCCACCGGTGTCCAGGGCGGCTACTACACGCTGGCCACTTGGGTGCCCACCTACCTGAAGACGGAGCGCGGTCTGTCCGTCGTCGGCACCGGCAGCTATCTCACCTTCCTGATCTCCGGCGCCTTCATCGGCTACCTCACCGGCGGCTACCTCACCGACAAGCTGGGCCGCAAGCGGAACATCCTGCTCTTCGCGATCCTCTCCGCCGCCTGCATCCTCATGTACGCCAACATCCCGAGCGGCGCCAACACCCTTCTCCTTGTGCTCGGTTTCCCGCTCGGCTTCTGTATGTCGGCGATCTTCAGCGGCTTCGGCTCGTTCCTCAGCGAGCTGTACCCGGCGGCGGTGCGCGGCACCGGGCAGGGCTTCACGTACAACACCGGGCGTGCCGTGGGCGCCGTTTTCCCCACCCCCTCGCCGCGCTCGCCCTGATCGGACTCCCCGAGACCCGGGGGAAGGAGCTCCTGTGAACGACACCGTCCAGGACCGCCCGCTCAACCTGCTTCTCGACGACCACGCGCACGCGTGGACCCCCAAGAAGGCGCGTGCCCAGTTCCGTTCGGGCGTGTCGGGCCCCACCGCCGGAGTCGCCGCCGGCCACACCCAGGCCAACTTGATCTCGGTGCCCGCCGACTGGGCGTACGACATGCTGCTGTTCTGCCAGCGCAACCCGCAGCCCTGCCCGGTCCTCGATGTCACCGACGCCGGCTCCTGGACCACGCCGCTGGCGGAGGCCGCGGACCTGCGCACCGACCTGCCCCGCTATCGGGTCTGGGAACACGGCGAGTTGGTCGACGAGCCCACGGACGTGGTCGATCGCTGGCGCGGCGATCTGGTCTCGTTCCTCATTGGATGCAGCTTCACCTTCGAGTGGGCGCTGGCCGAGGCGGGCGTCCCGATGCGCCACATCGAACAGGGCCGCAATGTCTCCATGTACGTGACCGGTCGCCAGTGCCGTCCCGCGGGGCGGCTGCACGGCCCCATGGTGGTGTCGATGCGCCCGGTCCCGCCCGAGCACCTCGCCGCGGCGATCAGGGAGAGCAGCCTCATGCCCGCCGTGCACGGCAGCCCGGTGCACTGCGGGGAACCGTCCGGTCTGGGGATCGAGGATCTCTCGCGCCCCGACTTCGGCGATCCGGTGGAGGCCGAGCAGGACGACATCCCGGTGTTCTGGGCCTGCGGAGTGACACCCCAGGCGGCCGTGATGGCGTCCCGCCCGCCCTTCGCGATCACCCACGCACCGGGCCGGATGTTCCTCACCGACGCCCGCGACGAGCAGTACCGCGTGGCCTGACCAGCGGAACGGAAGCAGAACGGAACCTCATGACGACACCGATCGATCTCAACGCCGATCTCGGCGAAGGCTTCGGCCGCTGGCGGCTGACCGACGACGAACAGCTGCTGTCCGTCGTCACCAGCGCCAATGTGGCCTGCGGCTTCCACGCCGGGGACGCGGTCACCATGCGGCGGGTGTGCGAACTGGCGGCCGAGCGGGGCGTACGGATCGGCGCCCAGGTCTCCTACCGCGACCTGGCGGGTTTCGGGCGGCGCGCGATGGACGTGCCGCCCGACGAGCTGGCGGCCGAAGTGGCCTACCAGATCGGCGCCTTGGAGGTTTTCGCGCGCGCGGCGGGCACGCGCGTGTCGTATGTGAAGCCGCACGGCGCGCTCTACAACCGCGTCGTGCACGACGAGGAGCAGGCGGCGGCGGTCGTCGACGGCGTGCTGCTCGCGGACGCCGCTCTGCCCGTCCTCGGTCTCCCGTCCTCCCGCTTCCTGAAGCTGGCCGAGCGGGCCGGACTGCCCACCGCCACCGAGGCGTTCGCGGATCGCGCGTACACCGAGGAAGGCACCTTGGTGCCGCGCGGTCAGGACGGCGCGGTGATCACGGACGCGGACACGGTCGTCGAACGCTCGCTGGGCCTGGCCCGCTCCGGCTCGGTGACCTCGCACTCCGGGGAGCGCATTCCGGTCCGCGCCCGCTCCTTGTGCCTGCACGGGGACACCCCGGGCGCGGTGGACCTGGCGCGCCGGGTACGCGAGCGGCTGGAGTCCGCGGGTGTCCGCGTGGAGGCGTTCGTATGAGGGCCCTGCCGGTCGGTGACCGCGCCCTGCTGGTCGAGGTCTCCTCCGGCGAGGCGGCCCAGGCCCTGCACGCCGAGTTGGTACGCCGCCGCGCGGAGGGCTCCCTGTCCGTGCGTGAAATCGTCCCCGCGGCCCGCACGGTGCTCCTGGACGGCCTGGACGACCCGGTGCGCCTGGCGACCCGGCTCCCCACGTGGGAGATCCCGCCACTGCCCGCGCGCGCGGAGGAGGTGCTCGAGATCCCCGTGCGGTACGACGGTCCGGACCTGGCCGATGTCGCCGCCCTGTGGGGTGTGCCCGAGGAGGAGGTGCCCGAGATCCATGCGGCGGCCGAGTTCCGGGTCGCCTTCTGCGGGTTCGCGCCCGGTTTCGGCTACCTGACGGGGCTGCCGTCGCGGTACGACGTCCCTCGCCGGGCGACTCCGCGGACGGCGGTTCCGGCAGGCTCCGTGGCGCTCGCGGGCCCGTACACGGGCGTGTACCCGCGCTCGTCGCCGGGTGGCTGGCAGCTGATCGGCACGACGGACGCGGTGTTGTGGGACCACGCGCGCGTGCCGGCCGCGCTGCTGGCCCCGGGGACGCGGGTCCGGTTCGTACCGGCGAGGTGCTCATGACGGACCGGGCCCTGTCCATCGCACGAGCCGGGGCCCTCACCACCGTGCAGGACCAGGGCCGCCCCGGTCACGCCCACCTCGGCGTACCGCGCTCCGGCGCCCTCGACGCGCCCGCGGCGGCGCTGGCCAACCGTCTCGTCGGCAACCCCGCGGAGGCGGCCGTCCTGGAGACGACGCTCAACGGCTGTGCCCTGCGCCCTCGCTCGGCGGTCACCGTGGCGGTCACGGGCGCGCCCTGCCCGGTCACGGTCGACAGGCGTCCGACCCCCTGGGGAGCGCCCGTACGCGTCCCCGCCGGAGCACTGCTGGACATCGGCCCCGCCCGCGCTGGGGTACGCAGCTACGTGGCCGTCGCCGGAGGAGTGGCCGTGGAGCCGGTCCTCGGCAGCCGCTCCACGGATCTCCTTTCGGGCCTGGGCCCACCGCCCCTCGCGAACGGCATGGTGCTGCCCCTGGGGCACCCCGACGGCGTCCACGCGCGCGTGGACGTGGTTCCGCACCCCGGGCCACCCTCCGAGCTGGTCCTGCGCGTGGCACCGGGCCCGCGCGACGACTGGTTCACTGCCTCGGCCCTGCGCACCCTGACGACCGGCACCTACCGGGTGTCCTCCGCGAGCAACCGCATCGGGCTGCGTACGGAAGGGCCCTCGCTGGAGAGGACCGTTTCCGGCGAACTCCCCAGCGAGGGCATGGTCCTGGGCGCGGTGCAGGTACCGCCCGACGGAAGACCGGTCGTCTTCCTCGCCGACCATCCGACCACCGGGGGGTACCCGGTGGTCGCGGTGGTCCGTGCGGCCGACCTCCCGGCGGCCGCTCAGGCGGTCCCGGGCACGCCGGTCCGCTTCATGGTCGTACGCCGCCGCTGATCCCGCACAACGGGCGCGATCGGCGCGACCGTCATGCCGCATCCGGCTGTTCGGCCACCGACAGTGCGGCCAGCGCGGACGCCACGGCGTGCGAGGCGCTGAGGTCGAGCCGGGCGCTGGTGCCGCGTGCCCGATGGCGTACCTCGGCGGCGGCCAGGGTGAGCAGCTGCGGCAACAGGTCCGTGCACCGCCGGGCCACCCAGCCCGTCCCCGCGGTGGCCAGCCACCACAGGCTCGCCGACCGTGTGGGCGCGGGGAAATCGGGCTCGGCCGCGGGCGCGGCCCCGGTGGCCAGGCCCTCCTGCGCGAGCAATGCGTGGAAGCGAAGGGCGAGTTGCCGGTGTCCCCGCTCCCCCGGGTGCAGCCGGTCCGCGCTCCACATCGCGCGGTCGGTGAGCCACTCCTCCTCCGCGGCGTGCAGATGCACCGCTCCGTGCCGCTCGGACAGCGCGTGCACGACCGCGTTGACGCCCCGCTGCCGCCGGGCCAACGGCCGCGCCAGCGCCCCCGGCAGCCCGAGCATGGAGCCGGGATCCGGCAGACAGGCCGTCATCACCACCGCGCCCTGAGCCCGGAACGCCGCATACACCTGGTCGAGCCGCGCGGCCACGGCGTGGATGTCGAAGGTGCACCGCAGGGTGTCGTTCACGCCTATCACCACGGACACCACGTCCGGCCGCAGGGCCAGCGCCGCCGGTGTCTGCCGCTCCAGGACGTCTCGTGTCTGGGCCCCGCTCACCGCGAGGTTGGTGAACTCCACAGAGGCGTCAAGACCGCCCGCGAGCAGCGCGGCCCAGCCCCGCCAGGCCTCGCCCATGGGATCGCCGACGCCTTCCGTCAGCGAATCCCCGAGGGCCACGAACCGAACGGGTCTCATCCGACGCCCTCCTGCAGGCGGGGCCGCTCCTCGACCACCGCGTCGTGCGCGGCGAGGAACGCCTTCACCGCGGTGTCCCAGCCGAAACACTCCGCACGCGCGCGTGCGGCTTCGCGGCGCTCGCCCTCGGGGCGTCCCAGAAGCAGCCGCACCGCGTCCGCGAAGGAGTCCCCGCTGTCGGCGGCGGTGGCCCCGGCGGACCCGACGACCTCCGGCAGAGCGGACACCGCGCTCGCCACCACCGGCGTACCGCAGGCCATCGCCTCCAGCGCGGCCAGCCCGAACGTCTCGGCCGGCCCGGGTGCCAGGCACACGTCGGCGGAGGCCTGCAACGCACCGAGCAGGGCACGGTCGGCGACATGCCCGAGGAAGGTGACCGGCAGCCTCCGCTCCCGGGCCCGCTGCTCGAGCCGGGCCCGCAGCGGTCCGTCCCCGGCGACCACGAGCACGGCGCGCTCGCCGCGCCGCAGCAACGCCTCCAGCGCGTCGAGCGCCGTGCCCGGCCGCTTCTCGACGGACAGCCTGGAGCACATCACGAGCAGCGACTCGTCCACGCGCGCGTACCGGTCGCGCACCGCCGGATCCCGCAGCGTGGGGTGCCGTCCCACCAGGTCGACGCCCAGCGGGGCCCGGACGACATTGCGGGCCCCGATGCGGACGAACTCGCGCTCCGCGAACTCCGTGGTGCACACAACGCGCGCGTAGGTGTGTGCCGTACGGATGTTGAGGGCGTCGGCGGTCCGTCGGGCCATCCCCTCGGGGAGCCCCCAGGTCCGCAGCACGCCGTCGGCGGTCTCGTGGGAGACCATGACCGCGGGCACCCGGGCCCGCCGTGCCCACACCCCGGTCCAGCGCAACGTGGTCCGGTCGGAGACCTCGAGCCGGTCCGGCTCGAGTGACTCCAGGAGGCGGGCGACGCTCCGCTTGTCCGTGAGCACGCGATAGCCGCCGGTTCCGGGCAGCAGCGGCCCGGGCAGCGTGATCACCCGCCCCTGCTCGGTCTCGCGGTCGGTGGCGCGCTCCCCGGGGACGATGAGCACCGGCTGGTGTCCGGCGGCCCGGTAGCCCGCGCCCAGCTCCCGCAGCGCGGTACGCAGTCCGCCCGACGCGGGGGCGACGAAGTTGGCCAGCCGTACGATGCGCAGGCTCATGCCGCCACCAGCTTCCGCGCGGAGAGCACATCGGAGTAGTGCCCGATGAGCTGATCGCCCACGGCGGCCCAGGTGCGGCCCTCGACCATGGCGTGCCCGGCGGCCCCGTAGGCGGCCCGGAGGGCCGGATCTGCGGCCAGGGCCGAGACCGCGTCACGTACGGCGTCCGCGTCGCGCGGCGGCACCAGCAGCCCCGTACGGCCGTGCGCCACCAGGTCGAGCGGTCCGCCCGCGGCGGGCGCGACGACGGGCACTCCGCTGGCCATGGCCTCCTGCACGGTCTGGCAGAAGGTCTCGAAAGGGCCGGTGTGCACGAAGACGTCCAGTGAGGCGAAAATCCGGGCGAGCTCGTCGCCGGTGCGACGCCCGAGGAAGACGGCGCCGGGAAGAGCCTCGTGCAAGGTCGATTCGCTGGGCCCGTCGCCCACCACCACGACGCGCACTCCGTCCAGGCCGCAGGCCCCGGCGAGCAGTTCGACCTGCTTCTCGGGAGCGAGCCGGCCGACGTAGCCGACGATCAGCTCTCCGTTCGGGGCCAGTTCACGGCGCAGTGCCTCGTCCCGGCGGTCGGGGCGGAAGCGAACGGTGTCCACGCCACGCGCCCACAGCCGCACCCGCGGCACACCGTGTGCCTCCAGGTCGTGCAGGGCCACGCTGGACGGAGCGAGCGTCCGGTCGGCGGCGGCGTGCACCGAGCGGATGCGCCGCCACGCCGTGGCTTCGCCCGCACCCACGTACGTACGGGCGTATCCGGCGAGGTCGGTCTGGTAGACGGCGACGGCGGGGATGCCGAGCCGGGCGGCGGCGGCCATCCCGCGGACGCCGAGGATGAAGGGACTGGCCAGGTGAACGATGTCCGCGCGGTGTTCGGTGATCGCCGCGGCGACGCGTCGGCTGGGGAGGGCGACGCGGACCTGGGGGTAGCCGGGGAGCGGAAGGGAGGGGACACGGACGACGGGGCACGGCGCGAGAGCGTCGGGCCCGTTTCCGGCCGCAGTGGCCGGGGCGACGACGAGGGGAACGTGACCGCGATCGACGAGGTGCCGGGCGGTCTGGAGCGCGCAGTGGGCCACGCCGTTCACATCGGGGGGAAAGGATTCGGTCACGATGACGACACGCATACCCGTGTTGTCGCCGTGCTGGACGTGGCCACGTCAACGTGGATCTTTCCGTACGGGGAACGCCTTGTGAGCGTTGGGCTGCACGCCTGTCCAGGTCAGCCCGCGGCCATGCCCTCCTGCCCCCCGGGTCACTTCGCGTTCATACAGCGGGCGCGTCGGGCCCGATGCGGCTGCGCACGGCTGTCTGGACTTCCGCCTCCTCGGCCGGGTCCGCCGCGAGCCGCCGTAGCTGTTCGACGACGCGCGCGTCACCGGTCTCGGCGTGCCGTGCGGCCACCTCCCGGGTCGACTCCTCGCAGTCCCACAGGCACTCCACGGCGAAGCCGGCGGGGAAGGAGGGATCGGTGGCGGCGAGGGCACGGGCGGCTCGCCCGCGCAGATGGGACGAGGCGGTTTCGCGGTAGACATGGCGCAGTACAGGTGCGGCACAGACGATGCCGAGCCGTCCGGCGCCGTCCACGAGGGTCCACAGCGTCGGCGCGTCGGGGCCTTCGCCACGTACGGCTTCGCGGAGCGCGCCCAGGACCAGATCGCGGTCCTTCGTGCCGCCCCGGCAGGCGAGCATCCGTCCCGCGGCGGCGCCCAGGGCGTCGGGCCGGTGTGCCCAACGTCGCGCCCGGTCGACGGCGGCGACACTGCGCATCCGTTCGAAGGCGTCAGCAGCAGCCTCCGCGACTGCCGCCGTGCCGCCGGCCACGGCGCCCTCTATCAGGTCGAGGGCCTCCGGATCGTTGCTGTCGGCGAGATAGCGCAAGGCCGTACAACGGGCTCCGTCGCCCCCGCCGCGGGCGGCCTCGACGATTTCCGGCCGGTCCTCGGGGCCCGCGACGGCGGTGAGGCAACGGGCGGCCGGCACATGGAGTGCGGCTCCGCGGTCGAGGCCCTGCTGGGCCCACTCGAACACGGCTCGCACGCTCCAGCCCGGGCGTGGCCCGGTGGGGCGCAGTTGTCGTTGCCAGCGGTCGAAGGACCCCTGTTCCTGGGCGGCACGCACGCGCGTACCGATGGATTCGCGGGGATCGTCGGCCCACAGCCGCCAGGGCCGGGGCTCGAAGGCGTCGCGCACGGCGGCGGCGAGGGCGGCCTCGCCCTCCGGGTCGGCCGGGAAGCGGGCGAGCACGGGCGCGGCGAGGGCGCGCAGGCCCGCGTCGTCGTCGCGCAGGGCCAGCTCGTCCAGGGCCCAGGCCCAATTGCTGCCGGAGGCCGCGTACCCGCGCAGCAGTTCCAGGGCGTCCCGCCTGCCGTACGAGGCGAGGTGCCCGAGGACCGCGAGGGCGAGCCCCGTGCGTGACTCGCAGTCGTCGAGGACGTCCTCGACGTCGAAGAGATGCCGCTCGATCTCGTCGAGCTCACCGCTCAGATCGAGGTAGAGACGGGCGTAGTACAGGGAGCGGTTCTCCACCTGCCAGTCGTGGCGGGGGTCGCGCAGCACACAGTGGTTCAGCGCCGCGAGCGCTTCGGCGCGCGGTGCGGTGAGCGCGTGCAGCGTGCCGTCACCGCGGCCCCTCTGGAGCAGGCCGAGCAGCGTACCGCTGGGCGCTATGACCGGATCGAACATGGGAAACAGCCTCACATCAAGCGTCGACGCAACCGGGATCCTGCATTACCTGGCCGCGTGACAACACGTCGGAGCGCCCGCCGTTTCTTGCTTGCTGTAGACCATCTTCCTCTGCCTCTCGTCGGTGGCCCAGGCGGGCCGCATCACGGCCCGCGCGGTGCGGCAACACCTGCCCAGCCATCGCGTCCATGAATCACGACGTCATGATGACTCGGCAGTTCTTCTTGCCGCGACCGTATTTCCGGCGGCCCCGTTCCGCCTCCCCCGTTTTCCGTGTTGTGCCTGGTCAGCGTGTTCGGATCAGAGTGCGCCGAACAATTCGAGCAGTTCCGTCTTGCCGAACATGCGGGCCGTGTCCACGGCCGAGGGGGTGCCCACGGCCGGGTCGGCGCCGCCGTCCAGGAGCGCGCGGATGACCGTCTCCTCGCCCTTGAAGACAGCCCCGGCGAGCGGAGTCTGCCCTCGGTCGTTGACGCGGTCCGCCTCGGCGCCGCGCTCCAGCAGGGCGCGGACCGCCTCGGCGTGGCCGTGGTACGCGGCGAGCATCACGAGCGAGTCGCCGCGGTCGTTGGTGAGGTTGGCCGGAACGCCCGCGTCGACGTACGCCACGAGCGCCTCGGTCTCGCCACGGCGCGCCAGATCGAAGATCTTGGTCGCCAGCTCCACGACTTCGGGGTCGGGGGCTTCACTCATCGGCGGACCACCTCTCACAGGGACATCATCGAGTTCAACGGGGACTGCGGGAGCCTACGACAGCCGGGCAGGCTGTCATGCACAGGCTCGTACGACGGCGAGATGCACGGCCGTACGGGTGAATCGCCAGCGTACTGGCTTCGGCGGCACATGACCGGCCCCGACGGAGGCAAAGATCACCGCGGGCCCCACGCAAGCAACAGAACTGTTCAGGCGGCCCAGGACAACTCCACCGACCGAGTGAAATCAGCCGAATTTCACCTAGTTGCACCTTTTATCGTATGGATACATCCTGTGATCCTGGAACAACTCATGGTGACCGTCCCCACGAACCAGGAGAGCACAAATGATTCTGTCCATCTCAGGCGTCATCCTCCTCGGCATCATCGTCTTCCTCTTCTTCCGCAAGGACGGACTCAAGGCGTCGCACGCCGTGGTGTCCGCTCTCTTCGGCTTCTACCTCGCCAGCACGGCCATCGCGCCGAGCATCAAGGCCGGCGGGGAGAGCCTGGCGAGCCTCCTCGGCGGGATCAAGTTCTGACGTCCCTGCCCATCGCACGCACCTTCAGGAGACAGCAGTGGCTCGGCGCCCTCTCCCCCGCATCCTCAGCTACGGCAGTGCACAGATCGCCCGAAGCCGGGAGCTGGCCCGGACGGCAGCCGACAGCGCCACCGATGTCCTCCACCCACTGATCACGATCACTCGTGGACTGCGCCGACTGGCAGGTGTCGGACGGCGCAAGTGGGCCGACACTCCCAAGGACGGGCGCGGGCCGCTGCTGTTCATGGTGGCCTCGATGATCCTGGTCCTGGCACTGGTGCCCTACGGACCGCTGCTCGCCGCCATCACCCTGATGGCGGCAGCAGCGTGGGCGGGCCGTGACAACGCCCCCTCGGAACCCACCGGCCCCGACGAGTCGCAGATCCAGCGCCTCCAGTCGCTCCACGACGCCCTGGTCCCGTACTTCTCGACGGCCGAGGACCCGGACCCCCTCTACGCCCATGGCGGCGACTGGGAGAAGACCTTCCCCACGTTCGGCTTCGACGGCGACGGACGCGTGTCCCGACTCCTCATCCGCTACCCGGCGTACTTCACGGACGGCGAGGCGGAGTCCCGTGCCCGGATCGAGCAGCTCCTGCACGCCAAGTCCGGCCGCGGCCGCGAGTACCACTTCGACTGGGACGAGGAGGGCAACGAACTCACCGTCACCGTCCTCCCGCCTCTCCCCACCGACATCGCCGCCCAGCGCTTCGTCACCGCGCCCGGCGAAACGGTCCTCGGCTTCACCGATCCCGCCGACGTCCAGCGCACCCTCCCCCTCACCTACGGTGAGGAACAGCGCGACGTTCCCCCGGTCGTCTGGCGCACCGGCATCCGCTCCACCGAGCCGCATCTGCTCGTCGCGGGCGAACCGGGCAGTGGTACGACCACCCTCGTCCGCTCGATCGCCCTGCAGGCCCTCCAGTACGGCGATGTGGTCATCATCGACGGCGGCGGCACCGGCGAGTACGCGTGCCTGACCGGCCGCGCCGGTGTCCTCGCCGTCGAGTGCGGTCCGGCCGGGGCGCTGGCGAGTCTGGAGTGGGCCGCGCACGAGACGGAACGGCGGCTGGTCGCCGCCAACCGCGCGCGTCAGGCGGGCAACCCTGCCCCGGACGACACCAAGAACCCCTTGTGGATCCTGCTGGACCGGCCCAGCGCGCTGGGCCTTTTCGTCTCCGCCGACGGCCGCAAGGAACCTCAGGCCCTCCTCGAGGTCCCGCTCCGCCACGGGCGCGCGGCGGGCGTCACGGTCGTCATCGCCGAGCAGTTCGACGGCCTGGACTGCCTCAGCGACGCCGTGCGTCGGCACACTCGCGCGCGTGTGGTCCTCGGTCCGGCGTCCACCAGCCAGCTGGAGGCCGTCCTCGGCGCGCCGCCGCACACCACCCCCATCCGGGACATGCCGCCCGGACGCGGGTACGCACACCTGGGCACGGGGCCCGTCCTGCGCCTCCAGGTCCCGGCCACGCCGGACCCGTACGACGACGCGACGAGCGAGACGCATCGGCGGGCGGTGCTGGAACTCCTGCCGGAGCGGACGACTCCGGCGGACGCGCAGCCACCGGCCGCGGAGGCGGCGGTCCCTGCGGAGAGCTGAGCCGGTCGTGTTCGTCCCCGGGGCTCCGCCCCCAGACACCCGTTCGGCCTGAACGGCCTCGTCCTCAAACGCCGGACAGGCTGGGATACCTGGCCTGGGTCCAGGGGCGCAGCGCCCCTGGCGGGGGTCTGGGGGCGGAGCCCCCCAGGAACGGATGGCGAGAACCCACCCGCTAAGACGTCATCTCATTTGGTGAGTCTGCGATAGCAGATGAGGGTGCAGGCGATGCTGGTGAAGGCGAGGAAGTGGTCG
>NZ_JBTLMO010000050.1:0-61256 GCF_054462255.1 Streptomyces sp. SD15 | reverse complement strand
GGCCGCCCCTGACACACCATCAGCCAACTACACTCCGGACGACGCCTCTGACCAGACCAGATAGCGAAACGCTGCTGGAGTACTAGCCCTCCTGCGGCCTCGTCGTCAGCCCCGCCGCCCGTGCCGCCGTACGCAGCACGTCCCGGAGCATGGCGGGCGTCAGCCGCCCGGTGAAGGTGTTCCGCTGACTGACGTGGAAGCATCCGAAGAGCTCGATCGCCCCGGGCGGTCGGAGCGGCCCGGACGAGACGGACGGCCCGAGCGTGACCCGCGTTCCGTGCGCGAAGGCAGGGCGAGGGCGGGGCACCTCCCATCCCGCTTCCGCGAACGCCGGCAGCGCAGCCTGCCAGCCGAAGGCTCCGAGCACGACGACCGCCCGGAGCGAGGGCCGCAGCAGTTCCAGTTCGCGCACGAGCCACGGCCGGCAGGTGTTCCGTTCCTCGGGGGTCGGCTTGTTGGCGGGCGGGGCGCAGTGCACGGGTGAGGTGATCCGCACGCCGTGCAACGTCAGCCCGTCGGCCGCGCTCACGGCCGTGGCCCGTGAGGCCAGTCCCACCTCGTACAGCGACGCGTACAGCACGTCGCCCGACCGGTCACCCGTGAACATCCGACCGGTCCGGTTCGCGCCGTGCGCCGCGGGGGCCAGGCCGATGATCAGCAGAGACGCGTCGGGCGGGCCGAACCCGGGGACCGGGCGGCCCCAGTACGTCTGATCGGCGAAGGCGGCGCGTTTGGTACGGGCCACCTCCTCGCGCCATGCAACCAGGCGCGGACAGGCCCGACACCTGCTGATCCGCACATCCAGATCAGCCAGATCAGCCAGATCAGCCAGATCAGCCGCGTCTGCCGAGTCGGCGAACATCCCGTACTCCTCAGCCCGCTCGTCAGTGAAGAACTCCACCAGCACGACGCGGACCGTAGCCGCGCCTCACTCCGAGGATGCCGCACTCGTCGCCCCTGGGAGTATTCCTCTATTGAGGAGAGGAATCGCCCACAGACCATCGAGCAAGCCGTCGGCTGAGGGCCTCAGTAATAGCGGCTCATGAGTTCGCTGGCCCAGGCCGGCTGAATGACCGGATGACGGGGGGCGAACTCGGCCAAGTACGGCTTGATGTCGAGGACCGGTGAGCCTGACAACGCGTCCAGGTCGGCGACCTGCAGGTCCAAGCCGTCCACAGCAACCAGTCGGCAGCGGGAGACGCCCAGGCGATTGGGGCGGTACGGCCCGCGGTGGGCGAAGACCCCCACGGGTGCCGCGCTCGGGTTCCCCCTCGGAGGACGAGGTTCGCTGTGCACGGTGGCGGAGTCGATCCGATCGAAGAGGAATACGACCTCCAGGTGTGAGAAGTGCTCCAGGCCGAGCACCGCCGACGCGGTGAAGGATGCGCCGTCCAGACGAATGACGGCGCGAACGTCGCCCCAGTCGTCTTCGAAGACCTCGCTGCGCCCGCCCACGACCTGTCCGACGGGTCTCAGGGCCACGGTGTCCGTTGTCATAGTGATCTCCAGGTTTCTAGTAGCGGCCGAGAGTGCCGCGGTCTCTGGCGAGGTGTTCGAGCCGGTTGAACAGGACCACCCCGGCGGTCGTGATGAGCAGCGGCTGGGCCAGCAGCCACCCGAGGCCCCAGCCGGTCGGGAGGGCGGCCAGGGAATGCCCGCCGAGCAGGATGTCCCGCATTGCCTCGATGCCGGGCGCGATGGGGACCAGCAGCCGGCTGAGGAAGGCGATCGGATCGGGCATGGCGGCCAAGGGAACCAGGGTGCCGCCGGCGATGGCGTAGACGGCCACCGACACCTGCGTGATGATCTCGATCCGTTTGAACACCAGGGTCAGCCCGCACAGGATGAGCGCCAGTCCGCAGGTACCCAGCGCGATGGCGGCCAGCGGCACGATCACCTGCGCGTCGAAGGGCACCTGCCCGCCCTGGATGTCGATGGCGATGGCCCCGGTGGCCAGGACAGCCAGCGCGGTGGGCAGGGCCGAGATCACGGCGGCGAACTGGCGTCCGAGGATGCCCGCGGCAGACGGCAGCGGGGTCAGGTACGTCTGCTCCAGCACCCCGGACTGGATGTCACCCAGATAGCTCCAGAACATCCGGTTGACCTGCTCGTGGATGAAGGTCAGCGCCACCATGCCGAGCAACACGGGCAGCAGCAGTTCCGCACGCAGCTGCCCGCGCCCCATGAACAGCACGATGAGCAGGTAGAACAGCGGGAAGGTGAGCATCTGGATGAGGCTTTCGCGCCATCCGGCGGCGAAGTTGAGCAGCCCCTTGCGGACCTCGGCGGCGAATCCGCGGGCGAACCTCATGACGACTCCTGCAGGGCTCGGCTGTGGTTGCGGACGAACAGCAGGCCGCTGACCACCGTGAGCGCAAGGGTGTGGGCGATGAGCCACGGCAGGGTGCCGCCGGTCCAGATGGCGGCCAGGGTCCGGCCCTCGAACAGCGCCTGGGTGGTCGCCTCGATGCCCAAGGTCGTCGGCAGGAATCTGGCGAGGACGGCCAGCCAGTCGGGATAGAGGGCCAGCGGCAGGAATGAGCCGTTGAGCAGCAGCACCAGCGAGGTGAACAGCGACTGCAGGGCGCCGATCATCGGGGAGACCAGAGCGAGGGAGGCCAACAGGAAGGTGAAGGCCAGCACGTTGACACCCAGCAGCAGAGCAGGCACCAGGGCCGCCGAGCGCAGTGGGATCGAGATCCCGGCCACCAGCATGGGGACGAGAGCGGCGACGGCGGCCACCGCCAGACCGAACACCGAGGCGGTGATCAGCCGGCCGAGCATCGGCAGCCAGACAGGCGCCGTGGTCATCTGTGCCTGGGCGAAGGTGCCGGCGCGCTTCTCCTCGATGAGATCGGACACCATCACCAGGCCGGCGTACTGCAGGAACCAGTAGCCGCCGATCGCGACCAGGGTCTGCGGCAGCAGATCCTGCCGCAGCTCTCCCTGGCCCAGGACGAACTGCAGGCCGAGGTACATCGTGGCGCCGATCAGCAGCGAGACGACGTGCCCGATCGGGTGGGCCAACTGAACCCGCAGGCCTTTCCCGATCTCCGCGCCCAGAACGTCAAGCATGGGACGTCTCGTTGACCAGAGCGAGGAACACATCCTCCAGATCGGGCTGAACCTGGGCCAGCGACTCCAGGACGGCCCCTTGCGCGCGCAGCCGCTCGACCACGTCGTACACCTCGCCCGGATCGCTCACCCGCACGCGGATCGTGGTGACGCCTTCGTGGGTGCCGGCGTCGAACCCGGCGGGGGCCGTGCCCTCGATGCGGATGTCGTATCTGTCGCGTTCGCGGAAGCCGGCCAGCAGTTCACGCGTGGGCAGGTCGGCGACGAGCCGACCCTGACGGATGACGGCCACGCGGTCGCACAACTCCTGGGCCACATCGAGCTGATGGGTGGTGAGCAGGATGGTGGTGCCCCGATCGCGGGCCAGTTCGGCGATCCAGTCCTTGACTGTGCGGGTGGCCTCGACGTCGAGGCCGAGCGTCGGCTCGTCCAGCAGCACGATCGGAGGGTCGGCGACCAGAGCGACGGCGATCGCGACCTTCTGCTGCATGCCGCGGGAGAAGTCACCGACCTTGTCGTCCCGCCGCTCCCACAGCCCCAGCCCGGTCAGCAGCTCCTCGGCACGCTCGCCGACCTGGGCCTTGCGCAGGCCCTTGAGCCGCCCGAAGTACATCAGGTTCTGCCAGGCCGACAGGCTCCAGTAGACATTGCGCGAGCCCTCCAGCACGGCGCCGAACTGCGCCATCGCGGCCGAACGCTGCCGGACCACGTCAACGCCGCCCAGCCGGACCCGGCCCGCAGTGGGGGCCAACAAGCCGGCCGTCATCTTGATGGTGGTGGTCTTGCCGGCGCCGTTGGGGCCCAGGAAGCCCACGACCGATCCGGCGGGAATGTGCAGCGACACCTCGTCGACCGCTCGGCCCTGCGCCGAGCCGTACACCTTGGTTAACGCATCGATTTCGATCATGTCATGTCCTCGATTGGGGGACCCGGCTCACGGTTCCGGGTTTCGAGTTCCGGGTTCCGAGTTCCAGGTTCCAGGTTCCGGGTTCCGAGTTCGCGAGACGCGGTCAGTGCTCGTCCAGAACCTCGATGTCGTCCACGGTGGGCTCGCGGGTCAGCGCGAATGCCGCAGTGGCCTCGGCGTTGCCGGGTACGACCTGACGGGCCGTCTGCAGGCTGGCAGCCGAGTCCCAGCGCCAGATGCCGACCCACGTCTCGTCGTCGAGCCGGCCCAGGCGCGCCTCGATGAGCCCGGGCGCGGCGGCCCTGGTCGCGGCGACCAACGCGGCGTGCCGGGCGCGAAGCTGCTCGGCGTCGGCGGGATCGATCTGGAAGCGGGTAACGGTGATGACCGACATGCGGACCTCGTTTACTAGAGTTGACTTCTAGTGTTCGCATCTAGAGTTAGACTCCAGTCATGAGCGATGTCAAGCGAACGAACAAGCGGGGGCAGAAAGCCCAGGAGACGCGTCGGCGCATCCTGGCGGCGTCTCTCGAGCTGTTCGTGCAGGACGGATACGGCGCGACGAATCTTCAAGACGTCGCCGCCAGGGCCGGTGTCGCGGTGCAGACGATCTACTTCGTCTTCGGCAACAAGCGCACCCTGCTCAAGGAACTGGTCGACGTGACGATCGCGGGTGACGAAGAGCCGGTGGCCACGATGGACCGGCCGTGGTTCGTCGACGCGCTGGCCGCCGACACGGCCCAGGACATGCTGCGCGCCTACGTCGCGGGCACGACCTCGATCCTGCAGCGGGTCGCGCCGATCATCAAAGTCCTGGAGGCGGCGGCCGCGAGCGACCCCGAGGTCGCCGCCCTGTGGCCGCAGGACGTCGATCCTCGTTATGTCGTTCAACAAGGGGCGGCGAACGCGCTGGCCGGCAAACCGGGCGCACGGCCGGAGGTGTCGGTGGAGGAAGTCGCCGACCTGCTGTATGGCCTGCTCAGCCCCGAGTTGTACCTCCTGTTCGTGCACGAGCGTGGCTGGTCGCGTGAGCGCTGGGAGCGGTGGACCGGCGAGACCCTGCGCACCCAGCTCTGCTCCCGTTAGACGTGCCGGCGGGGGCAGGTGGGCGGTGTACGTCCGGAAACAGCGGCGGATCATGGACGGGGAGTACGCAGAGCCTTGGGGTCCGTCCGGCTACGTCAGCGCCACCGGAGTGGGCGCTCCCAGCCGATGAGGCAGTCGTTCGGGCTCTGGCATATCGGCCCCTCAGGTCTTCTAAAGTCGAGGTATGGCTTCTGAGGATGCGGACGTCGATCAGGTGGACGAGAACAAGAGCACGGGCGGGGCCGGTGACATGGTGGCCGCCGCCGAGGCCGCCCGTCCGCCGAGCGGCGAGAGCGTGCGGGTCGACAGCTGGATCTGGTCCGTACGTCTGGTCAAGACCCGCTCGATGGGCGCGACCGCCTGCCGGGGCGGCCATGTCCGGGTGAACGGCGAACGCGTCAAGCCCGCGTACGGCGTACGCGTCGGCGACGAGGTGCGGCTGCGGCACGGGGGCCGGGAACGGGTCGTCATCGTGAAGCGTGTGATCCGCAAGCGGGTCGGGGCGCCCGTCGCCGTCGAGTGCTACGTGGACAACAGTCCGCCGCCCCCGCCGCGCGAGGCCGTCGCCCCAGCGGGCGTCCGCGACCGCGGCGCGGGTCGCCCGACCAAGCGCGACCGCCGTGAGATGGAACGCCTCCGGGGCCTCGACGGCCCGGCGGGCGGCTCCGAGGGCCCCTGACCCCCGAGGACCACCATGCACACGACCACCTGAACGCCCAGGCACACCCGGTCGCCGTACGACGTCGAGGGCTCCCCCTGTGTCACGGGGAGCCCTCGACGCCGTACGGCGGTCATGCCCGTCGTCGCTCCAGCCGGAACAGTCGGAGCTGACGGACCAACTCGGCGGTGTGTCCCCTGCGGGCCCACGCGATCAGCGCGAGCGGCAGGATCAGGATGAGCGGGGTCGCCGGATACGGCCCATGCAGCACGGTGACGTTCACGATGAAGGCGCCGACCATCAGCGCGCCGAGCGCCACCGCCGCCACCGAGGACAGCAGCGGGATCAACAGCGCGACACCTCCGGCCAGTTCGAGCGCGCCGATGAGATACATCCCCGCGCTCCCCCAACCGAGATCGTCGAAGACCTCGGCGGCGGACGGGTGCGCGATCAGCTTGGGAAGCGCGCTCGCGAGCACGTAGAAGAGACCGAGGACGACCTGCAGGGTGCCCAGGGAGATCCGGGCGCCGCGGCCGCGGCCGCCAGCCGCGGCCGGGGAGGCGGAGGGGGAGGCGGTGACGGGGGCGGTGGTCTCGGACATGGGGGTCTCCCTTGCGAAGCGGTAGGAGTTGCTGTCGCAGAGGTAGACCGTGTGTGCGGGAGGAACTCATCGCTGTGGTCCGGAACTTGTTTCGCCGACCGACTCCGCCCCTTCGGCCGACCCGGCTACCCGCGTCGGCTCCTCCCCGGGGCCCGGCAGCTCAGACCTTCACCGCCCGCACCCACACCCTGTCCTCCGTCAGATACCGCTCCACCCGCAACCCCGCTTCCCCCAGCGCCTCCTCGAACTGCTCCTTGGTCAGCGGCCGGGCCGTGAACGTCTGGGTCCACGTGGCGTCCGGGAACACATACTCCGCGTAGACCGAGTTCACCCCGTCACCC
Organism: Streptomyces sp. SD15; assembly: GCF_054462255.1. Taxonomy (NCBI): domain Bacteria; kingdom Bacillati; phylum Actinomycetota; class Actinomycetes; order Kitasatosporales; family Streptomycetaceae; genus Streptomyces; species Streptomyces sp. SD15. The sequence continues at coordinate 54,588 of NZ_JBTLMO010000050.1, read as the reverse complement.
ACCGGCTCTGCCGACAGGATTTTCACGGTGTAGCCGCTGGGGTCGATCCGCTCGCGAGGCACGTTCGAGTGGTAGTCCTCGCCCTCTCGCTGGATCAACACGCAGCCGCCCTCCGCGACATGACGTGCGCACGCCTCCAGCATCGCCCGGCGCAGGCTTTCCTCCCCGGTGTGCACGAGGAACGACGCGAGCATCACCACGTCGAACGTCTCCCCCAGGTCGAGCTCCTCGATCGGGCTGCATATCGTGCGCGCCCCGCGGATCCGCTCCAGCATCTCGGCCGACTCGTCCACCGCCGTCACCGTGAACCCGCGCTCCAGGAGCGGGTGGGTCATCCGCCCCACCCCGCTGCCCAACTCCAGAATGTGCGCTCCCGCAGGCACCGCCGCGGAAACGATGTCCGGCTCCGCCCCGATGGACAGGCGCGCATAGAGCTCGACCGCGCAGCCGTCCGGCGTGATCGCACCCGGTCCGGCCCCCTCGTGACCTTCACGCATCTGAATGCTCATACCCGCCCAACGGCCCGCTCCCATCGGCCCGTTCCCACCTCACCTCACTCGTTCGGGTGACGCGTTCGAGCCCCGGATTCGAGCCCCAGTCCAGACCAGACCAGATCTGATCTGATCTGATCTGATCACATCAGGCCAGACCGGGTTACAGCGCGAACCAGCCGTGCCCGACGTACCAGTGCTCGCCCCCACGCAGATGGTCCCCCACCGCCCGTTCGACCGCGCTCCGCCGCGGCAGTGCACCCGTCGGCAGTTCCGGATCGCCGAAGACGAAGCCGACCGGCACCCCGTCGTCCGGAGTCGTCTCCTGGTACGCGACTTCGAAGCGTTCCTGAAAGCGGATGATGTTGGAGTCCACCGGCAGATACCGCTTGAGCTGCGGATCGAGCAGCCAGGAGTGACACACGGCGACTTCATAGCGCTCGTCGGGATAGTGCCGGGCGAAGAACTCCCGTGCCAACGCGAGCGACCGGTCGCAGGCGGCGTGGGACAGCGGACCGCGGAAGTCGGCTATGTGCAGGCTCAGACATGGGTCGCCGGGGCCGGCGCCGAGGCCCGCCGCCGAGACAGCCCGCCCCGTGCGCCGGCCGAGCCGCGCCCGCTGGAACTGCAGTCGCCCCAGCTGGAACAGCTCACCGTGGAAGGGCAGGCCGATCCACCAGGGAAACAGCAGCCCCGGCGTACCAAGGCGCCTGTGATGCACGGCCACATGCCGTCCGAGGTCGGCGAGGGTGCGCCGGGACACGTCGTCGGGGATGCCACGCCCGCGGTGGTAGGCGCGGATGTACGGAAGCGCCGCGATGAAGACGTACAGGTGGAAGCAGCGCCCGAGCGCGCCCGCCGACGCGGGGAAGGAGGGCGGCTCCCACCCCTTTCCGATCTCCCCCATGTCCCGCACGAAACGGCCGACACACCGGGCGAGGAGTGTCATCGCCTCCGGATCCGCCGCCAACCGGGTACGCAGCGTGACGAGTTCATTGATGTGCTCATGAGCAACGGCCAGGTCGAGCAGGATGTCCGGCAACTCGTCCGCGTCCGGAAGCACCGCTTCCTTCCGAGGGGCACCCTCGCTCTCCAGGCCCCTCAGCCACTCGGCGAACCTCGCGTCCGCCCGCAACGCCTCCAGCAGCACCGTGGCCTCCCCCGTCGGTCCAACCGCTGTCCCTTGGTGATCGTGCACCACGAAGAGTACGTTTCCCAGTAGGAGCAGTGGTTCCGGAATACCGGAGTAGTGGTCCTCATGCGTACAGGCAGTGAACCGACGACAGCGCGCAGTGCTTTGCGGCTGCGCTTTTGGCTGAGTGCCTGGGGCCTGATCTGGGCGATCTTCGGGGCGGTCGCGTTCACCCTCGCGGGACGGCCCGGATGGGCGGTCGCCTGCGGCGTGCTGTGGCTGATCGTCACCATCGACATGGCCATGGTGCTGCGCCACATCCGTGAGGGACCGCACTACCAGCCTGGCCGCGCCATCCCGCCGTACCGGCCACCGGATCACCGCCCCCCGCCGTACCGGCCGCCTGAGCACCGCCACCCTTAGACGACGCACGACGCACGACGCACACGACGTGCACGACGTACGGCCTCTCTACGAGTCGCCCCTACGAGTCGAAGCGTGCCGCTTCGAGATACTGCGGCTTCGGATCGAGTGCCGCGGCCAGCCTGAAGTGGCGCTTCGCCTGGTCGGGGCGGAGCTGGCGCTCATAGGTGCGGGCGAGCGCGAAGTGCGCGAACGCGTTGTCCGGCTCGCGCTCCAGGACGATCGTGAACTCCAGCTCGGCAGGTCGCAGTTGGGCGGCGGCGAAGAAGGCACGCGCGCGCAGCAGTCGCGCGGCGGTGTTCTCCGGATGCGCGGCGATCACTGAGTCGAGCAGCTTCACCGCGCCCCGCGGGTCCCGCGCGGCGAGCAGTTGCTCGGCGGCGCGGAAGTCGATGACATGCGTCTCCGGAGTACGTCCGGTCGAACCGCTGGTCTCGGGCACGGCTGAGTCCTTCCCTCACTGCACTGGTTCAACGCCCCCATCGAGGACCGCTATTCCTGGCGGGCGTGCGCTCTGCGTACGAGATCCGCCCATACCTCCCGCACGCGCCGCTCGAGGTCCTCCAGAGGTACGTCGTTGTCGATGACGACGTCCGCGATCTGCAGGCGCTTCTCGCGGGTGGCCTGGGCGGCCATGCGGGCGCGAGCGTCTTCCTCGCTCATGCCACGCAGCCGCACGAGGCGGTCGAGCTGGGTCTCGGGGCTGGCGTCGACGACGACCACGAGGTCGTACAGCGGTCCGAGGGTGTTTTCGGCGAGCAGCGGGACGTCATGCACGACGACCGCGTCTTCGGAGGCGGCGCGTTCGAGTTCGCGGGAGCGGGCGCCCACCAGGGGGTGCACGATCGAGTTCAGGACGGCGAGCTTCTCCGGGTCGGCGAAGACGATCGAGCCCAGTCGGGGACGGTCCAGGCTGCCGTCCGGCGCGAGTACGTCCTCGCCGAAGGCATCGACGACGGCCGCGAGCCCGGGAGTTCCGGGCGCGACGGCCTCTCGCGCGATCCTGTCCGCGTCGATCAGCACCGCGCCATGCTCGACGAGCAGCCGCGACACTTCGCTCTTGCCGGCGCCGATACCGCCGGTCAGGCCAACGGACAGCATGACCGCGCCTCCACCCTCACGAACCCCCGCGGGAGCGGGGACAACTTGCCGACTCCGATACCGCCGGTCAGGCCCACCGGATCACCCCCGCGCCGGCGGGGAATGGGTGGAGTGCGGTCACCGGTAGCCTAACCGATCAGTTGTCGCCCTCCCGCTCCGCCAGAAATCGCTCGAACTCGAGCCCGATCTCGTCCGCCGAAGGGATGTCTACGGGTTCCGCGAGCATGTTGCCGCGCGTCTCGGCGCCCGCGGCGGCGTCGTACTGGTGCTCAAGTCCCTGGACGAGGGAGACGAGTTCCTCGTCGCCCTCCTGGATCTGCCGGTCGATCTCCGTCTGGGTGCGGTGCGCCTCGGTGCGCAAGGAGTGCGCGACAGCGGGGAGCACCAGTCCCGTGGCGCCCGTGATGGCTTCCAGGACGGTCAGCGCGGCGTCCGGGTACGGGGAGCGGGCGATGTAGTGCGGGACGTGCGCGGCGACACCCAGGACGTCGTGTCCGGCCTCCATGAGGCGGTACTCGACGAGGGCCTCGGCGCTTCCGGGGACCTGCGCCTCGTCGAAGGGACTGCGCTGGCCCGGCACCAGGTCGGTGCGGTTTCCGTGCGGGGTGAGGCCCACGGGTCGGGTGTGCGGGACGCCCATGGGGATGCCGTGGAAGTTCACCAGGAGGCGTACGCCGAGCCGCTCCACGATCTGCTGGACCGCGGCGGCGAAGCGCTCCCACTCGACGTCCGGCTCGGGGCCGGAGAGCAGCAGGAAGGGCGCGCCCGTGGCGTCCTGGACGAGCCGGACATCGAGGGTGGGCTCCTCGTAGTCGGTCCAGCGGTCGCGCTTGAACGTCAGCAGCGGGCGCCGCGCCCGGTAGTCCACCAGTCGGTCGTGGTCGAAGCGGGCGACGATCTGGTGAGGCAACGTGTCGAGCAGCCGGTCGACGATCTGGTCGCCGGTTTCGCCCGCGTCGATGTATCCGTCGAAGTGGTAGAGCATGACCAGACCGGCCGACTCCTGGGCGAGCGCCATGTCCACCACGGCCAGGCCCTTCGGCTCCCATGCGTACAAACCCTGCGGATCAAGCACTGTGACCGCTCCTCCTCATGTTCGTACTGCACAACGTGGTGCGGAGCGCGGGCATTCCCGCCCCGCGCTCCGCACCGCCGCCATTTACCGACTTTCAGCAACTCAGCAACTACGACTCTCGGCGACTACGAGAACAGCATGCTCACGTTACGACGACAGCACGCGCGCGTGGAGCGCGGTCACCGCCTTGCGGGCGGACGTGAACGCGCCGTGCTGCCAGGCGTCGGTGTAGCTGAGCCAGTCGCCCGCGAAGTAGACGCGTCCGGTCGGCTCGTTCAGCGGCTTGTAGCGGGCATCGTCGGGGCCGCCCGGGGTGTTGTGCCAGGCGGCCTCCAAGTGGGGTGTCTGGCGCCAGTGGTGTGAGAAGGAGGACGCGAGTTCGGTGCGGTACTTCTCGCCGTAGATCTTCACGCCGGCCGCCACCGCGCGCTTCTCGCGCTCCTTGGGGGTGAGCTTGGCGTACGAGTCGGCGTCGCCGCCGTAGTTGTAGTAGCCGATCATCACGCCGCGCTCGCCATGGAAGCCGTACGACGGGTGCCAGATGTGCGTGACGTCCTGGTCGGTCTCCGTGATGCCACCATAGATTTTGTGATCAAGTTCCCACCAGCGGGAACGGTACTCGAGCCCGATCTTCCCCGCCGACGAGGGAGTGATCGCCGTCAGCGCGCTCTGCACTCCGGAGCCGAGGTTGTGCGGGATCTTGGCGAGAATGTTGGGCGGGAGGGCGCCGATGCAGTAGTCGGCGTCGATCACCTTCGTACGGCCCGACTGGGTGTACGTGACCGAAACACCGCTCCCCTTGTCGGTGATGTCGGAAACCACGGCCCCTGTGCGAATGCGGTGGCCGCCGATCGCCTTGGTGAGCGCGCGCGGTATCTGGTCCATGCCGCCCACCGGCTGGAACATCAGCATCGCCTGGTCGTAGCCGAACTCGAAGGAGAAGTAGCGTCCGACGCCGGTGGCGAAGACCTCCGACGCGGACGGGACGTCGCCGAGGAGCACTCCGGGGGTCCCGGCCGCGGCCGGGACAGTGGTGTATCCGCGGCGGTCACCGCCCTCGTAGGTCAGCTTGTCGCCCAACTCGCCGAAGTCCTTGAGGAACTCGACGAGCAGCTCCTGGTCGGTGGCGGTCAACTCCTTGTCCAGGGCGCCCTTGTCGGTGGCCTTGGCGAGCAGTTCGGAGACGTAGCCGTAGACATCGGCCTTCGCGGTGCGGTAGCGCATCGGCTTGGTCATGCCGGTGGACTCGTTGAAGATGTACGCGTCGGCGTTGACGTTGGTGAACACCTCGACGGGGACGCCGAGTTCGCGGCAGTAGTCGAGGGTGACCATCCACTGTGGGAGGCGGGCGGGGCCCGCGTTCATGTACTGACCGTCACTGAAGCGGGCCTTCTGGGTGTTGCCGTAGAGGTCGGTGGTCGCATCGCCGCCGCGGACCGTGAAGTTGCGGCCACCGGTGCGGTCTCTGGCCTCCAGGACCGTACAGTCGTAGCCCGCCTTGCCGAGTTCGTACGCGGCCGCGAGGCCGGCGATGCCGCCGCCGACGATGACCACCTTGGCGGCGCCGCGTCCGGTGAGCGTGAAGTCGCCCGACTGCGGGGCGCGGAAGGGCTGTTCGCGCTGGGCCGCTTCGGCGGTGGGCGCGAGACCGAGGGCCCCCATGGTGGCGAACATCGCGCCCGCTCCACCCGTGAGACCCACGTTGCGCAGGAACGAACGACGACTCGTACCGGGACCGCTCTGAGGTTGTGCCATGACGGGCCTCCCCTTTCGATCTTGAACGACCGGGGAAGCCTCCCAACGAGGGGTTACGGCCCGTCAGTTACTCGTGTATCCCTCACGTTTCCGCACCCGCACGTGTCCAGCCCGCTGGACACCCACCCGCTGGACCCGCTGGACACCCACGGGCAACGCACTGCGGGCCCGCACCCAGATGGGTGCGGGCCCGCAGTCACGAACTACTGCCTAGCGGTGAGCTTTCAGCTCTGGCCGCCGGCGAGCTTCTCGCGGAGAGCAGCCAGGGCCTCGTCCGACGCCAGGGCGCCGGAGTTGTCGTCCGACTCCGAGGAGTACGAACCACCCGAGACACCGGCACCAGCACCGGCGGCGGGGGCGGCAGCGCCCTCGGCCTCGGCCTGCGCGTCGGCCTCGCGGGACTTGATGACCTGCGCCTGGTGCTGCTCGAAGCGCTGCTGCGCCTCGGCGTACTGGTGCTCCCAGGCCTCGCGCTGGGTCTCGTAGCCCTCGAGCCAGTCGTTGGTCTCGGGGTCGAAGCCCTCGGGGTAGATGTAGTTGCCCTGGTCGTCGTACGACGCGGCCATGCCGTACAGCGTCGGGTCGAACTCGACCGAGGCCGGGTCGGCACCGAAGGACTCGTTGGCCTGCTTCAGCGAGAGGCTGATGCGGCGGCGCTCGAGGTCGATGTCGATGACCTTGACGAAGATCTCGTCGTTGACCTGGACGACCTGCTCCGGGATCTCCACGTGGCGCTCGGCCAGCTCGGAGATGTGGACCAGACCCTCGATGCCCTCGTCCACGCGGACGAACGCACCGAACGGAACGAGCTTCGTGACCTTACCCGGGACGACCTGACCGATCTGGTGCGTACGGGCGAACTGCTGCCACGGGTCTTCCTGCGTCGCCTTGAGCGACAGGGAGACGCGCTCGCGGTCCATGTCGACGTCGAGGACCTCGACGGTGACTTCCTGGCCGACCTCGACAACCTCGGAGGGGTGGTCGATGTGCTTCCAGGAGAGCTCGGAGACGTGCACCAGACCGTCGACGCCACCCAGGTCCACGAAGGCACCGAAGTTGACGATCGAGGAGACGACGCCGGAGCGGACCTGACCCTTCTGCAGGGTGGTGAGGAACGTCTGGCGAACCTCGGACTGGGTCTGCTCCAGCCAGGCGCGGCGGGACAGGACCACGTTGTTGCGGTTCTTGTCCAGCTCGATGATCTTCGCCTCGAGCTCCTTGCCCACGTAGGGCTGGAGGTCGCGGACACGGCGCATCTCGACGAGGGAAGCCGGCAGGAAGCCACGGAGGCCGATGTCGAGGATGAGACCACCCTTGACGACCTCGATGACGGTACCGGTGACGATGCCGTCCTCTTCCTTGATCTTCTCGATGGTGCCCCAGGCGCGCTCGTACTGGGCGCGCTTCTTCGAGAGGATCAGGCGGCCTTCCTTGTCCTCCTTCTGGAGAACAAGGGCTTCGATCTCGTCACCGACGGCGACGACCTCGTTGGGGTCGACGTCGTGCTTGATCGAGAGCTCGCGGCTCGGGATGACACCTTCGGTCTTGTAACCGATGTCGAGCAGGACCTCGTCCCGGTCGACCTTCACGATGACGCCGTCGACGATGTCGCCGTCGTTGAAGTACTTGATCGTCTCGTCGATCGCGGCGAGGAAGGCTTCCTCGTTACCGATGTCGTTGACCGCAACCTGCGGGGTGGTGGCGGTGGTCTCGGTGCTGCTCGTCATGTGGGAAAGGGCTCCGGTACGGACAGAGAGTCGTAGGTACTGCTTACGCCGGGAGCCCGTTTCGCCCTGTAGAAGCCGGACAGCCAAGGAAGCGCCAAATCCGGATCATGTTCATCACGAACACTTCCAGTTGGCGCCTCGAAAACCGAGGGGACATACATACAGATGCGAGCGCAACCTGCTACGTCTGAGGTACGCAGGCTCGCAGCGCAACTTGTAGCATACGGGGGCAGCCGGGCAGGGTCAATGCGCGAAGGCGCACACCCGGGGCGGATCGCCGCATTCCCGGCACAAAACCTGTCTCACGAGGCCACGCGGACCGTAGCCGGCCCCTGCCGTGACACCCCCGCGACCGGTTGGACGGAAGAGCCCGCAGATTAGTACGAGGGAGCCGATCATCCAAGAGCCCGAGCCTTTCGAGCCCGAAGCCACCCGCCGCGACGCGGATGTCACGGAGAGCTCCCGCGCCAATCGTGGCTGGTGGGACCGGAACGCGGACGAGTACCAGATAGAACACGGCACGTTCCTCGGGGACGACCGTTTCGTATGGGGACCCGAGGGCCTCGACGAGGTGGAGGCCGAGCTGCTCGGCCCGCCCGAGGACCTGAAGGGCAAGGACGTCCTGGAGATCGGCGCCGGCGCGGCACAGTGCTCGCGCTGGCTGGCCGCCCAGGGGGCTCGTCCGGTCGCCCTGGACCTCTCCCACCGCCAGCTCCAGCACGCGCTGCGCATCGGCGGCCGGGTGCCGCTCGTGGAGGCCGACGCGGGCGCGCTGCCCTTCGCGGACGGTTCCTTCGACCTCGCGTGCTCGGCGTACGGCGCGCTGCCGTTCGTCGCCGACCCGGTCCGCGTGTTGCGGGAGGTCCACCGGGTCCTGCGCCCCGGCGGCCGCTTCGTCTTCTCCGTCACGCACCCGATCCGCTGGGCGTTCCCGGACGAGCCGGGCCCGGAGGGACTGTCGGTCTCCGCCTCGTACTTCGACCGCGTCCCGTACGTCGAGCAGGACGACGAGGGCAACGCGGTGTACGTCGAGCACCACAGGACGGTCGGCGACCGCGTCCGCGACATCGTGGCCGGCGGCTTCCGCCTCCTCGACCTCGTCGAACCCGAGTGGCCCGCCTGGAACACCCAGGAGTGGGGCGGCTGGTCCCCGCTGCGCGGGAATCTGATCCCGGGGACGGCGATCTTCGTGTGCGAGCGGGACTGAGGCAGTGGTGTGCGTCAAGGATCACGCGCGCGTGGGGGATGCCGTGACGCTCGTACGAGACTAGGGGCGTGATCCGTTACGACGCCCTGGACCCGCTGCCCGTACGCGGCGCCCTGCCCGGTCTGAACGACGCCCTGGAGGGCGGCGGCAGTGCCGTGCTCGTGGCGCCGCCCGGAACCGGCAAGACCACCCTCGTACCACTGGCGCTCGCCGGTCTGCTGGACGACGGGCGGCCGGAGCGTCGGGTCGTCGTGGCCGAGCCGCGCAGGATCGCCGCCCGGGCCGCCGCGCGGCGGATGGCGTGGCTGCTCGGCGAGAAGGTCGGCGAGAGCGTGGGGTACACCGTGCGGGGGGAGCGTGTGGTGGGTCCACGCGCGCGCGTGGAGGTCGTCACGACGGGGGTCCTCCTGCAACGGCTGCAGCGGGACCAGGAGCTGGCGGGCGTCGACGTGGTGGTGCTCGACGAGTGCCACGAGCGGCATCTGGACGCCGACACGGTGGCCGCTTTTCTGTGGGACGTACGGTCCGCGCTCCGTCCCGAGCTGCGGCTCGTGGCCGCTTCCGCGACGACCGACGCCGAGGGATGGGCCCGGCTGCTGGGCGGTGCCCCGGTCGTCGAGGCGCACGGCGTGTCGTATCCGGTCGAGGTGGTGTGGGCGCCACCGGTGCGGCCCGTCCGGCCGCCGCACGGTATGCGGGTCGACCCGGCGCTGCTGACGCATGTGGCGTCGGTGGTGCGGCGGGCGCTGGCCGAGTGCGAGGGCGATGTCCTGTGCTTCCTGCCCGGAGTCGGAGAGATCGCTCGGGTGGCGGGCGGGCTGGGTGACCTGGGTTCGGTCGAGGTGCTCCAGGTGCACGGGCGGGCGCCGACGGCCGTCCAGGACGCGGTGCTGTCCGGGGGTGCCGGGCGCCGGGTGGTGCTGGCCACGTCCGTGGCGGAGTCGTCGCTGACGGTTCCCGGGGTGCGGGTGGTCGTCGACTCCGGGCTGGCCCGGGAGCCGCGGGTGGACCACGCGCGGGGGCTCAGCGCCCTGACCACGGTACGGGCCTCGCAGGCGGCGGGGCGACAGCGGGCGGGGCGGGCCGGTCGTGAGGCGCCGGGGCGGGTGTACCGCTGCTGGTCCGAGGCCGAGGATGCCCGTCTCACGCGCTTTCCCGCGCCGGAGATCAAGGTGGCCGACCTGACGGCGTTCGCCTTGCAGGCGGCCTGCTGGGGCGATCCGGACGCGACCGGGCTGGCGCTGCTGGATCCTCCGCCGGGCGGGGCGATGGCGGCGGCGCGGGCCGTTCTGTCGGCGGTGGGTGCGGTGGATTCGGCCGGGCGGGCCACCGAGCGGGGTGTACGTATGTCCCGGCTGGGCCTGCACCCGCGCCTGGGCCGGGCCCTGCTGGACGCGGCCCCCGAGATCGGCGCGGACCGGGCCGCCGAAGTGGTCGCCCTGCTGAGCGAGGAGCCGCCCCGGGAGTACGGGGACGATCTGGCGGCGGCCTGGCGGGCCGCCCGCCGTGGGGGTGATGCCTATGCGACGCGCTGGCGCACGGAGGCGAAGCGTCTGCGCTCCGCGTCGACCGCCACGGCACGCACCCCCTCCCAGCCCCCTGCCGGCAGGCATGCCCCGAGCGAGCCGAGCGCCGACGCTCCCTCCGGGGACGGGCCGCCGGGCGGGGCCGGTGCGGGCCAGGACCGCACGGGTGCGGGGCGGCGGGGCGGGGGCGGTGACGACCGGGTCGTCGGGCTGGTGGCCGCTCTTGCGTTTCCTGAGCGTGTCGCGCGGGCTCAGGGCGGCTCCTACCTCATGGTCGCCGGTACGCGCGCCGAGCTCGGGGACGGCACAGGTCTGCGGGGAGCCCCCTGGCTCGCTGTCGCCGTGGCCGACCGGCCCGTCGGTGCCGGGCACGCGCGCGTGCGGCTCGCCGCCGTGATCGACGAGGACACGGCGCGGCGGGCCGCGGCGCCCCTGCACGCCGAGGGCGACGAAGTGCACTGGGCCGACGGCGACGTCGTCGCGCGGCGGGTCGAGCGGCTCGGGGCCGTGGAGCTGGCGGTGCGGCCGCTCAAGAACGCCGACTCCGGGCTCGTACGAGAAGCGCTGCTCGAAGGGCTGCGGGAGGACGGCCTCGGCCTGTTGCGGTGGTCCCAGGATGCCGAGGTGCTGCGACGGCGGCTCGCCTTTTTGCGACTGCACCTCGGCGATCCCTGGCCCGACGTGTCCGAGGACGCGCTCCACGCGCGCGTGGACGAGTGGTTGGAGCCGGAGCTGAGCCGCGCCCGACGGCGGGCCGATCTGGCGCGGATCGACGCCGGGCAGGCACTGACCCGGCTGCTGCCGTGGGCCACCGGCGACGCGGCCCGTCTGGAGGAGCTCGCGCCCGAGCGGATCGAGGTACCCAGCGGGTCCAGGATCCGGATCGACTACGACGACCCCGAACAGCCGGTACTCGCCGTCAAGCTGCAGGAGATGTTCGGCCTCCACCAGTCCCCGACCGTCGCCGGCGTGCCCGTACTCGTCCATCTACTCTCGCCCGCCGGCCGCCCCGCCGCCGTCACCGCCGACCTCGCGTCCTTCTGGAAGGACGGCTACAGGGCCGTACGGGCCGAACTGCGCGGCCGCTACCCCAAGCACCCGTGGCCCGAGGACCCGGCCACCGCCGCACCGACCCGGCACACGAACGCGCGTCTCAGGCGTTGACCGGCTCCGGCTCCACGGCCTCGGTGGGGGCAGGGTCGCCCGGGCGGCGGCCCCGCGCCTCCAGGTAGAGGGAGAGGGACAGCAGCGCCGCGCCCAGGATCAGGAAGCCCCACGGCAGGTACGAGGTCAGGAAGAGGATCAGGGTGCGGTTCGACTTGACCAGATCGACGGTGTGATCGATGTAGTCCTCGCGCATCTTCACGTGGCCGGAGAAGGCGGTCACCTTGTCGCGGTCGCCGAGCAGCGTGCCGCCGCGCAGTTCCTCCTGGTGGATCTCCTCGCCGTAGACCGGCGCGCCGGTGACCGGTTCCACCCAGAACTTGCGGACGGTCGTGTACCAGCGTGTCGTGCCCGTCTTGGCAACCGACTCCGGAGTGATGCCCTCGACGGGCATGACCTTGGGGAACTTGACCTTCGTCCAGGGGATGGTCTGCTCGAAGTAGTAGACCTTGACGCCGCGGAAGTTCTGGGTGCCCTCGTAGTGGATGGGGGCCGAGGTGCGGGTCTGCGCGTCGAAGTACTCGTAGTCCCGCTTCTCCGTCCCGAAGGGCCACTTGAACTCGATGCCCTCCCGCTGGACGGGGTCGCCGTCGACGGACTCTCCGGTGGCGTGGACGGGGTCCTGGCTGTGCGCGTCGAAGATGTAGCGCTCGGGGAGCTTGGAGACCATCTTGCCGTCGGGGCCCTGCACATAGGAGAGGGAGTCCCAGACGACGACGTCGCGGCCCGCGGTCCTCTCGATCCGCTCGGAGGCCTCGACGTTGCCCTTGAGGGTCTGTACGACGGTGACCTTGGGGACCTTCCTGGCCGTCATGGTGCCGTAGTCGAGGAGGGTCGCGTTCTTCGCCTCCAGGACCATGTCCTGGTACTGGCCTGCGGGGATTTTGGCCAGGCGCGGGAAGGCGTACCAGCGCAGCAGCGGGGACAGCGCCGTGCAGAACACGGCGAGGGCGAGCAGGATGAGGCTGGCCTTGCGGCGCATCTCGGTGTCCTTCCCTGGGAGTTACGGGTGTGCGGGCACGGTCGTCAGCAGCGGCTTCGGTGATGTCCGGCCGGCCGGTGAGCCCATGGCCGTGATCGTGAACACCAGGGCGAGCGCGACGACGAGACCGGTCGCGGCGGCGATGAGAGCACGCATGCGGAGCCTCCCGAAGGACGGAGGATCGAGAACTGATACATCGTCAGGTCGGGCACCGTAGCAACGGCGGGGCGAGATGAGAACACGTTGCGCACACAGACGAGGGCGCCCCCTCCGCCGGAAGCGGAGGGGGCGCCCTCGATGCGCGTAGGACTATGAAGTGGCTATGAAGTGGCTACGGCGGCGGCGACCTTCAGCTCGACCGTCAGCGTCGCGCCGCCCGTCGTCGTGATGCGGAGCAGGTACGTGCCGGCCGTGTCGTCCGCGTACAGCTTCGGCAGCTTCAGTACGCCGTCGGCGTCCGTCGTGAGGCTCGTGAGGGTGCGGATCGTCTTGCCGTCCGCGTCCTTGAAGTAGGGGCCCTTGTCGTTCTCGGTCGCGTCGTCCGCCGACTTGATGAGCGTCGCGGTGGCCGCGACCTTCCCCGCGACGGCACCCTTGTAGGTGGCCTTCACCTCGACCTGGTCGGCGAACTCTCCGCCCGGCACACAGGTCAGCTCGGTGGCGCTGGTGCGGGCGAGGGTGTCGGCCTGGCGCGCGGTGACGCTCGCGGTGTAGTCGAGTCCGGCCAGGACGCGGCCCACGACGGTGGCGCGGACCGTGAAGTCGCCGGTCTTCTCACCCGCCACGAGCGCGGGTGCGGTGGCCGTGCCGGCGCTGTTGGTGACCACCGTGGCGACGCTCTCGCCGCCGGTGAAGGTGGCGTCCGTGTCGCCGATGATCGTGAACCGCACCCGGACCTTCGCCACAGCCTTGTTCGCCTTGGTCTCGGTCCGCACGGCGACCTTGGCGTCGAAGGCGCCGCCCGCGGTCGCGGTGAGGTTCCCGGTGCCCGCGTCCTCCAGGTGGTCCACCGTAGCGGTGGGCGTGGTGGGCGTGGTGGGCGGCGTCGGCGTGGTGGGCGGGGTCGGCGTGGTGGGCGGCGTCGGCGTGGTGGGCGGCGTCGTACCCGGCGGGGACGGCTTGGGGGGCTTCGGACCCGGCGTGGAGGACTCCGGCGTCGACGGGGTGGGATCCGTCGTGGAGTCGTCGTCGCTCCGGTTCGAGGGCAGGGTGCCCGTGCCGTCCGGAACCTCGTGGGTGCCCTTGCGGTAGTACTCGAGCCACGACAGGACCGTGTTGAGGTAGTCCGTCGAGTAGTTGTAGTTGAGGATCGCGGCGTTCATCTCCGACTGCACGGACAGATCGCGATCGAACCGGCACAGATAGTGGCCGGCCGCGAGCGCCGCGTCGTAGATGTTGTTGGGGTCTTCCTTGCCGTCGCCGTTGCCGTCACGGCCCGACCACGCCCAGGTGGAGGGGATGAACTGCATGGGGCCCACCGCGCGGTCGTACGCGCTGTCGCCGTCGTACGCGCCGTTGTCGGTGTCGGCGATCAGCGCGAAGCCGTTGCCGTCGAGCTTGGGGCCGAGGATCGGCGAGAACGTCGTGCCGTCCGCGTCGACGCGCCCGCCGCGGGCCTGGCCCGACTCGACCTTGCCGATGGCGGCGAGGAGCTGCCAGGGCAGATTGCACCCCGGCTTGGACTCGCGCAGCGAGGCCTCGGCCTTCTTGTAGGCGTCCAGGACGGTCGCGGGTATACCGGCCTCCGCCTCGCCCACGGAGACGGCCGTGCCCGCGCTCGGCGACGCGCTCGAACTGGGGCTCGGATTCGGGCTGTTCAGCGGCGGAAGGTCCGTGTAGTACGGCGAGTCGCCGGTCGCGCCGCCACCGCCGTCGCTGCTCGCGTCGGACGAGGCCTGGGCGCCCGTGGATTGGCCGCCTTGGTCCTCGGTGGTCACCCCCGGAGCCTGGGAGGCGGACAGGGCCGCGACCACGATCGCGGCCACGGCGGTGGTCGCCGCCCCCTTGCGCAGCCTGCCGAATTGCGCCGCCATTGCGTGAACCCCTCCCGTGGACGACCGCCCGCGCTCCGCGCGTTCTCTTCCCTTGCCTCTTCCGCTGATCGACCGCGCTCCCCTCAGCACGGCAACCCAAGTGACCCTACGACAACTTCCGTCGCCCAGACACCCGTTCGTGCCCGATTTTCACCAGTTGGCCATGTGGGATTGTCCAAGGTGACCCGGACCTCGGGTGGCCCGCCGGAGCGTTTCCCTACGGTCCCTCATACTGGCCGCCGACGATCACCGAGGCCGACGCATGCGGCCAACATCATCCACAGGGGGACAATTTGCCCTTCACTCTCAGCCACGCGGCGGCCGTACTGCCCGCCGTCCGCGGTGACGGGAGCGGTCGCGGCCGACTGGTTCCGGCCGTCCTCGTGGCCGGTTCGTTCGCCCCCGACATGACCTACTACGCGGCGAGCGTGCTGCCCGCGGCGATGGAGTTCGGCACCTTCACGCACTCCATCGCCGGCGTCTTCACCTTCGACGTACTCGTCGCCTGGGCGCTCGTGGGCGCCTGGCTGGTGCTGCGCGAACCGCTGGTGGCGCTGCTGCCGCGGGCCCGGCAGGGACGCCCCGCGGGGCTGCTGCGCTGCGGGACGCCACGTCGGCCGGTGCGTCCGTCGGCGGCGTTGTGGTGGTACGTCTCCGCAACGCTCGGCGCACTGACGCACGTCCTGTGGGACGCGTTCACTCATCACGACCGGTGGGGGGTACGGCTGTTCCCCGTCCTGGAACAGGAGGCCGGCGGCTCGCCACTGTTCTGGTACGCGCAGTACGGCAGTTCGGCCGTGGCGGCCGTCGTGATCGTGGCCTTCGTGGTCGTCGCGCTGCGGCGGACGCCCCCCGGCGAGCCGGTCGGGGTACCGGTGCTGTCCCGTTCCGACCGCTGGCTCGCAGCCGCCGTCATCGGGGCCTGCGCACTGGTGGGTGCCGTACAGCGGGCTTCGCGCTGGTGGGCCTACTGGGGCTCCAGCGCGAAGCCGTGGGAGTTGATCCCGACGCTGTGCTTCGGTGCGGGCGCGGGCCTCGTACTCGGCCTCGCGCTGTACGGCGTCGGGGTCAGGATGTGGCGTCCTGCTCCGGCTCGTCCCAGCCAGGAACCGGCTCGTACGGAGCCGAACCGTCCGACGCCTCGCTGACCTTGCCCTCCGGAGTGGGTCCCTGGACGAGACCGCGCCCCTGATCGAGGCCGCGGTGGACGGCCCGGGCGATGCGCTCGATGGTGCGAACCCCGTACGCCATCGTCGGGTTGTCGTGCGACATGACGACGATGCGGTACGTGCGGTGGGGGCCCGTGAACGCGCCGACACTGTGCACCCGCCAGCCGTGCGTGGACCGGGGCAGCCAGCCGTTCTTGAGGTGCGCCGTCAAACCTTTCGGCATGCCGGCGGGCGCGCCCCAGCGCTGGTCGGCGCGGACCTGGCTGAGCAGCTGGAGGCCGTGGGCGCGGGTCTTCAGGAACGAGCGGGCGTTGGTGAGTACGTCCAGCAGCCGCAGCTGATCGGCGGCCGTGGTGCGGGTCAGACCCCAGTAGCCGGCCGGGCCGAGCTCGGTGCCGGTCGTCCCTACGCGGGTCAGGAAGCGGTCCAGAACGGCCCGGCCCAGATTGCCCCACAGCCGCTGGGCGGCCGCGTTGTCCGAGACGGTGATCATCGGGCGTACGTTGGCGAGCTCCCACTTCGTGAGGGCGCGCCGCAGCTCCTCCGAACGGTGCAGGGTGGCCTCCATGATCGTGACCTTGGCGACGCTCGCCGCGTCGTACTGACGCTCGCTCGCGAAGGCGCACGTCAAGCCGGTGCCGTCATCGTGCACCGCCAGGGAGACCGTGCCCCCGCGTGACGACAGCACCGCCAGGATGTCGCGGGACATCCTGGCGGCGAGATCGGGGTTGCGGACGGAACGGCAGAGCGCGGGCACCTGGACGCTGCTCGCGCCCGCGGCCACTGGGGGCATCGGCGCGAGCAGCGCTGAGACAACGGCTGTGGCTAGGGCCGTGCGACCACCGAGCATGCGTATACCCATGCCCGCATCCTTACGGTCCCCCACCCGGGAGGCGCCGCTACGAGGGCCACGCGAGTGACGGGTCCCTCCGAAGGCCGAACGGAACACATGGGGCCTGCGCCCCGGCCTGCCCGGGCGGGGCGACGCCCCGCGGACGACATCGGAGAGGCCGGGACACCCATGCCCAGGGACCGGAACGGCCTCGCCCTACGGGCCCCCCAAAGAGCCCGGGCCACCCATCGCCTTTCCGCGCAGGGGCTTGCCCCCGTGGAGGTGCCCCTCCCGGTCGGCTCGGCACCGTCGAAAGACGCCGCACTGGTTGCGCGCCGCCGCGGCGGCAGGAAACCCAAGCGCCCGGCTCCACAGCGTCGCAGGCTCTCAGCGCCACGGACACCCAGCCCCACCGACCACGGATGCCAAGCTCCACCGACCACGGATGCCAAGTTCCACGGACCCGCAGACATCCCACCCACGGACCCCACCGTCGCCCGGCCCCGTAACCCCGGACACCCACAGACACCGCCTCACCGCCGGAGGCTAGTGCGCTGCCGACTCCCAGTCCGGGCCCGAGCCGACGGAGACGTCCAGGGGGGCCCGCAGATGGACGCCGGACGCCATCTCGCGACGGACCAGTTCCTCGGTCTTCGCGCGCTCGCCCGGGGCGATCTCCAGAACGATTTCGTCGTGGACCTGGAGGAGCATGCGGGACTTGAGGTCGGCCTCGCGCAACGCCCGGTCGACATTCAGCATGGCGATCTTGACGATGTCCGCGGCAGTGCCCTGGATGGGCGCGTTCAAGGCCATGCGCTCGGCCATCTCGCGGCGCTGACGGTTGTCGCTGTTCAGGTCGGGGAGGTAGCGGCGACGGCCGAACAGCGTCTCCGTGTAGCCCGTGGCACGCGCCTCGTCGACCACGCGGCGCAGATAGTCGCGCACCCCGCCGAAGCGCTCGAAGTACGTGTCCATCAGGCCACGGGCCTCGCCCGCGTCGATGTTCAGCTGCTGGGAGAGACCGAACGCCGACAGCCCGTACGCCAGGCCGTACGACATCGCCTTGATCTTGCGCCGCATCTCCGCGTCGACCGCGGACCGCTCCACCGAGAACACCTGCGAGGCAACCGTGGTGTGCAGGTCCTCGCCGGACGTGAACGCCTCGAGCAGGCCCTCGTCCTCCGACAGGTGGGCCATCACGCGCAGCTCGATCTGGCTGTAGTCCGCGGTCATCAGCGACTCGAAGCCCTCGCCGACCACGAAACCGCGGCGGATCGCGCGGCCCTCCTCCGTGCGGACCGGGATGTTCTGCAGGTTCGGGTCCACCGACGACAGACGGCCCGTCGCGGCCACCGTCTGGTTGAAGGTGGTGTGGATGCGGCCGTCCCCGGCGATGGTCTTGATCAGACCCTCGACCGTCACCCGCAGCCTCGCCTGCTCGCGATGACGGAGCATGATCACCGGCAGCTCGTGGTCGGTCTGCGTGGCCAGCCAGGCCAGCGCGTCCGCGTCCGTCGTGTAACCCGTCTTCGTCTTCTTCGTCTTGGGCAGGTCGAGCTCGCCGAAGAAGACCTCCTGAAGCTGCTTGGGCGAACCAAGATTGAACTCGTGCCCGACGGAGGCGTGCGCCTCCTTCACCGCCTGCTGCACGGCGCCGGCGAACATCTGCTCCATGGCCTCCAGGTGCGCCCGGTCGGCCGCGATGCCATGCCGCTCCATACGGGCCAGCAGCGCGGACGTCGGCAGCTCCATGTCACGCAGCAGATCGGCCGCACCGACCTCCGCCAGCTTCTCGCCGAACGCCCCGCCCAGATCGAGGATCGCGCGGGCCTGCACCATCAGCGCCTCGGCCTCGGCCTGCTCGTCCGTGCCGAAGGCGAGCTGCCCATCGGCAGCGGTGGCGGGAGCCAGCTCCCGCCCCAGGTACTCCAGGGACAGCGCGTCCAGCGCGAACGAGCGACGCCCCGGCTTCACCAGATACGCGGCGAGCGCCGTGTCCATGGACACACCCTCCACGCTCCAGCCGTGCTCGGCAAAGACCCGCATCGCACCCTTGGCGTTGTGCAGCACCTTCGGCTTCCCGGGATCGGCGAGCCACTTCGCAAACGCGTTCTCGTCGGCCTCGTCCAGCTGCGTCGGGTCGAACCACGCGGCCGCCCCGCCCGCCGCGGCGAGCGCGACCTCGGCCACCGCGCCGGTACCCAGCGCCCACGAGTCGACCGTGGCCAGCCCGAGGACCGCCTTGCCGTGCTCGGCGAGCCACGGCTTCAGCTCGCCCGCACCCAGCACCACACCGTCCAGCTCGACACCCGCGGCGACCGGCTGCACCGCCTCGGCCTCCTCCGCCCCCGGGTCGACGGCGAGGAGACGCTCACGCAGCGACGGGTTACGGATCTCCAACGTGTCCAGAACCATCGCCACGGCCGTCCGGTCGTACGCGGCACGCTCCAGGTCGGCGACCGTCCTCGGCAGCTCCACATCCTTCACCATCTCCGTGAGACGGCGATTGAGCTGCACCGCCTCCAGGTGATCACGGAGGTTCTGCCCGGCCTTGCCCTTCACCTCGTCGACGCGCTCGACCAGCTCCGCGAACGAACCGAACTGGTTGATCCACTTCGCGGCGGTCTTCTCGCCGACACCGGGGATGCCCGGCAGATTGTCCGACGGATCGCCCCGCAGCGCCGCGAAATCGGGGTACTGCGCCGGCGTCAACCCATACTTCTCGACGACCTTCTCCGGAGTGAAGCGGGTCAGCTCCGAGACGCCCTTCGTCGGATACAGCACCGTCGTGTGCTCCGAGACCAGCTGGAACGAGTCGCGGTCACCCGTGACGATCAGCACCTCGAAGCCCTCGGCCTCGGCCTGCGTGGCCAGCGTGGCGATGATGTCGTCGGCCTCGAAACCGTCCACCGCGAACCGCTGCGCGTGCATCGCGTCCAGCAACTCGCCGATCAGCTCGACCTGCCCCTTGAACTCGTCCGGGGTCTTCGACCGGTTCGCCTTGTACTCCGTGAACTCCTCCGAGCGCCACGTCTTGCGCGAGACGTCGAACGCCACCGCGAAGTGCGTGGGCGCCTCGTCGCGCAGCGTGTTCGCCAGCATCGACGCAAAACCATAGATTGCGTTCGTCGGCTGCCCCGTCGCGGTCGTGAAATTCTCCGCGGGCAGCGCGAAGAACGCGCGGTACGCCAGCGAGTGCCCGTCCATGAGCATCAGCCGCGGACGGCCCGTGCCTGCGGTTTTCCCGGTCTTCTTCGATGCTGTTTCTGCCACGACCCCGATCCTGCCACGGCCCACTGACATCGAGAGCCCTCCCGGCCCGCCCCGAACGCTGTCAGCGCCGCGTGCGAGGATCGAAGCCGTCGGGGAGACACACAAGCGGACGTGTACACGTGGAGGGGGTCAGCGATGGCCAGCAAGCCGCCCAAGGGCGATCCGGTTCAGGACGCGCCGCAGGTCACCGAGCCGAAGAACGCCGCGGCCGGGCTGCCCGCCATCGGCCACACCCTGCGCATCGCGCAGCAGCAGATGGGCGTGCGCCGCACCGCGCTCACCCTCCTGCGCGTCAACCAGAAGGACGGCTTCGACTGCCCGGGCTGCGCCTGGCCCGAGCCGGAGCACCGGCACACGGCGGAGTTCTGCGAGAACGGCGCGAAGGCGGTCGCCGAGGAAGCCACCCTGCGCCGCGTCACCCCGGACTTCTTCGCCGCGCACTCGGTCACCGACCTCTTCGGCCGCAGCGGCTACTGGCTGGGTCAGCAGGGCCGCCTCACCCACCCCATGTACCTCCCCGAAGGCGCCGACCACTACGAGCCGGTCTCCTGGGAGCGCGCCTTCGACATCGTCGCCGAGGACCTCGCCGCGCTCGACTCCCCCGACGAGGCCCTCTTCTACACCTCCGGACGCACGAGCAACGAGGCCGCCTTCCTCTACCAGCTGTTCGCCCGCGAACTCGGCACGAACAACCTGCCGGACTGCTCGAACATGTGCCACGAGTCCTCGGGATCCGCCCTCTCCGAGACCATCGGCATCGGCAAGGGCAGCGTCCTGCTCGACGACCTCTACAAGGCGGACCTGATCATCGTCGCCGGGCAGAACCCCGGCACGAACCACCCCCGCATGCTCTCCGCCCTGGAGAAGGCCAAGGCCAACGGCGCGAAGATCATCACCGTCAACCCGCTGCCCGAGGCGGGCCTGGAGCGCTTCAAGAACCCGCAGACTCCCCAGGGCATGCTCAAGGGCGCCGCCCTCACCGACCTGTTCCTCCAGATCCGCCTCGGCGGCGACCAAGCCCTCTTCCGCCTCCTCAACAAGCTCGTCCTGGAGACCGACGGAGCCGTCGACCAGGAGTTCATCGACGAACACACCCACGGCTACGAGGAGTTCGCGACCACCGCCCGCGCCGCCGACTGGGACGAGACACTCACCGCGACCGGCCTCACCCGGGAGAAGATCGACGAGGCCCTGCGGATGATCCTCGCCTCCCGGCGCACCATCGTGTGCTGGGCGATGGGCCTCACCCAGCACAAGCACTCCGTGCCGACCATCCGCGAAGTCGTCAACCTCCTCCTGCTGCGCGGCAACATCGGCCGCCCCGGCGCCGGCGTATGCCCGGTCCGCGGCCACTCCAACGTGCAGGGCGACCGCACCATGGGCATCTTCGAACGCCCCGCCCCCGCCTTCCTCGACGCCCTGGAGAAGGAGTTCGGCTTCGCCCCGCCCCGCGAACACGGCTACGACGTCGTACGAGCCATCCGCGCCCTGCGCGACGGTGACGCCAAGGTCTTCTTCGCCATGGGCGGCAACTTCGTGTCCGCCTCCCCCGACACCGAGGTCACCGAGGCCGCCATGCGCCGCGCCCGCCTCACCGTCCACGTATCGACGAAACTGAACCGCTCACACGTGATCACCGGCGCCCGCGCCCTGATCCTGCCCACCCTCGGCCGCACCGAGCGCGACCTCCAGGTCGGCCCGAACGGGAAAAGCACAGAGCAGTTCGTCACCGTCGAGGACTCCATGGGCATGGTGCACGCCTCACACGGCCGCCTGGCGCCCGCGAGCGACCACCTGCTGTCCGAACCCGCCATCGTGTGCCGCCTCGCCCGCCGCGTCCTCGGCGACGAATCCCGCACCCCCTGGGAGGAGTTCGAGAAGGACTACGCGACCGTCCGCGACCGCATCGCCCGCGTCATCCCCGGCTTCGAGGACTTCAACGCACGCGTCGCCCACCCCGACGGCTTCACCCTCCCGCACGCCCCGCGCGACGAGCGCCGCTTCCCCACCGCCACCGGCAAGGCCAACTTCACCGCCGCGCCCGTCGAGTACCCGAAGCTCCCCGAAGGCCGCCTGCTCCTGCAGACCCTGCGCTCGCACGACCAGTACAACACCACCATCTACGGCCTGGACGACCGCTACCGCGGCATCAAGAACGGCCGCCGGGTCGTCCTGGTCAACCCCGAGGACGCACAGTCCCTCGGGATCGCCGAAGGCTCGTACGTCGACCTCGTCAGCGAGTGGCAGGACGGCGTCGAGCGGCGCGCCCCCGGCTTCCGCGTCGTGCACTACCCGACCGCCCTGGGCTGCGCCGCCGCGTACTACCCGGAGACCAACGTCCTCGTGCCGCTCGACGCCACCGCCGACACCAGCAACACCCCGGCCAGCAAGTCCGTCGTAGTCCGTCTGGAACAATCGACCACCGACTGAGCGTTTGCTCAGCCAGTGCGCCAGAGTGATCCACGACGTCGACGATCGGAGCCGGCCCCATGGGCGAGCAGAGCCACGTGAAGTTCCCGCAAGAGGTCATCGACGAGTACGCCTCGCTCGGCGTCGACCTGCCCGCCCTCTTCTCAGCAGGTCACCTCGGCACCCGCATGGGCGTCCAGATCGTCGAGGCCTCCGCGGACCGCGTCGTCGCCACCATGCCGGTGGAGGGCAACACCCAGCCGTACGGCCTCCTGCACGGAGGCGCCTCCGCCGTCCTCGCGGAGACCCTCGGCTCCATCGGCGCCATGCTCCACGGCGGCAGCTCCAAGATCGCCGTCGGCGTCGACCTGAACTGCACGCATCACCGCGGAGCGCGTTCCGGCCTCGTCACCGGCGTGGCCACGCCCCTGCACCGGGGGCGATCCACGGCGACGTACGAGATCGTCATCACGGACGAGAACGGCAAGCGCGTCTGCTCCGCCCGACTGACCTGCATGCTCAAGGACGCACCCACCGGCTGACCGCCGTGAGTCAGCCGTCTGGTGCGCGGTGCTCGACGCGGCTGATCCGCTGTGTGGCCGCGATCGCGGCCACCTGACCGTCGCCGACCGGCAGGTCGAGGAGATGGATCACCCCGGCCGGCCGTGTCCCGGCCCGCAGTGGTCGCAGGTGCGGTCGATACGAAACACCTCGGGAGCGGCCCGCAAGTACCGGCCGCCTGCCGCTGGAACCCGCGGGACGTGATGAACGTGTTCCGCGCGGCGCCCGCCCGCATCTCGCTCGCCCGCGTGCGCTCCTCGGGGCTCAGGAACCCGAACCAGGTGCCGTACGTGCGGATCGGCACCGACCAGAGGCGGCACCCGCCGGTGCCGGGCAACTCCTCCAAGGCCGTTACGGGGCGGATACGGCGAGCCGGTCACGGTCCGCGTCCGCCACGTAGTGCCAGCGGCGGATGAGGGCGCGGGACACCAGGAAGACCAGTACGCCGTCGAGGGTGTGCCAAAGGAAGTGCGCGCCCAGCGGGAAGGCACCGCAGACTTCCTCGTCCACCGTGCGGGCGAACAGCGCGACCGCGAACACCACGGCCGCCACGGCGAATTGCCGCCACTGGGCGGCCCGGCCCGCCTCCCGCGACCCACGCAGCGTCACCGCCAGGCCGGTCATCAGCAGCAGTACGGGGACGTACATGCCGGAGCGATTGGGGATCAACCCACCGGCCAGCACGCCGAACACGGCGGTGAAGGCCACGAAACCGGCCACTGCGAGCACGCACCGCCGCCAGGCGAGACCGTAGAACCAGCGCAGGAAGCACCCGAGGTAGAAGAGCACGAACAGTGTGATCGGCACGACGTCCAGCGCCTGGGACCACCGCGTCGCCAGCGTGTGGAAGGCGAAGCTGCCGATGCCGATGAGCGCCATGAGCGGGGCCAGGAGCCCGATGCCGGCAGGCACGGGCCGACAGGGCCGCAGGATGCGCCAGATCGCCAACGCCGCCACGACGAAGGCGAGGTTGGTCACCGCGTTGACGGGCTCGGCCCAGAAGGCCGCCGACCCTCGCTCGCAGTACTCGTCGAGGTGCTCGTTCCAGTTCACAGGCCTCATCCTGTCGAGCGATCGGTCCAACTGCCGGTTCCAGGACACGAATACAGGGAGCGCGCCGATGCCCCGGCGCCGTTGATCCCGGGCACCCGGCCCCTTAGCGTCAAGGTATGGGAACGGCAGGAGCCCCCTGGACTCGGGCAGCGCTCGGGACAGGGCTCACTCTCCTGACCTTCGGCCTGCTGACCGGGTGCGGGGAATCCGGCGTGAAGGACGGGGCGGAGGACGGGACGACGGCGGCCGCGCGGAGCTCCGCGCGGACCGGCTCCGGTACGCCGTCGGCGTCCACGCCTCCCGAGGACCTGTGCGCCCGACTCGTCTCGTACTGGTCGCGAGAGGCACTGGACCAGGACAGCTACGGGGACTACCAGTCGATGGGCCTGTCCAACGGGCAGTACGAGATCCTGATGAAGGTCGTGGACGCCGCCCGGGCCGAAGAGAAACGCAAAGGCGCGGAGGCGGCCGAGCAGTTGATCGACCGCCGGGCGCGCGAGCTGTGCGCGGAGCGCTACCGCGACGGCGCCCCGAGCGGAGGTCCCTGGCAGTGAGCGGCATCGGTCCCGTCGAGCCGGGCGAGGGCACCCGCGAACGGGACATCCCGGAAGCGGACATCCCGCTGCCCCCGGAGGTCCCGCGCGGGCCGCTCATGCGGCTGTACGCCCGGCACCGCCGCGCCGCGCTCGCCGCCGCGATGTCCGCCGCCGTCCTCGTCGTCGGCGGCTATCTCTACGCCACCCGGCCCCGGCAACCACCGGCGCCCGCCCCGCCGTACCCCTCCCAGGTGACCGATGTCGCCTACGCGGGCAAGGAGGACCCGCCCCGGAACGGGCCGCGCGGGGCCTTCACCTTCGCGGTGGAGCTCACCGTGCGTTCCGGCCCTCCGGTCACCGTGTTGCGGATCGAACAGCCCTCCTCCAGCTACTCCCTCACCTCGGATCCACGCCCCCCGTTCCGGACGAACGCCGGATTTCCACACAAGATCACGATCACCGTGCACGTGAACGAATGCGCAAAAGTGCCCCGGAACGCCGGATTCCCTTTCCTGGATGTAACTCTGCGTAATACGCGCGCAATACAAGTGCACAGCTTCATCCTTGGTGAGCTATACGCACAAGACCTCTCGGAAGCACTCCAGGTAGCCTGCGGCAACAATTCCGCGTCATCACCAAAGCCCTAGAACACTCCTGAGCACACCCCCTTCGAGTCCTGCGCGTTCTCAACATGCGGACAGGGCGAATCAGCCTGAATTCCACTGTTCCACCCACTCAGTACCGCTCTGCATTACCTCGTGTCATAACAAGAGCGTCACAGCCTTCGTCAGACCCTCCTCGATGTTCCCTGCCCCCGCTTAGAGTCACGCCCAGTCACCGCGCCAGGGATTCGAAATCATTTCGGCTCAGCTCAGCGCTCGACTCGGCCGCTTCCATGGGGGAGGGCCGCGCCAGGGAAAGGACTGACCGTGCGTCAACGTTCGTTCATCGCCATCACCGCCGCGCTGGCGGCGGGAGCACTCACCCTTACCGCCTGCGGCTCGCGCGACGACGAAGGCTCGGGCTCCGGCGACAGTGGCACCACCGTCACCATCGGCATCGACGCCCCGCTGACCGGCGACCTGTCCGCTCTGGGCCTCGGCATCAAGAACTCCGTGGACCTCGCCACCAAGCAGGCCAACGAGAAGAAGTACGTCGACGGCATCACCTTCAAGATCGAGGCCCTCGACGACCAGGGGCTGCCCTCCCCGGGCCAGCAGAACGCCACCAAGTTCGTCGCTGACGACAAGGTCCTCGGCGTAGTCGGACCGCTGAACTCCTCCGTCGCCGAGTCCATGCAGAAGATCTTCGACGTCGCCAAGCTCGTCGAGGTCTCCCCCGCCAACACCAACCCGGCCCTCACCCAGGGCGTGGACTGGAACACCGGCACGAAGACCCGCCCGTACAAGTCGTACTTCCGCACCGCGACCACGGACGCCATCCAGGGCCCCTTCGCCGCGCAGTACGTCTACAACGACTCCAAGAAGAAGAAGGTCTTCGTCATCGACGACAAGAAGACCTACGGCGCCGGCCTGGCCGCCACCTTCACCGAGGAGTTCAAGAAGCTCGGCGGCACGGTGGCCGGCACCCAGCACATCGACCCCGACACCAAGGACTTCTCCGCGGTCGCCACCCAGGTGAAGAGCTCCGGCGCGGACGTCGTCTACTACGGCGGCGAATACCCGCAGGCCGGCCCGCTCAGCAAGCAGATCAAGGCCGCGGGCGCCAAGATCCCGGTGGTCGGCGGCGACGGCATCTACAGCGCCGACTTCATCAAGCTGGCCGGCGCCAGCGCCAACGGCGACCTCGCCACCTCGGTCGGCGCGCCGGTCGAGGAGCTCCCCTCCGCCAAGGAGTTCGTCGCCAACTACGAGGCCGCGGGCTACAAGGAGGCCTACGAGGCGTACGGCGGCTACTCCTACGACTCCGCCTGGGCGATCATCGAGGCCGTGAAGAAGGTCGTCGACGACAACGACGGCAAGCTCCCGGACGACGCCCGCGCCAAGATCACCGAAGCCATGCAGAACGTCTCCTTCGACGGTGTGACCGGCAAGGTCTCCTTCGACGAGTTCGGTGACGCGACCAACAAGCAGCTCACCGTCTACGCGGTCGAGAACGGTGCCTGGAAGCCCGTGAAGTCCGGTACCTACACAGGCTGACCCCCACCCGCACCACGGAAGAGCCGCGCGGGGCGCTGCACCACAGGCGCCCCGCGCGGACTCACATCCGGCCACATTCGTCGAACATCCGACATCCGAACGTCTCGGAGGACATGCGGTGAACGAACTGCCGCAGCAGCTGGTCAATGGCCTGCTACTGGGATCCATGTACGGGCTCGTCGCCATCGGCTACACAATGGTCTACGGCATCGTCCAGCTCATCAACTTCGCCCACGGCGAGATCTTCATGACCGGGGCCTTCGGCGCTCTCACGGTCTACCTGTACATCCTGCCCGACGGCACCACCATGTGGCTCGCGCTGCCCCTGATGCTCATCGGCGCCATCCTCGTCTCCACCACGATCGCCGTGGGAGCCGAACGGTTCGCCTACCGCCCGCTGCGCGGCGCACCACGCCTCGCCCCCCTCATCACCGCCATCGGCCTCTCCCTCGCCCTTCAGCAGGCGGTGTGGGCCTGGTACCCGGACGCCAAGTCCGCCATCACCTTCCCGAGCATCCCCGGCGGGCCCTTCGAGATCGGCAGCGTCACCATCCAGACCGGCGACGTCTTCCTCTTCATCGCCGCCCCCATCAGCATGGCGATCCTCGCCTACTTCGTGATGAAGACCCGCACCGGACGCGGTATGCAGGCCACCGCCCAGGACCCGGACACCGCCAAGCTCATGGGCATCAACACCGACCGCATCATCGTGGTCGCCTTCGCCCTCGGCGCCACCTTCGCCGCCGTCGGGGCCGTGGCCTACGGATTCAAGTACGGCCAGATCGACTTCCGCATGGGCTTCCTCCTCGGCCTCAAGGCCTTCACCGCCGCCGTCCTCGGCGGCATCGGCAACATCTACGGAGCCATGATCGGCGGCCTCGTCCTGGGCCTCGCCGAAACCATGGCCACCGCCTACATCGCCGACGTCCCCGGCATGTCGCAGCTCGGCGGCCAGTCCTGGGCCAACGTCTGGGCCTTCGTACTCCTCATCCTCGTACTCCTGTTCAGGCCACAGGGCCTGCTCGGCGAGCGCGTGGCGGACAGGGCGTGACACCGATGACCACACAGACCACCGCTCCCGAGACGCCCAACACCCCGACCCCGGGAACGCCCAAGGGCCTCGTCGCCATCCCCCCCACCATCGGCCGCGCCCTCGCCACCGGCGGCGGCGCCCTCGCCGTCGTCTCCGCCTTCCTCGCCTGGACCTGGACCTCCGAATTCCCCGGTGACCTCACCGTCTACGGCTACCCGGGCGGCCTCCAGGTCCTCGTCCTCATCGGCGGCGCCCTCACCACCCTGTTCGGCCTCGCCTCGTACGGCATCAAGGGCCTGGGCTGGCTGGTACCCGCGGGCGCCTCCAGCGCCATCAAGCTCGCCGCGCTCGGCACCTTCGCCACCGCCTGGTACACGGTCATCGCGATCACCGTCCAACTCGGCGGCGTCGTCAACCTCGAACCCGGCGGCTACATCGTCGCCATCGCCACCCTCGGCTCCCTCCTCGGGGCGCTCTCCCTGCCGTTCCAGCGGCCGGAGCCCGACATCGCCGACCCCGAGGACACCCCCCGCGAGCGGCTCCTCCTCGACGTACGCAACACCGTCAACGTCATCAAGGCCGCCTTCGCCTCCGGCACCCCCACCCCGGCCCGCAAACTGCCCGCGTACGCCGAGATCCTGATCATCGTCGCGACACTCGCCCTGGGCCTGATCGTCTTCACCTACGGCATCGGCACCGAGTACGACGAGCTCTTCATCGGCTTCCTCATCACCACGGGCTTCGGCTTCGCCGCCGCCGCCAAGGCCGGCCTCGCCAGCAGGGTCTCCGCCCTCACCGCGAAGCACCGCAACGTGACGATGCTCGGCGCGTTCCTCGCCGCCGCGGCCTTCCCCTTCACCCAGTCCGACGACCAGTACGCGACGATCGGCGTCTACATCCTGATCTTCGCCACCGTCGCCCTCGGCCTGAACATCGTCGTCGGCCTCGCCGGCCTCCTCGACCTCGGATACGTCGCCTTCCTCGGCGTCGGCGCCTACACCGCGGCCATGGTCTCCGGTTCCCCGTCCTCGCCGTTCGACGTCCACCTCCCGTTCTGGGCCTCGGCCCTGCTCGGCGCCGCCGTCGCCATGGTCTTCGGCGTCCTCATCGGCGCCCCCACCCTGCGGCTCCGAGGCGACTACCTCGCCATCGTCACCCTCGGCTTCGGTGAGATCTTCCGCATCGCCGTCCTCAACATGGACGGCACCTCGGGCCCGGACATCACCAACGGCTCCAACGGCATCGCCTCGATCCCGAACCTCAACATCTTCGGCTTCGACTTCGGCGCGGAACACACCTTCGCCGGCTTCACCATCGCCCGGTTCGCCAACTACTTCCTGCTGATGCTCCTCATCACGCTGGTCGTCGTGGTCGTCTTCCGGCGCAGCAGCGACTCCCGCATCGGCCGCGCCTGGATCGCCATCCGCGAGGACGAGACCGCCGCCCTCGCCATGGGCATCAACGGCTTCCGGGTCAAGCTCATCGCCTTCGCCCTCGGCGCCGCCCTCGCCGGACTCGCCGGTACCGTCCAGGCACACGTCACCTACACCGTGACACCCGAGCAGTACACCTTCGCCGCCGTCGTCCCTCCCAACTCGGCGTTCCTGCTCGCGGCAGTCGTCCTCGGCGGCATGGGCACCATCAGCGGCCCGCTCGTCGGCGCCGCACTGCTCTACCTCATCCCGGCCAAGCTCCAGTTCCTCGACGACTACCAGCTCTTCGCCTTCGGTCTCGCGCTCATCCTGCTGATGCGCTTCCGCCCTGAGGGCCTCATCCCGAACCGGCGCCGCCAGCTCGAATTCCACGAAGACGCGGAAGCACCCACAGTCCTCAGCAAGGCAGGGGCCTGACCACCATGACTACCGACACCACCACCCCGGCAGCCTCCTCCGGCGCCAACGCTCCCGGCGAAGTCGTACTCGACGCCCGCGGCGTCACCATGCGCTTCGGCGGCCTCACCGCCGTACGCAACGTCGACCTCACCGTCAACAGCGGCGAGATCGTCGGACTGATCGGCCCCAACGGCGCCGGCAAGACGACCTTCTTCAACTGCCTCACCGGCCTCTACATCCCCACCGAGGGCGAGGTCCGCTACAAGGGCACCGTTCTGCCGCCCAAGTCCTTCAAGGTCACCGCGGCAGGCGTCGCCCGCACCTTCCAGAACATCCGTCTCTTCGCCAACATGACGGTGCTGGAAAACGTCCTCGTCGGCCGCCACACGCGCACCAAGGAAGGTCTCTGGTCCGCACTCCTGCGCGGACCCGGCTTCAAAAAGGCCGAGAAGGCATCCGAGGAACGCGCCATGGAACTCCTCGAGTTCATCGGCCTGGCCGCCAAGCGCGACCACCTCGCCAGGAACCTCCCCTACGGCGAGCAGCGCAAGCTCGAGATCGCGCGAGCCCTGGCCAGCGAGCCGGGCCTCCTGCTCCTCGACGAGCCCACCGCCGGCATGAACCCGCAGGAGACCCGGGCCACCGAGGAACTCGTCTTCGCCATCCGCGACATGGGCATCGCCGTCCTCGTCATCGAGCACGACATGCGGTTCATCTTCAACCTCTGCGACCGCGTCGCCGTCCTCGTCCAAGGCGAAAAACTCGTCGAAGGCGACAGCGAAACCGTCCAGGGCGACGAGCGCGTCATCGCCGCCTACCTCGGCGAACCCTTCGAAGACGCCCCCGGCGACGAAGAAGTCGCCGAAGTCGAAGCCGCCGAGGCACACGCCGACACCACGACGGACGCCGCGCCCGGCAAGGAGAACGACCGATGACCGCACTACTCGAAGTCGAGGACCTCCGAGTCGCCTACGGCAAAATCGAAGCCGTCAAAGGCATCTCCTTCAAGGTCGAAGCCGGTGAGGTGGTCACCCTCATCGGCACCAACGGCGCCGGCAAGACCACCACCCTGCGCACCCTGTCCGGCCTCCTCAAGCCCGTCGGCGGCCAGATCAAGTTCCAGGGCAAGTCGCTGAAGAAGACTCCCGCCCACCAGATCGTCTCGCTGGGACTCGCCCACTCCCCCGAGGGGCGGCACATCTTCCCCCGCATGACCATCGAGGACAACCTGCGGCTCGGCGCCTTCCTCCGCAACGACAAGCCGGCCATCGAGAAGGACATCCAGCGCGCCTACGACCTCTTCCCCATTCTCGGGGAGCGCAGGAAGCAGGCCGCGGGAACGCTCTCCGGCGGCGAACAGCAGATGCTGGCCATGGGCCGGGCCCTGATGTCCCAGCCCAAACTCCTCATGCTCGACGAACCCTCCATGGGCCTCTCGCCGATCATGATGCAGAAGATCATGGCCACCATCGCTGAACTCAAGTCCCAGGGCACGACGATCCTCCTCGTCGAACAGAACGCCCAGGCGGCACTCTCCCTCGCCGACCACGGACACGTCATGGAGGTGGGCAGCATCGTCCTCTCCGGTGCCGGGCAGGACCTCCTGCACGACGAGTCCGTGCGGAAGGCGTATCTGGGCGAGGACTAGGTTCTCGCGCCCATACGACGAGGCCCGCACCCCCAGTCGGGGAGTGCGGGCCTCGTCGTACGTACAGCTGCGGGTGTCTGTCAGCCCTTCGCGGACTTCTTCTCCTCGGCGTCCACGATGACCGCCTCGGCGACCTGCTGCATGGACATACGGCGGTCCATCGACGTCTTCTGGATCCACCGGAAGGCGGCGGGCTCGGTCAGGCCGTACTGCGTCTGGAGGACGGACTTCGCACGGTCGACGAGCTTCCGCGTCTCGAGGCGCTGGCTGAGGTCCGCGACCTCCTTCTCCAGCTGCTTCAGCTCCGTGAACCGCGACACGGCCATCTCGATCGCCGGGACGACGTCGCTCTTGCTGAACGGCTTCACGAGGTACGCCATGGCGCCGGCGTCGCGCGCACGCTCCACGAGGTCGCGCTGCGAGAAGGCGGTGAGCATGAGAACGGGGGCGATGCCCTCTTCGGCGATCTTCTCGGCGGCGGAGATGCCGTCCAGCTTCGGCATCTTCACGTCGAGGATCACGAGGTCCGGCTTGTGCTCACGGGCGAGCTCGACGGCCTGCTCGCCATCCCCCGCCTCACCCACGACGGCGTAGCCCTCCTCCTCGAGCATCTCTTTCAGGTCGAGACGGATCAGCGCCTCGTCCTCAGCGATGACGACACGGGTCGTCAGCGGAGGCACGTGCGACTTGTCGTCGTCGGCGACGGGCTGGGGCGACTCGGGGGCGGTCACGGGGGCTCCTCGTTACGGGCCGGGCAGGTAGTGCTGCTTATGCAGCCTACCTAGGGGCGGCGGCCTGCGATGACCCGGTACACTTCCCGACAGTTACGCAGCCAGCCCGGTTGGAGGAACTGGTCAGACTCGCGGCACTCAAAATGCCGTGCCCTTTGGGCATGTGGGTTCGAATCCCACACCGGGCACCTTCAGGAAGAAGCGGATGTTCACGTTCTCGTGAACATCCGCTTTTTACTGCGCATGGTCACGATCAGTGACACACAGTGCTCGCATGAACTTCCACAGCACAGAGGTGCGGCAGAAGGCGCTTACGCTGCTTCACGGAGGCATGCGGAACGCAGCCGTGGCCCGCCAACTCAATGTCCCGGCAGGGACTATCGGGAAGTGGCTGCACGTGGACCGCGCAAAGCGTGGGACACGCCCTGGACGTCACGCCCCGAGGTGTCCCCGGTGTGACGATGAGCCACTCAATGAAGTCGCCTACGCCTATCTGCTTGGCCTGTACCTCGGTGATGGGTGCATCAGCTCTCTCCACAAGGGCGTCTACTTTATGCGTATCGCCTGCGCTGACGCATGGCCAGGGCTCATCGACGCCTGTGCCGAAGCCATGCAGATCCTGCGCCCCGCCAACAAGGTCTTCCGCGTGCAGCGCCAGGGCTGCCAGTACGTCACCTGCTACAGCAAGCACTGGCCTTGCCTGTTCCCTCAGCACGGTCCCGGCAAGAAGCACGAGCGCCCCATCGTCCTCGAACCCTGGCAGCAGCAAATCGTCGATGCTCACCCCTGGGAGTTCGTCCGAGGACTCATCCATTCCGACGGGTGCCGAATCACCAACTGGACGGAGAAAGTCATCGGCGGCCAGCGCAAACGCTACGAATACCCCCGGTACTTCTTCACGAACAAGTCGGCCGACATCACCCGGCTCTTCACGGACACCCTGGACGCACTCGGCGTCGACTGGAAGCAGGCGAACTCACACAACATCTCCGTCGCCAAAAAAGCCTCCGTCGCCCTCATGGACGCCCACGTAGGCCCCAAGTACTGAGGGGCCGCCTACTTGGGACTGTCGTCCTCCCCGATGTGGTGCACCCGTACGAGATTCGTCGTGCCGGAGACCCCGGGCGGGGAGCCGGCCGTGATGACGACGATGTCGCCCTTCTCGCAACGGCCGTAGTTCAGCAGCAGCTCGTCCACCTGGTTGACCATGGCGTCGGTGGAGTTGACGTGAGGGCCGAGGAAGGTTTCCACGCCCCAGGTCAGGCTCAGCTGGGAGCGGGTCGCCGGGTCCGGGGTGAAGGCGAGCAGCGGGATCGGGGAGCGGTAGCGCGACAGACGGCGGACCGTGTCGCCGGACTGGGTGAAGGCGACCAGGAACTTGGCGCCGAGGAAGTCGCCCATCTCGGCGGCCGCGCGGGCGACGGCGCCGCCCTGGGTGCGGGGCTTGTTGCGGTCGGTCAGGGGCGGCAGGCCCTTGGCGAGGATGTCTTCCTCGGCTGCCTCCACGATGCGGGCCATCGTGCGGACCGTCTCGATGGGGTAGTTGCCGACGCTGGTCTCGCCGGACAGCATCACCGCGTCCGTGCCGTCGATGACCGCGTTGGCGACGTCCGAGGCTTCCGCGCGGGTCGGGCGGGAGTTCTCGATCATCGAGTCGAGCATCTGGGTGGCGACGATGACCGGCTTGGCGTTGCGTTTCGCCAGCTTGATGGCGCGCTTCTGGACGATCGGGACCTGCTCCAGGGGCATCTCCACGCCCAGGTCGCCACGCGCGACCATGATGCCGTCGAAGGCGGCGACGATGTCGTCGATCGCGTCGACGGCCTGGGGCTTCTCCACCTTGGCGATGACGGGAAGGCGGCGGCCTTCCTCGCCCATGATGCGGTGGACGTCGTCGATGTCGCGGCCGCTGCGCACGAAGGACAGGGCGATGACGTCGCATCCGATGCGCAGGGCCCAGCGGAGGTCTGCTTCGTCCTTGTCGGAGAGGGCGGGGACGGAGACGGCGACGCCGGGGAGGTTGAGGCCCTTGTGGTCGGAGATCATGCCGCCTTCGACCACGGTGGTGTGGACGCGGGGGCCGTCGACGGTGGTGACCTGGAGGCTGACCTTGCCGTCGTCGACGAGGATGCGCTCACCTGGGGTGACGTCGGAGGCAAGCCCGGAGTACGTCGTACCGCAGGTCTGGCGGTCGCCTTCGATGCCGTCCTCGACGGTGATGGTGAAGGTGTCTCCGCGTTCAAGGAGTACGGGGCCTTCGGTAAAACGGCCGAGTCGGATCTTCGGACCTTGAAGGTCGGCGAGGATTCCGACGCTGCGGCCGGTCTCGTCGGCCGCCTTTCGCACGTGGCGGTAGCGCTCCTCGTGTTCGGCGTAGGTGCCGTGGCTGAGGTTGAGGCGGGCTACGTCCATTCCGGCTTCGACCAGGGCTTTGATCTGGTCGTACGAGTCGGTGGCGGGGCCCAATGTACAGACGATTTTTGCTCGGCGCATGGTTCGAGCCTAGGCCTTACCGGCCGGTAGAGAATTGGCTGTGCATGACTACTCAACCACCTTTGCGTGAAGCCTTCTTGACAACAGTTGAATTGTGCGCCGGGGTGCTCTGATGAGCGGAGGTAGGGATTTCCTGCACCCCGGTTGCATTTATCTACAACTGATTACTCCAGCTGAGGCGGCTCCATCGTGAATCGGGCGTTGACCTGGGCGTAGACGTGCTGGCGCTCGGGTTCGAGGTCGAGGGCCGGAGCTTCCTCGGTGGCGGCGCCCGCCAGGGACATGGCGCGCATGGCTCGGCCGGGGGCGGGGGCGTACGGCTGCGCGTTCTCCGCGCCGATGTCGGCGAGTTCCACCAGGGCCGCGAGGGTGGTGCCGAGGGCTTCGGCGTATTCGCGGGCGCGTTGGACGGCTTCGCGGACCGCTTGCTGGCGGGCTTGGCGGTGGGAGGGTGAGTCGGGGCGCAGGGCCCACCAAGGGCCGTCGACGCGGGTGAGGTCGAGGTCGGCCAGTCGGGTGGTCAGCTCGCCGAGGGCGGTGAAGTCGGTGAGTTCGGCGGTGATGTGGACGCGGCCGTGGTAGGCGCGGATGCGTTCGCCGCGGCC
Organism: Streptomyces sp. SD15; assembly: GCF_054462255.1. Lineage (NCBI taxonomy): Bacteria > Bacillati > Actinomycetota > Actinomycetes > Kitasatosporales > Streptomycetaceae > Streptomyces > Streptomyces sp. SD15. The sequence continues at coordinate 19,638 of NZ_JBTLMO010000050.1, read as the reverse complement.
GTGTTTGGCGAGTTCGGGGGTGATGGAGAAGGCGCCGGTTTCGACGCGTTCGACGGCGTCGCCGTAGGACTTGACCAGGTCGAGGGCGGTGGCGTTGCGGCGGGTGAGGTCGGTGAGGGCTTCTCGTCGGTCGGTGCCGCGGGCGCTGATGGTGATGCCGATGCGGGCGATTTCGGGGTCGACTTCGAGGTGGGCTTCGCCGCAGACGGCGATGCGGGGGGAGTCGGGGGTTCCGTAGGGGAGGGCGGGTTGGGGTTCCGCTTCGGTGGGAGCCATACGTCCCACTCTGTCACTCGGGGGGTGGTTGCGGTGCCCTCTGGTCACCAGATCGAAACCTACTGGACCTGTTATGGGGCAGGCGAGTTGGGTGAGAATCTACGCGCGTCGTTGACCTTTCCCGAGGAGCCTGAGACATGCCGTTGAACCGCAGGAAGTTCCTGAAGAAGTCCGCTGTGACGGGTGCGGGTGTCGCGTTGACCGGTGCGGTCGCGGCTCCGTCCGCGCAGGCGGCGGCGCCGGCGGGCAAGAAGCCGTCGAAGTCGAAGCGGTACTCCCTGACGGTGATGGGCACGACGGACCTGCACGGGCATGTCTTCAACTGGGACTACTTCAAGGACGCGGAGTACTCCGACACGGCGGGCAACGCTCAGGGTCTGGCACGGATTTCGACGCTGGTGAACGCGGTGCGCAAGGAGAAGGGCCGTCGCAACACGCTGCTGCTGGACGCTGGTGACACGATCCAGGGCACGCCGCTGACGTACTACTACGCGAAGGTGGACCCGATCACCGCCAAGGGTGGTCCGGTGCACCCGATGGCGCAGGCGATGAATGCCATCGGCTATGACGCTGTGGCGCTGGGCAACCACGAGTTCAACTACGGCATCGAGACGCTGCGGAAGTTCGAGTCGCAGTGCCACTTCCCGCTGCTGGGTGCGAACGCGCTGGACGCGAAGACGCTGAAGCCGGCGTTTCCTCCGTACTTCATGAAGAAGTTCCATGTGCCGGGTGCTCCGGCGGTGAAGGTGGCCGTGCTCGGCCTCACCAACCCGGGTATCGCGATCTGGGACAAGGCGTATGTGCAGGGGAAGTTGACGTTCCCGGGGCTGGAGGAGCAGGCGGCGAAGTGGGTGCCGAAGCTGCGGTCCATGGGTGCGGATGTGGTGGTCGTGTCGGCGCACTCGGGTTCGTCCGGCACGTCGTCGTACGGTGATCAGCTGCCGTACGTCGAGAACTCGGCGGCGCTGGTGGCTCAGCAGGTGCCGGGGATCGACGCGATTCTTGTCGGGCACGCGCACGTGGAGATTCCCGAGCTGAAGGTGACGAACACGGCGTCGGGCAAGACGGTCGTGCTGTCGGAGCCGCTCGCGTATGCGGAGCGGTTGTCGCTGTTCGACTTCGAGTTGGTCTTCGAGAAGGGGAAGTGGCAGGTCGAGTCGGTGGCGGCGTCGGTCCGCAACTCGAACTCGGTGGCCGACGACCCGAGGATCACGAAGCTGCTGAAGGACGAGCACGACGTGGTCGTGGCGTACGTCAATCAGGTGGTCGGCACGGCGACGGAGACGCTGACGACGGTCGAGGCGCGTTACAAGGACGCTCCGATCATCGACCTGATCACGAAGGTGCAGGAGGACGTCGTCAAGGCGGCGCTGGTGGGTACGGAGTATGCGTCGCTGCCGGTCATCGCGCAGGCTTCGCCGTTCTCGCGTACGTCGGAGATCCCGGCCGGGGATGTGACGATCCGGGATCTGTCGAGTCTGTATGTGTACGACAACACGCTGGTCGCGAAGCTGCTGACGGGTGCTCAGGTGCGGGCGTACCTGGAGTACTCGGCGCAGTACTTCGTGCAGACGGCGGCGGGTGAGGTGATCGACACGGCGAAGCTGACCAACGCCGCCAACCGCCCGGACTACAACTACGACTATGTGTCGGGTCTTCAGTACGACATCGACATCGCGCAGGCGGTCGGTTCGCGGATCAAGAATCTGACGTACAACGGTGCGGCGCTGGATGACGCGCAGCAGTTCGTGTTCGCGGTGAACAACTACCGGGCGAACGGTGGTGGCGCGTTCCCGCATGTGGCGTCGGCGAAGGAGCTGTGGGCGGAGTCGACGGAGATTCGTACGCGGATCGCGGAGTGGGTGACGGCGAAGGGTTCGCTGGACCCGAAGGAGTTCGCTTCGGTGGACTGGAAGCTGACGCGTGAGGGTACGCCGGTGTTCTAGGGCTTCGGTGGGGTGAGATCGGCGGCGTCGGCGCGAAAGCGTCGGCGCCGTCGGCGTGTCCGGGCCCCGTCCTTCCGTTATTACCTTCCGTCGACGAGGGGGGTGAGTGTGAGTGCCCTGTTCTGTCGTACGGGTGGGATCTGCGGTTGGGGTTCGAGTCCGAAGGTGGTGAAGGCGGTGCGGGTGGGGAGTGGGTAGGGCTCTTTGCCGGTGAGGGAGTTGAGGATGGTGGCGCTGCGCCAGGCGGCGAGGCCGAGGTCGGGGGTGCCGACGCCGTGGGTGTGGAGTTCGGCGTTCTGGACGTGGATGTGGCAGCCGGAGCCGGTGATGGACGGGTCGAGGACGAGGCGGTACTGGTCGTCGACGCGGGGGCGTTCGGCGCTGTCGCGGCGCAGGTAGGGGTCGAGTCCGGCGAGGATGCGGCCGAGGGGGCGTTCGCGGTAGCCGGTGGCGAGGACGACAGCGTTGGTGGTGAGGCGGGAGCGGGCGCCTTGTTGGGTGTGTTCGAGGTGGAGTTCGATTTTGGTGGTGGCGACGCGTCCGGCGGTGCGGACGGTGACGGCGGGGGTGAGGACGGCGTCGGGCCAGCCGCCGTGGAGGGTGCGGCGGTAGAGCTCGTCGTGGATGGCGGCGATGGTGTCGGCGTCGATGCCTTTGTGGAGTTGCCATTGGGCGGTGACGAGCCGGTCGCGTACGGGTTCGCTGAGGGCGTGGAAGTAGCGGGTGTAGTCGGGGGTGAAGTGTTCGAGGCCGAGTTTGGAGTACTCCATGGGTGCGAACGCTTCGGTGCGGGCGAGCCAGTGGATCTTTTCGTGTCCGGTGGGGCGGTTGCGCAGGAGGTCGAGGAAGATTTCGGCGCCTGATTGGCCCGCCCCGATGACGGTGATGTGTTCGGCGGTGAGGAAGCGTTCGCGGTGGGCGAGGTAGTCCGCGGCGTGGATGACGGGGACGCCGGGGGCTTCGGCGAGGGGTTTGAGGGGTTCGGGGATGTGGGGGGCGGTGCCGATGCCGAGGACGATGTTGCGGGTGTAGGCGCGTCCGAGGGCTTCGGCTTCTGCGTCGGTGTCGAGTTGGGTGAAGTCGACTTCGAACAGGGCGCGTTCGGGGTTCCAGCGGACGGCGTCGATCTGGTGGCCGAAGTGGAGTCCGGGGAGGTTGTCCGCGACCCAGCGGCAGTAGGCGTCGTATTCGGCGCGTTGGATGTGGAAGCGCTCGGCGAAGTAGAAGGGGTAGAGGCGGTCGCGGGCCTTGAGGTAGTTGAGGAAGGACCAGGGGTTTGCGGGGTCGGCGAGGGTGACCAGGTCGGCGAGGAAGGGGACTTGGAGGGTGGCGCCGTCGATGAGGAGGCCGGGGTGCCAGTCGAAGCCGGGGCGTTGTTCGTAGAAGGCGGTGTCGAGTTCGGGGAGGGGGTGGGCGAGGGCGGCGAGGGAGAGGTTGAACGGGCCGATGCCGATGCCGACGAGGTCGCGGGGTGCTTCGGGTTCGTGGCGTGGGGGGAGAGGCGTCGGGCTCATCGGGGTGTGTGTCCTTCCACCAGTTTCAGGAGCGTGGCCAGGTCGCCCGGCCGGGTGTGCGGGTTGAGGAGGGTGGCTTTGAGCCAGAGGCGGTTGTCGAGCCGGGCGCGGCCGAGGACGGCGCGGCCGTCGTGGAGGAGTTTTCGGCGTACGGCGGCGACGGTTTCGTCGGTGGCTTCGGTGGGTCGGAACAGGACGGTGCTGAGGGTGGGCGGGTCGTAGAGTTCGAAGCCGGGGTGTGCTTCGACGAGGTCGGCCAGTTCGTGGGCGTGGGCGCAGACTTGGTCGACGAGGGCGCCGAGGCCGCGTCGTCCGAGGGTTTTGAGGGTGACGGCGATTTTGAGGATGTCGGGGCGTCGGGTGGTGCGCAGGGAGCGGCCGAGGAGGTCGGGGAGGCCTGCTTCGGTGTCGTCGTCGGCGTTGAGGTAGTCGGCGCGGTGTTGGAGTGCGGTGAGGTCGTGTGCGTCGCGTACGGCGAGGAGGCCTGCGGCGACGGGTTGCCAGCCGAGTTTGTGCAGGTCGAGGGTGACGGTGTGGGCGCGGTGGAGTCCGTCGAGTTTGGCGCGGTGGCGGTCGCTGAAGAGGAGGCCTCCGCCGTAGGCGGCGTCGATGTGGAGGCGGGCTCCGTGGGCGGCGCAGAGGTCGGCGATGTCGGGCAGGGGGTCGATGAGCCCGGCGTCGGTGCTGCCTGCGGTGGCGGCAACAAGAAGGGGGCCGTGCAGTTCGCCCAGGGCTTCGTCGAGGGCGGCGGGGTCCATGGTGCCGGCGGGGGCGGGTACGAGGACGGGGTCGGGCAGGCCGAGCAGCCAGGCGGCGCGGTGCAGGCTGTGGTGGGCGTTGGCTCCGCAGATGAGCTGCACTCCGCTGTGGGCTTCTCGGGCGAGGAGGAGGGCGAGTTGGTTGGACTCGGTGCCGCCGGTGGTGACCAAGGCGTCGCCTGCGGCCCCGTACACCTCCTGTGTCAGGGCCTGGGTGACGAGGGTTTCCAGTTCCGAGGCGGCCGGGGCCTGGTCCCAGGAGTCGAGGGACGGGTTGAGGGCGCTGACGGCGAGGTCGGCGGCGGTGGCGACGGCGAGGGGTGGGCAGTGCAGGTGGGCGGCGCACAGGGGGTCGGCGGGGTCGGCGGCGCCTTCGGCGAGGGTGCGGACGAGGGTTCGTAGGGCGTCGTGGGTTCCCTGCTGGGGCAGTACGTCGCCGACGGCGTCCCGTACGCGGCGCGCCACCTCCTCCGGGCCTCCCGCGGGCAGTGGTCCCCCGCGGGCCTCGCCTCCGTCTCGCAGGGCGTCGAGCACGGTTTCGAGCAGGGGCCGCAGTGCGTCGGGGCCTTCGGGGCCTGAGGCGAGGGGCGGCGTGCTCATGGGGTGTCCTCCGGTGGGCGCGCGGCAGGGGGAGTACAAGCCTGTACGGGGAGGGGGGCGGCGCGCCCTGAAAGGTCAACGATCCGACCCGAAAGGGGGTACTGCCGTGCGGAGGAAATGTGGGCGGGGCAGCGGGGGTGCTACGCGGGTTCGTCGTAGCTGGGGTGGAGTTCCTCGCCCCCGCCGCCCCTACCCGTCCCATCCGTCCCTGGGGGCTCCGCCCCAGACCCCCGCCTTCGCCCGAAGGGCTCGTCCTCAAACTCCCCCAAGCTCTCGGCTTCGCTCGACCAGGGGGACCCCCATGACGGGCTGGATGGTGCCGGCCTGCGCTGACAGCAGCGCCCCTTCAGGGGCGCGGGGAACTGCGCGAGCAGCCCCCGCCCACCCGCAGCCGACGGACACCCTCGGCGTCCGGTGCGAAGCCCCTGTCGCGTCGGCTAGACGTTCCGTACCTTCAGTGCCCTTTCCAGGTCGTCGAGTTGGTCGACGAGTTTGCGGCGCAGGGCCGGGATGGGGTCGGCTTCGCGCAGGCAGGTTTCGCCGAGGGTGAGGGTTTCGGGGGTGATGGCGTGGGCGGGGAAGGCCCAGCGTCCGGCGGCTTCGGCGATGGCGGGGCCACGGCGGGCGGCGAGGGCTACGGCGTCGGGCCAGTAGCGCTTGACGTACTCCCGTACGAGGTCGGCCTGTTCGGGCTGCCAGAAGCCCTGGGCGGTCGCTGTGAAGAGGTAGTTGGAGAGGTCGTCGGTCGCGAACATCTCCTCCCAGGCGCGGCGTTTGGCCTCCGGGTCGGGCAGGGCGGCGCGGCAGCGGGCGGCGCCTTCCTGGCCGGTGGCGCTGGGGTCCTGGACGAGTTCGGCGTCGATGACGGCGTCGTCGATGGCGCCGAGGACGGCGAGGCGGCCGAGGATGCGCCAGCGCAGCTCGGGGTCGAGTTCGGGGCCGCCGGGGACGGTGCCTTCGGAGAACCAGGCGCTGATGGTGTCGGGGTGGGCGGCGACGTCGATGTAGTGGCGTACGGCGGTGAGGCGTAGGCCGGGGTTGGAGCCGTCCTCGGTGCGGCGGATCAGGTCGCGGCACAGGTCGGTGAGGGTGGCGAGGGCGGTGGGGCGGTCCTCGGGGGCGAGATAGCGGTCGGCGACGTGGGTCGCCGCGAAGGACAGGACGCCCTGGACGAGGGCGAGGTCGGTCTCGCGTGGGAGGTGGGCGCGGGCGGCTTCCACGTAGGCCATGGCGGGGAGTTCGCCGTCGCGTACGGCGTCGCGCAGGGCGTTCCAGACGACGGCGCGGGTGAGGGGTTCGGGCAGGCCGGAGAGACGGGTGCGGACGGCGTCGAGGGACTCGGCGTCGAAGCGGATCTTGGCGTAGGTGAAGTCGCCGTCGTTGAGGAGGACGAGGGCGGGGCGTGGGCCGACGGCGCTGATGCCGATGTCGCCGGTGGCGGGGAGGTCCGCCTCCAGGCGCTTGCGCAGGGTCAGGAGGCGCGCGTCGTGGAGGTCGTGGTCGTAGACGCCGATGGTGATGCGGTGCGGGCGCCTGCCGCCGGGCGACTCGAGGGTGGTGAGGTGGGTGAGGCCGTGGCGGTTCTGGGCGGGGTCGGGCTTGGACCAGACTCCGGCGCTGGGATTGTGCCGGATGTCGAGGTGCCAGTTTCCGTCCTCGGCTCGGACTTCGGGGGTGAGGGTGTCGACGCCGGTGGTGCGCAGCCAGGAGTCTGCCCAGGCGTGTACGTCGCGTTCGGTGGCGGAGGCGAGGTTGTCGATGAAGTCGGCGAGGGTGGCGTTGGCGAATTTGTGGCGGGCGAAGTGGGTGTTGATGCCGGCGAGGAAGTCCTTCTCGCCGAGCCAGGCCACCAGTTGCCTGAGGGCGGAGGCGCCCTTGGCGTAGGAGATGCCGTCGAAGTTGAGCATGGCGGACGCGGTGTCGGGGACGGCGTGGGGGTCGGGGGCGACGGGGTGGGTGGAGGGGCGCTGGTCGGCGTCGTAGCCCCAGGGTTTGCGGGTGACGCCGAAGTCGGTCCAGGTGCCCGTGAAGCGGGTGGCTTCGGTGAGGGTCTGGTAGCCCATGTACTCGGCGAAGGACTCGTTCAGCCAGATGTCGTCCCACCAGCGCAGGGTGACGAGGTCGCCGAACCACATGTGGGCCATTTCGTGGGCGATGACCATGGCGCGGGTCTGGCGCTCGGTGTCGGTGACGGCGGAGCGGTAGACGAATTCGTCGCGGAAGGTGACGAGGCCGGGGTTTTCCATGGCGCCGGCGTTGAATTCGGGGACGAACGCCTGGTCGTAGGAGTCGAAGGGGTAGGGCTCGTCGAATTTCTCGTGGTAACGGTCGAAGCAGGCGCGGGTGACGTCGAGGATCTCGTCGGCGTCGGCGTCGAGGTAGGGGGCGAGGGAGCGGCGGCAGTGGATACCGAAGGGCAGGCCGCGGTGTTCGGTGCGTACGGAGTGCCAGGGGCCGGCGGCGACGGCGACGAGGTAGGTGGAGATCAGCGGGGTGGGCGCGGCCTGCCAGCGGCCCTCTCCGAGGTGTTCGGTGACGCCGTTGGCGAGGACGGTCCAGCCGTCGGGGGCGGTGACGGACAGGGCGAAGACGGCCTTCAGGTCGGGCTGGTCGAAGGCGGCGAAGACGCGCTGGACGTCTTCCATGAAGAGCTGGGTGTAGAGGTAGGTCTCGCCGTCGGTGGGGTCGGTGAAGCGGTGCATGCCCTCGCCGGTGCGGGAGTAGCGCATGGCGGCGTCGATGCGCAGTTCGTGCTCGCCGGTGGTGAGGCCTTTGAGGGGCAGCCGGTTCTCGTCGAGTGTCTCGGGGTCGAGGGGCTGTCCGTCGAGGGTGACGGAGCGCAGTTCGGCGGGCTTCAGCTCGACGAAGGTGTCCGCGTCGGCGCGGGCGGTGAACCGGATGACGGTCAGGGAGTCGAAGGTGTCGTCCCCGCTGGTCAGGTCGAGTTCGATCCCGTAGTGGTGGACGTCGAGGAGCTTGGCACGGGTCTGCGCTTCGTCGCGCGTCAGTACGGACATGGGGACATGCTGCCTGATGGGTCGGACAGGGCACAGAGGTAGTCCGTTATGCGGCGTATGTACCCGATGGCTGCGGCGTATGCGCCCTGTGTTGACCCCTTGCGTTGACCCTTTGTGTTGCCCCTGGGTTACGGGGTGCGGTCCTGCTTGAGCGCCCTGTCGTGGGCGTCGCGTTGCACGGGGACGCGGGTGTCGGGGCGCGGCAGGGCGGCACGGAGTTCGCGCAGTTCCGCCAGGACGGCCTGGTGGCGTTGATGGGCGTCGTACAGGTAGCGGACCTTGGTGCGCAGGGCCCAGGGGTCGACGGGTTTCATGACGAGGTCGGCGACGCCGAGGCCGAAGGCGGTGGCGGTCAGTTCGGTGTCCGGGCCGAAACCGGTGAGCAGGATGATCGGGATGTGCTGCGTCTGCTCGACGCGCCGCATGTAGCGCACGACGTCCAGACCGCTGACGCCGGGCATGCGCACGTCGAGGAGGAGCAGTCCGACCTGGCCGCGCAGGACCTCCTTGAGGGCCTCGTCGCCGCTGGTGGCGCGGCTGACGAGGTAACCCAGCGGGGCCAGGGCGCTCTCGAGCGCGTACAGCGTGTCCTCATGGTCGTCGACGATGAGGATCTTGGCATCCGACGGCATGGCCCGACGTCCCCTCGTGACACCTGGCAGGGGGTGTTCAGCGCAGGATGCACGCCGGGGGCGCCTGGTGTCACTCCCCTGTGTCGGCGGCGTGGGGATCGGCGCCGTCCGCGATGCGCTCGTGGTGGCGGATGACCTCGGCGATGATGAAATTCAGCAGTTTTTCCGCGAAGGCCGGATCCAGTTTGGCGTTCTCGGCGAGGCGGCGCAGCCGGGCGATCTGGTGGGCCTCGCGGGACGGGTCGGCGGGCGGCAGCTGGTGGGCGGCTTTGAGGTGGCCGACCTGTTGGGTGCATTTGAAGCGTTCGGCGAGCATGTGGACCACGGCGGCGTCGATGTTGTCGATGCTGTCGCGCAGCCGGGCGAGTTCGGCGCGCACGGCGGGGTCGACGCCGGTTTTCGCCGCGTCGGTGTTGTCAGTGCTGTCAGTGGTGCTGCCGGTGGTGTTGTCGTTGGTGTTGCTGATGGTCATGGTGACCAACCCTATGCGGCTAGCGGGTGCCGCGGCCGCCGGGCAGGGTGCGGGCCTGCTGCTCGCGGAAGCGGACGGGAGCCATGCCGACGCGGCGGGTGAACAGGCGGGAGAAGTACGCGGGATCGTCGTAGCCGACGCGTCTGGCCACTGCGGCGACGGGGAGTTCGGTGGCGGCGAGGAGTTCCTTGGCGCGGCCCAGACGGATGCCGAGGAGGAAGTCCTTGGGGCTGCGGCCGGCGGCGCGGCGGACGGCGGTGCGCAGTTCGGCGGGGGTCATGCCGTGCCGGGCGGCGTGCTCGGCGACGGACAGGGGCTGGAAGGCGTCGCGGGCGAGGGCGTGCAGGACCGGGTCGCCGTCGGGGGCGAGGTCGGCGCGGGCGCGGCGCAGCGCGACGAGGAGTTCGTGGACGGCGGCGCCGGTCTCGACCTCCAGGAGGGGGTTGCCGCGGCGGGCGGCGCGGGCGATGCGGCCGACGGTGGCGCGGGGGCCCGCCGCGTCGGAGAGCGGCACGACGGGGCGGTCCGGTTCGATGTAGCCGAGTTCGGTGTACGTGGCTGCCGCGGGCCCGGTGAAACTGACGAAGCACTCGTCCCAGCTGGGGTCGGGCCCGTAGTGGTGCGGTACGCCGGGGCTGAGCCAGATCAGGGCGGGCGCGGTGACGGTGTGGCGGTGTCCGTCGATGCCGCGCAGCCAGCCGCTGCCCGCGCTGACGACAACGGCCACGTGGTGGTCGAGGGTGCGCGGTCCGACGACGGGCAGTTCCCCGTGCTGGAGACCGACGCCGAGACAGGCGAGGCCGAGCCGGTGGTGGACGGGAGCGGGGGTGAAGTACCGCATCCAGGTGTGGTACATCCGCTGCCCACCCTCCTTTCCGGTCGGCATCACTCTTTGGTCCAACCAGCGCTGATCTTTGTCCATGGACGCGGCTGCCGCCAGGGGCGAGGGTGGACGGATGAGCGAGTTCACGGTGGGGGACACGGATTTTCTGCTGGACGGGCGGCCGGTGCGGCTGCTGTCCGGTGCGCTGCACTACTTCCGGGTGCGCGAGGAGCAGTGGGGGCATCGGCTCGGGATGCTGCGGGCGATGGGGCTCAACTGTCTGGAGACGTACGTTCCGTGGAATTTTCACGAGCCGCGCCCGGGCGACTTCCGTGACGTCGAGGCGCTGGGCCGGTTCCTGGACGCGGCGCGGGAGGCGGGGCTGTGGGCGATCGTGCGTCCGGGGCCCTACATCTGCGCGGAGTGGGAGAACGGCGGGCTGCCGCACTGGCTGACGGGCCGGGCGCGTACCAGGGACGCGGAGTATCTGCGGCATGTGGAGCGCTGGTTCGCTCGGCTCCTGCGCGAGATCGTGCCGCGGCAGATCGACCGTGGTGGGCCGGTGCTGATGGTGCAGGTCGAGAACGAGTACGGCAGCTACGGCTCCGACCAGGTGTATCTGCGCCGTCTCGCCGACCTGCTGCGCGCCGAGGGTGTTCGTGTCCCGCTGTTCACCTCGGACGGGCCCGAGGACCACATGCTCAGCGGCGGTTCGGTTCCCGGCGTGCTGGCGACCGTCAATTTCGGCTCCGGCGCGCGCGAGGGGTTCGAGACGCTGCGTCGGTACCGGCCCGAGGGCCCGCTGATGTGCATGGAGTTCTGGTGCGGCTGGTTCGACCGCTGGGGCGGCGATCATGTCGTACGCGATCCGCTGGACGCCGCGGACGCGCTGCGCGAGATCCTGGAGTGCGGGGCGTCGGTCAACCTGTACATGGCGCACGGTGGGACGAACTTCGCGGGGTGGGCGGGCGCGAACCGCGGTGGCGGCGCGCTCCATGACGGGCCCCTGGAGCCGGATGTCACCTCGTACGACTACGACGCGCCCATCGATGAACTCGGGCGCCCCACGGAGAAGTTCTGGCGCCTGCGGGAGGTGCTGGCCGAGTACGCGGACGGGCCGCTGCCCGACCTGCCGCCGGCGCCCGTGGTGCTCGGCGGCTCCGTGACGGTGGACCTTCATGGCTGGGCCCGCCTGGACGCCGTACTGGAGACGCTGGGCGGTCCGGAGGGACCGGAGGGCGGCTATCCCGTCCCGCCCACCTTCGAGGAACTCGATGTGGACCGGGGGCTGGTCAGGTACGAGGTGACCGTGCCCGGACCCCGGCAGCCGTACCCGCTGATCCTGCGCGGGCTGCGCGATCTGGCGGTGGTGTATGTCGACGGGGTGGCGGCCGGGGTGCTCACCGAGGACGACCCGCAGCTGAAGGAGTCCGTCGCGGGGCACGCGCGCGTGGAGATGTGGGTGGAGTCCCTGGGGAGGGTCAACTACGGGCCGCGGTCGGGCGAGCCGAAGGGCATCACCGGGGGTGTCCTGCACGAGCGGCAGTATGTGCACGGGGTGCGGGCGCGCGGGCTGCGCCTCGACGCGTTCGACGACGGTGTCGGCCGGGTGCCGTTCGAAGGGCTTCCGCCTCAGGGCGCCCGCGGCCTGTACCGCGGCACCGTCGAGGTGCGCGGCGCCGGAGACGCCCTCCTCGAACTCCCCGGCTGGACCCGGGGGTTCGTGTGGGTCAACGGGTTCAATCTGGGCCGGTACTGGTCGGTCGGCCCGCAGCGGTCGTTGTACGTCCCCGGGCCGGTGCTGCGCGAGGGGGTCAATGAGGTGTGGATCCTGGAGCTTCAGGAGGCGTCGGGGGCTTCGGTGGTACTCCAGAGCCCGAGCCCGACTCCGGGAGGTCGGTCGGACGCGGACTGACGGAGGCGGCGTTCAGCGTCTTGCGGAAGTCCCCGTCCTTGGCACCGCCCTGCAACGACGCGGTGGCCGGGGGGCGGTTCGTCGCCGGGCGGCACCCGTGCGGCCCGGGTGGCACCCAGGTGTGGACGTGAGGGGGCGTGGCGTGCGCCCGCCCCTCCGATCGCCGGAACCCCGCCTAGAGTGGAGTGGCAAGTGCTGGCGCCTACAGGGGGTGCGGACGTGGCGAACGGCGGACCCGTCGAGCACGGCTACCCGCATCTGGACACGGTGCGGGCGGCGATCACCGCGCTCTACAAGCGGCTCTCGTACGACACCATCCACACCTTCTCGACCAGCGTGGCCCCCGCCGACGTGGCCTTCGGCGACACCGACGACCTGTACCTGGGCGCCCAGCGCGTGGCCCACGAGATGGTGCGCCACTACCACCTCCCGGACGCCCGGATGATCACCAGCTTCCGCGAGATGACGCACGCGGCGAACGTCGAACTCACCGCGGGCCCCGAATACTTCATCGAACTCAACGACCGCTTCCGCACCCACCGCAGGGACATCGGCGCGGCCCTCGCCCACGAGGTGATGCACGTCTATCTGCACCGCCTCGATCTCTCCTTCCCCGGCACCCGCGACAACGAGATCCTCACGGACACCGCGGCGACGTACCTCGGCGCGGGCTGGCTGCTTCTCGACGCCTACCGCGAGGACTCGGCCTCCTCGCAGAAGCTCGGCTACCTCACCCCGGAGGAGTTCGGCTATGTCCTCGCCAAACGCGCTCTGGTCTTCGGTGAGGACCCGTCGATCTGGTTCACCAGCCCGCAGGCGTACACGGCGTACACGAAGGGCATGGCGCAGGCCCGCCGTGACGAGCAACAGCCTCCGCTGACCGCGGCCGGCTGGGTGGGCCGGCACCGTTACGCGAAGGACCGGCGCCACGCCCAGGACCACCACGCCCCGGGCCTCCACCCCGGCGCCCCCTACGCGTTCACCCCCGACAGCCGCGGCCCCCTGCGTGTGTCCTTCCCCTGCCCGACCTGCCACCAGCGGATCAGAGTGCCGGTGCGGGGCCGGGTACGGGCCCGCTGCACGCTGTGCCGGACGGTACTGGAGTGCGACACGTAAGTGGTGAGGCACAACACCACGGAAAACTTTGCCTCCCGCGCCCTTCGCGAGCGAGGGTCGAGGGATGAGCACGAAAGAGCCCGCGGCACGTCTCTTCGCCGCGGTGTACGACGGTGACGAGGACACGGTCGTACGGCTGCTGCGATCCGGAGTCGGCGCGGAGTCGGTGGACGAGGACGGCCAGACGGTGCTGTATCTGGCGGCGGTCAGCGACCAGCCCGGCATCGTACGACTGCTGCTGGCCGCGGGTGCCGAGCCCGACCGGCTCAGCCAGGGCACGGATGCGCCGCTGTGCGGGGCGGCGTGCGGCGGGCACACGGAAGTCGTACGCGCCCTGTTGGCGGCCGGGGCCGGTCCGCACACGGTGGAGGCGTTCGGGTTCACGGCGCTGACGTGGGCCGTGCGACGGGGCCAGGTGGCGGTGGTGACGGAGCTCCTCGCGGGCGGCGCCGATCCCGACCGCCCGGGCCCGACCGGTGAGCCCCCACTCGTCGCGGCCGCCCGCCGCGGCTCGCCCGGCTGTGTACGCGCCCTCCTGCGGGGCGGAGCGCGGGCGCGGTCCGCGGCCCTCGCCGAGGCCCACCGCCTGCTCACTCTCGACGTGGAGAGCGAACTGCGCACGGGCCTGGAACAGACCTACGGCCCCGGCCACCCGTCAGCCACCCACCGCTACCCGGAGGACGGCGGCATCACCATCGAGGTCCAGCTCCTCGATCCCTCCGGGCACCCGGTGGCCGGCAACGACCAGCAGACGGGCCACGCCGCGATCGCCACCCTCCTCGAGACGTCCCTCGGCATCGCCGCCCCCACCGCGGAACTGGCCGCCCGCGCCCTGCGCTGCGCCGACCCCGACAACGACGACTGGACCGAGGCGGCAACCGCGCTCGGCCGCCGCGCCGACGAGGAGACCTTCCAGGCCGCGGCCCTGTGGTGCGGCAGCCCGGACCCGCTCCGACAGGCCTTTGGAGCGGACGTACTGGGCCGACTGAGGACGCCTGAGCCGTAGCCGTCGCCACCGGTCGGCACCATCCAGCCCGTCCGACGTGAGGACGAGCCCTTCGGGCGAAGGCGGGGGTTCAGGGGGCTCAGCGCCCCGGGCGGGGGTCTGGGGGCGCAGCCCCCGGGCAGGGGTCTGGGGGCGCAGCCCCCGGGCAGGGGTCTGGGGGCGCAGCCCCCAGGGGACGGGACTGGGTAGGGGCGGCGGGGGCGACCTCCCTCGGACCGCAGCAAGCCGATCACCCCGCCCCGTACACCACCCCCGGAACCTCCGCCTCCGCCAGCAGCTTCAGTGCCGTCTCCCCGGCCTCGGCCGGACTCCAGCGCGCCCCCTTGTCCGCACTCGGCCCCGGCCGCCAGCCCTCCATGACGGTGATCCGGCCGCCCTCGACCTCGAAGACACGGCCGGTGACACCGGCACCGGCGGCGGATCCGAGCCAGACGACCAGCGGCGAGACGTTCTCGGGCGCCATCCCGTCGAAAGAACCGGCGCCCGCGTCGGCGCCCGGCGCCGCCATCATCTCCGCGAAGGTCCGCTCGGTCATCCGCGTGCGGGCCGCGGGGGCGATCGCGTTGACCTGAACCCCGTAGCGCCCCATCTCGGCCGCGGCAACCAGGGTCAGCCCGATGATCCCGGCCTTGGCGGCGCTGTAGTTCCCCTGCCCGACCGACCCCAGCAGACCCGCTCCGCTGCTGGTGTTGACCACTCGGGCCCGCGGCGCCCGCCCCGCCTTCGCCGCCGCCCGCCAGTGCGCCGCCGCGTGCTTCAGCGGCAGGAAATGCCCTTTCACGTGCACGCGCATGACCGCGTCCCAGTCGTCCTCGTCGAGGTTGACCAGCATCCGGTCGCGCAGGAAACCCGCGTTGTTGACGAGGGTGTCGAGGCGGCCGTACGTCTCCAGGGCGGTGTGGATGAGGGACGCGGCGCCGTCGGTCGTGGCGACGTCGCCGCCGTGGGCCACCGCTTCCCCGCCCACCGCGCGGATCTCGTCCACGACCCGCGCGGCCGGGCTGTCCGGGTCGGGCGTGCCGTCGAGGCCGACCCCGAGGTCGTTCACGACGATCCGCGCGCCCTCGGCGGCGTACGCGAGCGCGTGCGCCCGGCCGAGCCCGCGCCCCGCGCCCGTGACGATCACGACGCGCCCCTCGCACAACAGCGGTGCGCTCATCTCAGGTCTCCTCCGTGGCTTTGTTGGCGGTGGCGGCGTCGAGAAAGGCGGGCCGCTCCCCACCGCCGTGGACGAGCAGCGAGGCCCCGCTGATGTACCTGGCCGCGTCCGAGGCGAGGAAGACGGCAGCCTCGCCGATGTCGGACGGGTCGGCGAGGCGGCCCAGCGGGACGGTGCGGGAGACGGCGGCTATGCCGTCCTCGCCCCCGTAGTGCAGATGGGACAGCTCGGTGCGGACCATGCCGACGATCAGGGTGTTGACCCGGATGTCGGGGGCCCACTCGACGGACATCGAACGGGCCAGGTTCTCCAGGCCCGCCTTGGCGGCCCCGTACGCCGCCGAACCGGGCGAGGGGCGTGTCCCGCTCACGCTGCCGATCATCACGATCGAGCCCTGGGCCCGCTCGAGGTGGTCGTACGCGGCGAGCGAGGCGGTCAGCGGGGCGGTGAGGTTGAGCTCGATCACGCGCGCGTGGCGTTCGGCGTCGGCCTGGACGAGCGGACGGTACGGGGCGCCGCCCGCGTTGTTGACCAGCACGTCGAGTCGGGGCAGCGCGGCGAAGAAGGCGTGCACGGCGGGCGGGTCGCGCAGGTCGACGGACGCGAATTCGATTCCCTCCAGCGGGACTTCCGGGGGCCTGCGCGCACAGACCACCACCTCCGCGCCCGCCTTGACGAAGGCCCGCGCGATGCCGGCTCCGACGCCGCGGGTGCCGCCCGTGACGACGACGGTCCTGCCTCCGAGATCCATGGTGCCGACGTTGTCCACAGGGCCTCCCGCGCGGATGCAATCGCTGCTAGCTTCGAGATTGCACCTAACAAACGTTTGGTGGAAAGGTGTTGAGTGGAAGGTAGCTGATGCGCCCATGGGTGTCTCCACCTCGTCCCCGGAAAAGGGGATTTCCGTCGTCACGGTCGACTTCCCACCGGTGAACGCGCTGCCGGTGCGGGGCTGGTTCGAGCTGGCCGACGCCGTCCGCGCGGCAGGCCGCGACCCCGGGATCCGGTGCGTCGTGCTCACGGCCGAGGGGCGCGGGTTCAACGCGGGCGTGGACATCAAGGAGATACAGCGCGACCCGGCGGGCCCTCGCACGCTCATCGGGGCCAATCGCGGCTGCTTCGAGGCCTTCGCCGCGGTGTACGAGTGCGAGGTGCCCGTCGTCGCGGCGGTGCACGGCTTCTGTCTGGGCGGGGGGATCGGGCTGGTGGGGAACGCGGACGCGATCGTGGCGAGCGAGGACGCGACCTTCGGCCTGCCCGAGCTGGACCGCGGCGCCCTGGGCGCGGCCACGCATCTGGCCCGCCTGGTCCCCCAGCACCTGATGCGCGCGCTGTACTACACCTCGCGCACGGCGACCGCGGCCGAGCTGCACGCGCACGGCTCGGTGTGGCGGGTCGTGGCGCGCCAGGAACTCCCCGGCGCCGCCCTGGAGTTGGCGCGCGAGATAGCGGCCAAGGACGGCGAGCTGATCCGGCTCGCCAAGGCCGCGATCAACGGCATCGATCCCGTGGACGTGCGCCGCAGCTACCGCTTCGAGCAGGGCTTCACCTTCGAGGCCAACCTCAGCGGGGTCGCCGACCGGGTCCGCGCCGGCTTCGGCGAGGAGGCCGCCCGGTGAGCGACAAGACCATGTCGGCACACGAGGCGGTCGGCCGGCTGGAGAGCGGGATGACGCTGGGCATCGGCGGCTGGGGGTCGCGCCGCAAGCCGATGGCCCTGGTGAGAGCGCTGCTCCGGTCCAGCATCACCGATCTCACCGTCGTCTCGTACGGCGGGCCGGACGTCGGCCTGCTCGCCGCCGCCGGACGGATCCGCACCCTCGTCACCGCCTTCACGACCCTCGACTCGATCCCGCTCGAACCGCACTACCGCGCGGCACGCGAGCGCGCGGCCTTCGAGCTGAGGGAGGTCGACGAGGCGATGTTCCTGTGGGGCCTGCAGGCCGCCGCGAACCGGCTGCCCTTCCTCCCCGTCCGGGCCGGCCTCGGTTCGGACGTGATGCGGGTCAACCCCGCGCTGCGGACGGTCACTTCGCCGTACGAGGACGGCGAGACGTTCGTCGCCATGCCCGCCCTCCGCCTGGACGCGGCCCTGGTCCACATGAACCGCGCGGACCGCCTGGGCAACGGCCAGTACCTGGGCCCGGACCCGTACATGGACGACCTGTTCTGCGAGGCGGCCGACACGGCGTACGTCTCCTGTGAACGGATCGTCGACACGGCCGAGCTGACCAAGGAGGCCGCACCGCAGACGCTGCTGCTCAAGCGGTCGAGCGTGACGGGAGTCGTCGAGACGCCCAACGGCGCGCACTTCACGTCGTGCGCCCCCGACTACGGACGCGACGAGCCCTTCCAGAAGCTGTACGCCACCACGCCGTACGCCGAGTTCGCCGAGCGGTTCCTCTCCGGCGACGAACAGGACTACCAGTCCGCCGTGCGGGCCTGGCACAAGGAGCAGCGATGAGCCCCGCCACCGCGGTCACCCGCACGCCTACTCCCCCGCCCACCCGCTCCGAGTACTGCGTGATCGCCTGCGCCGAGGCGTGGCGGGACAACGGCGAAGTGCTCGCGAGCCCGATGGGCCCGATCCCGTCCATCGGCGCCCGCCTCGCCAAGCACACCTTCTCCCCCGACCTGCTGCTGACCGACGGCGAGGCCATGCTGGTCGGCCTCGACGGCACCCTGGAGGGCTGGCTGCCCTACCGTCAGCACCTCACCATGGTGACCGGCGGGCGCCGGCACGTGATGATGGGCGCGAGCCAGCTCGACCGCTACGGCAACCAGAACATCTCCTGCATCGGCGACTGGTCCCGACCCGGGCGCCAGCTGCTGGGGGTGCGCGGCGCCCCGGTCAACACCCTGAACAATCCGACCAGTTACTGGGTCCCGAAGCACTCCCCGCGCGTCTTCGTCGCCCACGTCGACATGGTGTGCGGGGTGGGGTACGACCGTGCCGCCGCCGCGGGCCCGAGCGCCACCCGCTTCCACCGCATCCCGCGTGTGGTGACCGACCTCGGGGTCTTCGACTTCGCGACCCCCGACCGCTCGATGCGCCTCGCCTCGTTGCATCCGGGCGTCACCGTCGAGCGGGTGCGGGAGGCGACGGGCTTCGAGCTGTACGTCCCCGACGAGGTGCTGTACACACGTGAACCGACCCCACTGGAGCTGGAGTTGATCCGCGAGGTCATCGACCCGGGCAGCGCCCGGGACCGTGAGGTCGTCGATCCCGGTGCCCCTCGCGTCGGTGAGGCCGGGCGCTGATGGAGACCGCACTCACCCGCCTCGTCGGCGTCCGTCACCCCCTCGTGCAGACCGGCATGGGGTGGGTGGCCGGGCCCCGCCTGGTCTCCGCGACGGCGAACGCGGGCGCGCTGGGCATCCTGGCCTCCGCGACGATGACGCTCGACCACCTGCGCGACGCCGTACGGGAGGTCAAGTCCCGTACGGACGCGCCGTTCGGGGTGAATCTGCGCGCCGACGCCGGGGACGCGGGCGACCGGGTGCGGATCGTCATCGACGAGGGGGTGCGTGTGGCGTCCTTCGCCCTCGCCCCCTCCCGCGAGCTGATCGCCGAGCTGAAGGAGGCGGGCGTGGTCGTCGTCCCGTCCGTCGGGGCGCGTCGGCACGCCGAGAAGGTGGCCGCCTGGGGTGCCGACGCGGTGATCGTGCAGGGCGGCGAGGGCGGCGGACACACCGGGGAGGTGGCGACGACGGTGCTGCTGCCGCAGGTGGTGGACGCGGTGGAGATCCCGGTGGTGGCGGCGGGCGGCTTCCACGACGGGCGGGGGCTGGTGGCCGCGCTGGCGTACGGGGCGGCGGGCATCGCCATGGGCACCCGCTTCCTGCTCACGTCCGACTCGACGGTCCCGGACGCGGTGAAGGCGAGATACCTGGCGGCGACGGTCAAGGACGTCATGGTCACGACGGCCGTGGACGGACTCCCGCACCGCATGCTGCGTACGGACCTCGTGGACGCCCTGGAGAAGTCCGGCCGCACCAGGGCCCTCGTCCACGCCCTGCGCCGAGCGGCCGGCTTCAAGAAGATCTCCGGCCTCTCCTGGTCACGGATGATCCACGACGGCCTCGCCATGAAGCACGGCAAGGACCTGTCCTGGAGCCAGGTCCTGCTCGCGGCCAACACGCCGATGCTGCTGCGTGCCTCGATGGTCGAGGGGCGCACGGATCTGGGGGTGATGGCGTCGGGGCAGGTCGCCGGGGTGATCGACGACCTGCCGTCGTGCGCGGAGCTTGTCGACCGGGTGATGGCGGAAGCGGAGGTGATTCTTCGCGGCCTTCCCACCCCTCGTCGCGACGTGTACCGCACGCTCTAGGTGTATTGACCCGCAGGGTTGTTGACGCGGCTGATCGGGGGCTGGCCTTCGAGTGCGGTGTGGCAGCGATGGT
>NZ_JBTLMO010000049.1:0-61689 GCF_054462255.1 Streptomyces sp. SD15 | reverse complement strand
GAGCCACCCCGCACCCCCGGATCAACGGTCCCGGAGTGATCCAACCACTTCGAACATCATTTCGTTAGGAGTTCTTAGCCGAAGAAGCTCAACCGGACCTGACGGTTGGTGTTGCTGGTGTTCGTATCCACCAGGCATACCGACTGCCACGTCCCCAGTTCCAGCCTCCCGCCCAGCACCGGCAGCGTCGCGTGGGGTGGGACGAGGGCGGGGAGTACGTGGTCGCGGCCGTGGCCGGGGCTGCCGTGGCGGTGCCGCCAGCGGTCGTCCGCGGGGAGCAGGGAGTGCAGAGCGGCGAGGAGGTCGTCGTCGCTTCCGGCGCCGGTTTCGATGATCGCGATTCCGGCGGTGGCGTGGGGCACGAAGACGTTCAGGAGGCCGTCGCGGCCGGCGGCCACCTCTCTCAAGAAGGCCTCGCAGTCGCGGGTGAGGTCAACCACGGTCTCCACCGAACCGGTGGAGACCGCCAGGAGTCGCGTGGTGAAGGCATCGGGCATGCTCCCCATTCTCACCCGCACCGCAGACTCCACACCCGAGTGGGCCCCACCCGTTGTCGTGGTGTCGTGGGGCGTCGCCGACACCTCCGGCCGGTGATGGGTCGCCGGTGGACGCCGAAGGGCGGGAAGATCTCCACCCTCGGTCGAGTTAGTAGAAGCGTGAACAACACCGAGGTGCGGGCGCGCGAAGTCGATGTCGTGGTCATAGGCGCTGGGCAGGCAGGACTGTCCAGCGCCTATCACCTGCGGCGCACCGGTTTCGAGCCGGAGCGGGACTTCGTGGTGCTGGATCAC
This sequence comes from Streptomyces sp. SD15, assembly GCF_054462255.1. Lineage (NCBI taxonomy): Bacteria > Bacillati > Actinomycetota > Actinomycetes > Kitasatosporales > Streptomycetaceae > Streptomyces > Streptomyces sp. SD15. The sequence continues at coordinate 60,898 of NZ_JBTLMO010000049.1, read as the reverse complement.
GCGCCACGGCCGGGCGGTGCCTGGCAGTTCCGCTGGCCGTCACTGACGTACGGCAAGGTGCACGGAATGCACTCACTGCCCGGCATGGAACTGACGGACGCGGACCCGGCCCGTCCGTCCTCCGACGTCATCGCGGAGTACTTCGACACCTACGAACGCACCTTCGATCTGCGGGTGCGGCGGCCTGTCGAGGTGAAGGCCGTGCGGGAAGGCTCCGACGGGCGACTGCTCGTCGAGAGCTCCGACGGTACGTGGTCGACGCGGGCGCTGATCAACGCCACAGGCACCTGGGACCGGCCGTTCTGGCCGCGTTATCCGGGCCAGGAGACCTTCCGGGGGCGGCAGTTGCACACGGCGCAGTACCCCGGGCCCGAGAAGTTCGCCGGGCAGCGGGTGGTCGTCGTGGGCGGGGGCGCATCCGGGACCCAGCATCTGATGGAGATCGCCCCGTACGCGGCCGGGACGACCTGGGTGACGCGGCGGCCGCCCGTCTTCCGCGAGGGGCCCTTCAGCGAGGACATCGGCCGGGCGGCCGTCGCGCTCGTCGAGGAACGCGTCCGCCAGGGGCTGCCGCCCAAGAGCGTCGTCTCGGTGACGGGGCTGCCCTTGAACGACGCGATCCGGCAGGCGCTGGACGACGGCGTGCTGGACCGGCAGCCGATGTTCGACCGGATCACCCCCGACGGTGTGGAGTGGGCCGACGGGCGCCGCCTGGACGCCGACGTCATCCTGTGGGCGACCGGCTTTCGCGCCGCCATCGACCATCTGGCACCGCTGCGGCTGCGTGAGGCGGGCGGCGGTATTCGCGTCGAGGGGACCCGCGCGGTCGCCGATCCGCGTATCCATCTGGTCGGCTACGGGCCCTCGGCCAGCACGATCGGCGCCAACCGGGCCGGGCGCGCGGCGGTACGAGACATCAGACGGCTGCTGGCGGGCGTGCCCGTCGGCACCTGATGTGCCCGCGGGCCTCGCCGGTCGACGGGGCTCAGCGCGAGGCCGTGGACGCCGCCGTGGGCGAGGCCGACGCGCTCTTGCGATATCTGTTGAACTCCGCGACGTTCTGCTGCTGCTCCTCATAGCTGGCCGTGAAGCGGGTGTCGCCCGGCTTGACCGTGACGAAGTACAGCCAGTCACCCGGGGTCGGATTGATCGCGGCGTGCAGCGCGTCCTCGCCGGGGTTGGCGATCGGCGTGGGCGGCAGCCCCATGCGCTGGTAGGAGTTGTAGGGGCTCTCGAGCTTCGTGTCGCCCATGGTCGTGGTCAGCGTGGAGCGGTTCAGCGCGTAGTTGAGGGTGGAGTCCATCTGCAGTGGCATGCCTCGCTGCAGGCGGTTGAAGACGACCCGGGCCACCTTGCCCATGTCGGCCTTGGTGGCGGCCTCGGCCTGGACGATGCTCGCGATGGTGACCACCTGATAGACGTTCATCGCGTTGCGCTGGGCGCCCGCGGTGATCGGGCTGCCGCTGAACTTCTTGTTCGCGGTGTCGACCATGAACGTCAGCAGGGACTCCGGGGTCGCCTTCTTCTCGAGCGGGTACGTCGCCGGGAAGAGGTAGCCCTCGGGGTTGCCCTCGGCGTCGTTGGGCAGCTTGAGCTTGGCCTTGGCCAGCGACTTCTTGGTGGCACCCGGGGGTAGGGCGAGGGCCTTGTCGACGGCCTCGTAGATCTGGCCGGCGCGCCAGCCCTCCGGAATCACGAGGGACGTGGGTCGCGTCTTCTCGGTTCCCATGGTCAGCAGCGGCACCGCCACGGCGGTGGCCGCCACGACGGCTCCGATCGCGATGAGGGCGACCCGGCCCCGCCGCGTCAGTCGAATCGTGCTCCGTGGCGGAGTGTTCATCTGCATGCGGGCACGGTAACCCGCTAATGACTACAAACCCGGCATATCGTCACCTTGTTGGATCCAGCTGAAGCCCCTTCGGCTCCAGTTGGGCGTCCCGGCCGGTCGGCTCCACCTGGGCGTCTCGGCGGACGAGGGCCGCATAGCGCCCTTCCCGCTCCAAGAGTTCCTCGTGCGTGCCGCGTTCGACCGCGCGGCCGGAGTCCAGGACCACGATCTGGTCGGCGTCCCGAATGGTGGAGAGCCGGTGCGCGATCGTCAGCGTCGTCCGGTTGGCCGACAGCGCGTCGATGGCCTCCTGAACAGCGTGCTCCGTGCGGGTGTCCAGGGCGCTGGTCGCCTCGTCGAGGATGAGGACCGGCGGATCGCGCAAAATGGTGCGGGCGATGGCCAGGCGCTGCTTCTCGCCGCCGGAGAAACGGTGGCCGCGCTCGCCCACGACCGTGTCGTATCCGTCGGGCAGCGACGCGATGTGGTCGTGGATCTGGGCCGCCCGGGCCGCCGCCCGCAACTCCTCGTCGGTGGCGTCGGGCCTGGCGAAGCGCAGGTTGTCCGCGACCGAGGCGTGGAAGAGGTAGGTCTCCTGGGAGACGACACCGATTGCGCGCGCGAGCGTGTCGAAGTCCAGGTCGCGCACGTCGACTCCGTCCAGCGTGACCCGGCCGCCCGTGACGTCGTACAGCCGTGGCACCAGATAGCTGAGCGTGGACTTGCCCGAGCCGGTCGGGCCGACGACCGCGAGGCTGCCTCCGGCGGGGACGGCGATGTCGATGCCGTCGAGAATCGGGCCGCTCTTGCCGTCGTAGTGGAACTCGACATCCTCGAAGCGGATCTCGCCCTTGACCTGGTCGAGATGGACCGGGTCCGCCGACTCGGTGATGTCGATGGGCAGGTCGAGGTACTCGAAGATGCGCTGGAAGAGCGCGAGCGAGGTCTGGATCTGGACGCCGGTGGACAGCAGGCTGACGGCAGGGCGGAACAGCCCCTGCTGGAGCGAGACGAAGGCGACGAGCGTGCCGAGCGAGACGGACGGGCCGCCGAACTGGAGGGCCATGCCCGCGGTCCAGTAGATGACGGCGGGCATGGCGGCCATGACGATGCCGATGACGGCCATGCGCCAGCGCCCCGCCATGTTCGACTTCACCTCGAGGTCGACCAGGCTGTCGGACTCGGCCGCGAAGGCCTTGGTGAGCGAATCGCCGCGGCCCATCGTGCGGCCGAGCACGATGCCGCTGACGGAGAGCGACTCGGTGACGGTGGCGGCCATCGCGGCCATCTGCTTCTGGCGCTGGGTGGCGATCTTCTTGCGCTCATTGCCCACGCGCCTGCTGATCCACACGAAGACCGGCAGCAGGAGCAGCGAGACGACGGTGAGCCGCCAGTCCAGGGCGATCATCGCGATGATCGTGGCGATGACGCTCGTGAGGTTCGAGACCAGCGAGGTGGCGGTGGAGGTCACGGTCGCCTGCATGCCACCGATGTCGTTGGCGATGCGGGACTGGACCTCTCCTGTGCGGGTCCGGGTGAAGAAGGCGAGCGACATGCGCTGCAACCGGCCGTAGACGGCGGTGCGCAGATCATGCATGACGCGCTGGCCGACCGTCGTGGAGATCAGGGTCTGCAGGACGCCGAAGATGCTGGTGACGACCGCGCTGACGATCATGCCCAGCGCAAGCAGGCTCAGGAGGCCGGTGCGGCCCTGGGGGATCGCGACATCCAGGATCTCCTTCAGCAGGAAGGGCGTGGCGACGGTGACGAGGGACGAGGCGCCGACCAGCAGGCCGACGACCGCGAGACGGCCGCGGTAGGGCCGAAAAAGCTTCAGGATGCGGCGCACCTGCCGTGGTTGTTCACTTTCGGCAGGCGACGGGGTCCAGGTGGGTTGGTCGGGACGCATGGGCTCCTACGGGAGATGAGGCGACGATTACTGGAGCAGAGCTTAGCTCATTGTTACCTATACTCACAATGAACGGCATCCTGATATTGTTCCCTCATGACCACCCCCGATGCCGACGGCCTGCTCGCCGAGCAACTGCTGCGGCTGACCCGCCGCGTGCACCGCATCCAGAAGCGCCATCTGGAGCGACGCGGTCTGGGCATCACCCCGGCCCAGTCCCGACTGCTGCGCACGCTTGCGCACTACAGCTCGCCGCCGCGCATGGCCGATCTCGCCGAGCGCCTGGAAGTGGTCCCCCGGGCCGTGACCACCCTGGTCGACGGCCTGGAGGCGAGCGGCAAGGTGCGACGGGTCCCTGATCCGACCAACCGGCGAGTGATCCGGATCGAGGTCACGGACGAGGGGCGCACGGCACTGGGCGAGCTGCGCGGCGCGCGCCGGTCCGCGGCGGAGGAGATCCTGGCCCCGTTGACGGACGAGCAGCGCGAGGTGCTCGGCGGACTGCTGGACACATTGGTGGACGGCATGCCCAGGCTGGAGCCCCGCTGCTGAGACCGCCTGCGGCGCCGGGGCGGCCTTGCAAGGAGTTCAGGCCGCCTTGTGATGCCCGGTCGTTGCACGCCTGGTCCTTGCACGCCCGGTCCGCGCACGCCGCGGTCGTTGCACGCCGGCTCGCGCGCCTTCGACGCACGCCTCTCGGCGCACCGCAGACGCGAAGGGGGCATGGACAGCGCGACGGGGCGCGGGCTTCAACTCCGTACTCCCTGACTTGAAGCCCGCGCCCCGTGCTGGGTACGTCGGTCAACTCGCCTCGGGGGCGGGCTCCTTGGCCAACCGCGCGGGTACGTCGGCCTCGACCGGCACGGACTGTGCGGGTACGTCGGCCTTGGCCGCCTCCGCCTCGGACCGGGATGGCAGTTCGGCCTTGGCCGGCCCAGGCCGCGCGGGCCCTGCGCCCTGCGGCTCGTCGTCCTCCTCCACGAACGCGATCTCCCCGTCCAGCACCTTCTTCGCCCGCTCCATGTCGAGCGCGCCCTCCCAGCGGGACACCGCGAAGACCGCGACGCAGTTTCCGAGGAGGTTCGTCGCGACGCGCATCGAGTCCATGATGCGGTCCACGCCGAGGAGGAGGGCGACGGCGCCGGCGGGGATGACGCCGAGGGAGGAGGCCGTCGCCGACAGGGCGAGGAAGGCCGAACCCGGCACGCCCGCCATGCCCTTGCTGGTCAGCATGAGCACCAGGATCACGGTGATCTGCTGGCTCAGGCTGAGGTCCACGCCCACGGCCTGAGCGATGAAGAGCGTGCCGATGGAGAGGTAGATCGAGGCGCCGTCGAGGTTGAAGGAGTACCCGGTCGGCAGGACCAGCCCCACTGCGTCGTCACGGCAGCCCGCCTGGCGCAGTTTCTGCATCATGCGGGGCATCACGGTCTCGCTTGAGGCGGTGCCGAGCGCGAGCAGCATCTCCTCGCGGGTGTACCGGACGAACTTCCAGAGGCTGAGCCCGGTGACCGCCTTGAGGGCGATGGCGAGCAGAGCGAGGAACAGCAGTGCGACCGCGTAGCACAGGATGATCAGCTTGCCGTACGTCGTGATGACGCCGAGCCCGTACTCCCCCACCAGGTGCACCATCGCGCCGAACACCGCGAGCGGGGCGAGCTTCATGATGAAACCGACAATCGCGAAGACGACGTCCTGGACCTGCTCGATGGCCGGCAGGATCTTCGGCACCTTGGTGGTGCCGAGGTGCAGTAGCGCCGCGCCCACCAGGCAGGCGAGGACGAGGACTTGGAGCAGTGAGTTCTCGGCGAAGGCACCGACCGCGCTCTGTGGCAGCGCCTCCAGGATGAACTCACTGGTCGAGGGCAGCGAGCCGCCCCCGGTCTTGCCGTCGACCGCCGAGGCGTCCAGCGTCGACGGGTCGACGTTCATGCCGGAGCCGGGGCTGACAACGTTGGCGGCGATCAGGCCGAGCAGCAACGCGGCCGTGGTCGCGACCTCGAACCAGATCAGGGCCTTGAGCCCGATCCGGCCGAAGGCTTTCAGGTCACCGGCCTTGGTGATGCCGACGACGACCACGCAGAACACGAGCGGTGAGATCACCGCCTTGATGAGACGCACGAAACCGTCGCCGAGCGGCTGGAAGGTCGTGGCCGTGTCCGGCCACAACCTTCCGACGACGATTCCGAGCACGAGCGCGCAGAGGACCTGCGCGAACAGTGAGGTACGCAGTATGCGTGCGACGCGTCGCGGGGACGGTACGGACGGCGGCACGGGGCACTCCTCCGTGGGGGGCTTCCAGAGCGGATTCCAGAGGGGACTTCTGGTATGCGGAAAAGTACTTCCGCGTCGATCACTATTGAGGAGTTCCTTATGCCACCGGATACTTCTGTGTCACGTCCATGTAAATCATGGAACTGACGTGCCGTTCCGCATCGATGGACTCGGAGGGCTCAGCAGCCGCCACGGTCCTGCGTCAGCACACCCTGCGCAGTGACCAGCTCCCGGTCGTAGCAGCCGTCCGAGCCGTACAGGCGGTAGCGCTCGCTGGTCGTGCCGACGGCGTGCCGCTGATCGCGCGGCACGTTCGCCGTATACGTCGCGTCGCCGACGTATGTGTCGTCGAGCCGTGACCACGCGGTACGCCGCCCGCCGCGCGTCTCGTCGACCGCCGTCAGGTCGCCGAGCGTCAGCACGGTCCGCAGCCGGTCGCCCGCGCCGAGCGTCGTCGTGCCGTCCATCGTGTACGTGTGACGAGTACGTGTCGCCCTGGCCGGTCCACGCCCGTCGACGGTGACCGTCTCGTCGTCGGTCCAGGTGGCCTTGAGCCCGTCCGTGTTCTCACCGTCGGTCCAGCGATGCACGGAGGCGTTGGTGAGCGTTCGCCCGACGGTGGTCGTCACTCGTCCGTGCGAGGTGTCGACGTACCCGGCGACCGTCAGTCGGTGACCGCCCTCGGTGTCGAGGCGGTGTTCCGAACCGGGTGTGTACGTCGCTGAGTTGGCGAGGTCACCCGTCTCGACCCGGGTGACCTCGCCCGTGACGTGAGCGCGCCGCGCGTCCTGCCAGACGAGGACGTTGACCGGCGCACTCCAGCCCGTCTGCCCCTCGGGGACGCCCACGACGGATACGTCGACCCGGTGCGGGCGGCCGTCGTTGAGGAGCCCGGCGAAGGGCGTGAGGTCGTACTCGATCGGCTTGATGTCGAAGGCGCGCGGGCCCGGAATCACGTACCAGAGGAAGGGGTTGGACCAGCCGCCGGTCCACACGGTCGGGAACGGCTCAGCGATGCCCGCGAGTTGGCCGTCGACCTTGATCTGCACTTCGCGGTAGGGGCCGCCCGCGGCCTTGCAGGAGTACGGGGCGGAGTCCGGCACCGTCAGATACCAGTACTCCTCACAGCCGCCGCCGGACCCGGTCGCGTACACCTCGGCGACGATGCGCTCGCTGTTGCGCGGGGTGGTGAGGGTGCCGTTCTGGAGGGTGAGGACGCGGCCCGGGGGCGTCGCGGCGGCCGGCTTGGCGGTCTTCTCGGCGGCGTAGAAGGTGAGCGTGACCTTCACATCGAGGACTCCGGTGTACGTGTCGTCGACGACGTTCCCGATGAGCATCTCGACGTCGCGGCCGCCGCGGAACGTGTCGCTGTAGCGCGTCACGTCCTTCTCCACGGACCACTCGATTCCGTCGGGCGAGGGCTGCGGGGTGGACGTGCGGAAGATCTCCACGCCGCCGACGTGCACATAGCCGAGCCGGTCGAACTGCCGTCCCTTGACCTTGCCGTCGAGCCGCAGGACGACCTTGCTCCAGCGGTCGCCGCAGCCGCTGGGCGGTGCGTATGTGCCCCGGTACGGCGTGAAGTCACGGAACTGCGCCTCGGCGACCGTCACTTCGCAGGACTTGGTGGCGGGCTTCTCGATGGGCGGGGCGGCGATCAGGGGGTCGTGCCAGTCGGTGCCGAACTCGGCGGGCGCGTCCGCGGTCACCGCTGCGACCGGTAGCTGTGCCGCCGAGGCCTGGACCGGGCCCGCGCCGAGGAAGGTGCTCGCCACGAGGGTCGCCCCGGCGAGCATGGACATGATGATCGGTCTTCTCATGTGCGGTGTTCTACGGGGGAGTCGGCCCGCCCCGCAATGGGCACTCGGGATCCCCGCGTCGTGGTGCACCCCGGTCGGCCACGACGACTACGCCTTCAGATTCTCCCTGTCCCCCATCACCATCACAGGGTGCTGATCCGGGTCGAGCGTCTGCAGCAGATACTCCATGGCCTCCCTGGACACGCTCACACACGCCAACGTCCCGCTCCCGTGGTCCACGTGCAGCCAGATGCCGCCGCCCTTCGACTGACCGAGGGGGCGGATCGGGTCGTCCGGCGGGGTACCCGCGCGGCGGTTGTAGTTGATGGCGATGACGTAGTCGAAGTCGTGCCAGTGCGACTCGTCCCAGTAGTAAGGGGATTGATAGGACTCCGACTGGTCGTACGGGAACCGGGTGCCCGGGTCGTCGAGCAAACCGCCGGCGTCGCTGAGCGTGAACACCCCTACAGGACTGCGCTTGTCGTCCTCTTGATGGTCCGTGGTCCACCCCCTCTTCCCGTTGTGCGCCGGCCATTTGGCGGTCTCGACCCAGGTGGAGCCAGACTTCACATACAGGACGGCCATGGAGTCGGCGGAGTCCTTGCCGTCTCCGTACACCGCCAGAACTTGGCGGGAACGGGACGGGATTCGCGCCTGCATCCGGTCCCCGATGCCCGGGATCCGTGGGCGCTCGACCGCGGGCGCCGGAGGGACCGCGGCCTTGCTGCCGGCCCCGCCGCGCCCCTTCACGACCTCATTCCCTCCTTCCGGACCACCGCAGGCCGACAGGAGCACAGCAAGGACAGCGCACGCTGCCGTGACAAGCCCCCAACGCATCGCACCGTCTTTTCGCATGCGGCCCATCGTTTCACCACATATCGGATAAACACACTTTTCCTTACGCCGCTCGGGCCAGTGCCCGCTCCGGGCACGTGGCGGGCAATCGGGCATGGGCGCGTGGCTGGGTATGCGGTGCGTGCCTGAGCATCTGACGGAGTGCCGGGAACTGACGGGGTGCCGGGCAGCCGGCAGGCGGTCGGGCATGCCGGGGTACTGATCACGTGCGGGCGTCCCGCAGCGCCCCAGGCATGTTGCGGGCTTCCCCGAGCTGGGTCGCCGGCAACGGACCCCCGGTTAGGGACCCCCGGTTACGGGCGTAGCCGCAGCCAGGGCCGAATCCTTGCCCTGGGGAGAAAACCGCTTGCTTTCGGCTACGTCGTGACGCGACCCTTTCACGGTTTGTTGGCGACCTCCGCGGGCGGCCGGTCGCCGGAATTCCACGGTCGCCCTCCCCCCTGACACGAGCCACTGGGACGTCATGCAGATTCAAGACCTTCCGTATCCCGACCCAGGTGTGCCGGACGCCCGCTCGGGTCCCCGATTCCTGTGGTGGCTCGGCCGGAATCAGCTCGGCGGGCAGTTCAAGTCCCTCGCCTGGGGGCTGCTGCACTTCGTAGCCGTCTCCGCGCTGCCGTTCTGCGTCGGTCTCGGCGTCCAGGCCGTCGTCGACCGCTCCGGCGCGCGACTCGCTCTGACCGGCGGGCTGATGGTGCTGTGCGGCGTCGGCGTCGCGCTGGGCGAAACCATGCTGCACCGCGCCGCGGTCACCAACTGGATCACCGCCGCCGCGCGCGTCCAGCAGTTGCTGGCCCGCAAGACCGCTCAGCTGGGCGCCGCGCTGACCCGGCGTGTCGCGGCGGGCGAGGTCGTCGCCGTGTCCACCGGCGACGTCGAGAAGATCGGCTGGTTCGTGGAGGCCCTGTCGCGGTTCGCGGCGGCCGCGCTGACCGTCGTGCTGGTCTGTGTCGGCCTGGTCGTCTACCAGCCGGCGCTCGGCGTGATCGTCGCCGTGGGCGTGCCCGCCCTGGCCCTCGCCGTACTGCCGCTGCTGCCCCGCGCCACCCGGCGTGCCGACTTCCAGCGCGAGAAGGCCGGACGCGCCACGGAGCTGGCCTCGGACACCGTCGCGGGCCTGCGGGTGCTGCGCGGCATCGGCGGCGAGGAACTGTTCCTCGACCGCTACCGCCGCGCCTCCCAGGAGGTCCGCCGGGCCGCCGTGCGCAGTGCCCGGATGTGGTCGCTGATCTCGGCCATTCAGGTGCTGTTGCCCGGACTACTACTGATCGCTGTCATCTGGCACGGCGTGCACCTGGCCCGCGACGGCCGGATCACGGTCGGGGAACTGGTCACCGTGTACAGCGCGGTCATGCTGCTCACCTACCCGCTACGGCACTTCACCGAGATCGCCATGGCGTATTCCTTCTCGCGCCCGTCCGCCAAGCGAGCCGCCCGGGTGCTGTCCCTCGAACGGGCCATGGACAGCGGCGGATCTCGCTCGGCCGAGGTGCCGCAGGGCGATCTGTACGACCCGGCGACCGGACTGCTCGCACCCGCCGGACGGCTCACCGCCGTGGTGTGCGGCGATCCGGACGCGGCGGGTCTGCTCGCCGAACGGCTGGGCGGCCACCCCGCCGAAGAGGGCACCTCGGTGCTCCTCGGGGGCGTACCGCTCGACGAGTTGCCGCTCGGTTCCGCGCGCACGGCCGTCCTCGTCCAGGACAAGGATCCGGTGCTGCTGTCCGGCTCGCTGCGCGAACTGCTCGACGTGCCCTCCTCGGGTGCGGTGAGCGCCGCCGAGGCGCTGGCCGCCGCGCAGTGCGGCGACGTCCTGGACGCACTCGCCCAGGGGTCGCTGGACGCCGAGGACCCGATGGACGCCGGCATCACGGAACGCGGACGGTCCCTGTCGGGTGGCCAGCGCCAGCGGCTGGCACTGGCCCGATCGCTGATCACGGATCCCGGGGTGCTCGTCCTGGACGAGCCGACGTCCGCCGTCGACTCGCACACCGAGGCACGTATCGCCGACGGCATCCGCTCCCTGCGCGCCGGGCGTACGACGGTCGTCTTCACCTCCTCGCCCCTGCTCCTGGACCACGCGGACCGGGTCGTACTGGTGCACGAGGGTGAGGTCGCGGCGGTCGGCGTACACCGCGAGCTGGTGCACAGCGAGCCCCGGTACCGGGCCGTGGTCACCCGGGAGACCGAGGACGAGCCCGCTCCGGGCGGCGCGCTGGAAAAACTGGAAAGCCTGGAAGCCCTGGAAAAACTGGAAGAAATCGAGGAGACCGCATGATCGGCGTGGCGCCACCGACGTACGACCCGGCGGCCCCGACGACGGCGAACACCCTGCCCGTCGGTGCCCCCGCGACCGTACGCGCCTACGTGGCCGAACTGTTCCAACGGCACCGCCGGGCCTTCGTGCTGCTCATCACCGTCAACACGGTGGCCGTGGTGGCCTCGATGGCCGGGCCCTATCTGCTGGGCTCCGTCGTCGAGCGGGTCTCCGACCATGCTCGGGAGCTCCATCTGGAGCGCACCGTCGCCCTGTTCGTTGTCGCGCTCGTCGTCCAGGCCGTGTTCGTACGAGAGGTGCAGCTGCGCGGCGCCGTGCTCGGCGAGCGGATGCTGGCCGATCTGCGCGAGGACTTCCTCGTACGGTCGGTGGGGCTGCCGCCCGGCGTCCTGGAGCGGGCCGGGACGGGCGACCTGCTGTCCCGCATCACCACGGACATCGACCGGCTCGCCAACGCGATGCGCGAAGCCGTGCCGCAGCTCGCCATCGGCGTGGTGTGGGCGGCACTGCTGCTCGGCGGACTCGCCGTGACCGCGCCGCCCCTCGCCCCCGCTGTACTGATCGCCGTACCGATCCTGGTGGTCGGCTGTCGCTGGTACTTCAAGCGGGCGCCGTCCGCCTATCGGTCGGAGGCCGCCGGCTACGCCGCCGTCGCCGCCGCCCTCGCGGAGACCGTGGACGCCGGACGCACCGTCGAGGCCCACCGCCTGGACGCGCGCCGCATCGACCTGTCGGAGCGCCGGATCAAGGAATGGACGGCCTGGGAGCGCTACACCCTCTGGTTGCGCTCGGTGCTCTTCCCGGTCGTCAACGTCACGCACGTGACCGTCCTCTGCTCGGTCCTCGTGATCGGTGGCGTCTTCGTCCTGCAGGGCTGGATCAGTGTGGGTCAGCTGACAACGGGCGCGCTCATCGCGCAGATGCTCGTCGACCCGGTGGGCCTGATTCTGCGCTGGTACGACGAGCTGCAGGTGGCCCAGGTCTCGCTGGCCCGGCTGGTCGGTGTCCGGGACATCGAGCCGGCCGCGGGCGACCCGTCGGTGGCCCCGGACGGACGTGACGTGCGCGCGGACCAGGTGCACTTCGGCTACCGCGCGGGTGTGGACGTGCTGCGCGAGGTCTCCCTGGAGGTCGCGCCCGGCACCCGGCTCGCCCTGGTCGGCCCGTCCGGAGCGGGCAAGTCCACACTGGGCAGGCTGCTCGCCGGGATCTACGCGCCCCGCGACGGCCGCATCACGCTCGGCGGGGCCGAACTGTCCCGGATGCCCGCCGAAGAGGTCCGCTCCCACGTGGCCCTGGTCAACCAGGAGCACCACGTCTTCGTGGGCCCCCTGCGCGACAACCTGCTGCTGGCCCGGACCGGAGCGGTCGACGCCGAGCTGTGGGCGGCGCTCGGCGCGGTCGACGCCGACGGCTGGGCCCAGGCCCTCGACGGCGGCCTGGACACCGAGGTCGGCTCGGGCGGGCTCGCGCTCACCCCGGCCCAGGCCCAGCAGATCGCGCTGGCCCGGCTGGTGCTGGCCGATCCGCACACACTGGTCCTGGACGAGGCGACCTCGCTCCTGGACCCGCGCGCGGCCCGTCACCTGGAACGCTCGCTGGCCCGCGTTCTCGACGGCCGCACCGTCGTCGCCATCGCGCACCGGCTGCACACCGCCCACGACGCGGATGTCATCGCCGTCGTGGAGAACGGCAGGATCAGCGAGCTGGGCAGCCACGACCAGCTGGTCGCCGCGGACGGTGCCTATGCGGCGCTGTGGCGGTCCTGGCACGGCTGAGCAAGCCGTACGTTCCCTCGGCTGAGGGGCGGGTGCCGGCGCCCCGGCCGTCGCCCCGGCCGCCTTCTGCCCGTCCCCTCCGACCGGCCCTCCGGTCGTCCCTCCGTGGGCGGACGGGTGCCATGGTCCGACCGTGTGGCGTTGCGCGGTGCCGAAGGGGGGTGGAAGGCTGGATGTGGCACCGGCTCGGGGCACGCCTGGGAACCACCCGGTTCGCGAGGGGCGCGGCCTGCGCACAGTGGCCCGCGCGCCTGCCGTGGAGCGCGGCGGGACCGGGTTCGCCCGCATCACCTGGAGGTACCCGTGGACAGCGCCGACGGATGGGGAGACGACGTCTACCAGCCCGACGGATCCGAGGTACAGGACGACGCGGGTCTGCTCGATGCCGAGGACACTCTGCTCACCGACGGCGTCGGTGACCCCCTCGACCGGGGCTGGTCCCCGCCGGAGCGGCCGTGGGCGGTGGAGGGGTACGGGGTGACCGCCACGGAACGTCGACAGGGCGAGACCCTGGACCAGCGCCTCGCGGAAGAACTTCCCGATATCGCCGAACCCGGCGGTGACGGCATCGGCGACTGCCAGGGCACCGACGGCGAGCCCCTGGACAACGAGGTCGGCGCCACCCGCTCCGGCCGTCTCGTCGCCCCCGATGAAGGGGCGCACGAGGACGAGGAGAGCGGGCTGATCGCCACCGACGTGGGCATCGACGGCGCCGCGGCCTCGGCCGAGGAGGCCGCGATGCACATCGTCGACGAGGAAGAGGAGGAAGGGCAGGGAGGGCAGGAAGAGGAGGAAGAGGACACCCTGTCCGGCTGACCGGCCCCCGCACCCTCTAGGAGCATCCATGCAGCAGGACAAGCAGCCCGACTACCACCCCGTCGTCTTCCGCGACCGTGCCGCCGGCTACGCCTTCCTCACCCGCTCCACCGCGACGAGCGACCGGACCATCGAGTGGGACGACGGCGAGACGTACCCGGTCGTCGACGTCGAGATCTCCTCGGAGAGCCACCCGTTCTACACGGGCAAGGCCCGGACCGTGGACTCGGAGGGCCGCATCGCCCAGTTCGAGAGGCGCTACGGGGGTGCGGGGCAGGAAGCCCCCGGAGACAAACCGGCGTAAGGGACCACGCCCATCACGTCCGTAGCCGAGCAGCGCGGCGCGGCGCGGCGCGGCGGGCGGCGATCGGCAACGGATGAGCCACGATCCGCGCCCCGTAACCGTCCTGTCCGACGCAGACGCCGTCGCCATGTCATCCGATCGTGTGATGCCCTCGGCGTGATCGGTCTGGCACACAGCGCCCATGGGGACCCGCCGCGTGGAACGATGAGCAGGGAGGTGTACGTGGTGGACTGGCAGCCCCAGGAGATGCTCCAGGAGTGGCTGGAGACAAGTACCTATCCGGCGCGTGTTCGTGAGAACTACCGTCGTTCCGCCGCACGTTGGTTGGCCCACTGCGTCGAACAGGGCCTCGGGTGGGACAGGGTCGCCCCGCAGCACATCGCGCTGTGGGCCCACGAGCCCGGAGCGCCCCATAGGTCAACCGCGCAGAGCATCTCCGCAGTTCGCTCGTTCTACGCTTACGCGGTACGCCAGAACGCGATCCCGTACAACCCGGCTGCACACGGCCCCCGGTTGACCAGTGCCGCGCAACTCACCCCGTCCCGTCTGGACCCCTGGCAGGCCGCGGTCCTCCTCGCCGCCTTCGACGAGCGCGGCCGGACCGACTCACCACAGCCTCACCTGGACCGCGTCTGCGGCTACCTCCAGGTCGGCCTCGGGCTTCGGTCCGCCGAGATCTTGCGGTTCACTCTCGACGACCTCGCCACGACCCGCGACATCGGCGGCGGCCCCGACACCCTGCGGCTGTACGACTCCGGCGGCCACCAGCGTTTCCTACGGCTCCCTGAACTGATCCGTGGCGCCATCGACGCATATCTCCCCCATCGGCGTCCTCCCCGCGAGGCCGCGCATGGTGGTCCGCTCCTCACCAGCCGGGCAGGAATCAAGATCCCGCATCACTATCCGATCGACCTGCTCCGTAACGTGGCCAAGGCGAGCGGGCTGCTGCGGATGTCTGACTCCCCCGTCGGCACGAGCACCCCACAAGTCAGTCACCACTGAGCGGACCATCAGCCGCACAGCAGGGGGCGCCCGCACGGGCACAGATCCGCGAATCGCCGCGACGCACGCAGGGTCAGGCGTCCGCCACGAACCGCGACCACCCCACACGCGCAACCGCGAAGTGAAGCTGCGTCACATCTTCGGAGTCCCGTACGTGGACGGCCTGTTCGGCGACCGCGACCTCCACGCAGTCGTCGCCCTGGCGCCGCTGCAGCTGGACTTGAACCAGACGAGTTCCGTCGCGCTCGTAGCCCTCCTCGCAGTCTGTCCCACAGGCCCGAGATTCTTGGTGGTTGAGGGCCTGCGAGCGCAATGCGTCATAGCACCGGCAGCGGAGGCTCACCTCTTTCGCGTCGCTGATCAGGCGGCCGTTCTGCTGCCGTTCCGCGCACGGGAACCTCCGACGTTCCGCCCCGCCACCCTCCTCCGCCCCCTCCTTCGCCGCCCTGCAGCTTCGTCAGGCTCACGAACTGCTGCAGAGCCTGCATGTTGCCGTCCGGCAGCCGAGCAGCCAGGTCGAACTCCGTCGGTGCCGCCCGCAGCCGGGCCGCCGTGCGTGGACCACTCGATGACTATGCAAGCCGCCGGGCGGAGGGGTACGACCGCTTCCGCGAGTTCTGTCTCACTCCGCCCAGGGCGCCTACACGGTCTCCGCCCATCAGGTGGCCCTCCGGGAGTCCGACTCCGTCAGCGGCAACGCGAAGATGCGCGCCGAGCGCGAGCTGCCCGTCCCGGTGTCGGTGAGCACGAGGCGAGGTGATCTTCATGGGTGCCCACATCAAACTGGATCACCGAGGCACCGTCTCCCCTCGGCTGCACTTCCACGACGACACCGGCGGCGGTTCGCGGAAGATCTGGATCGGATACCTGGGCCGACACCTGACGACCACGTTGTCGAACTGGGGGGCGCCGCAGACCGAGTCAGATGACGTTGAGCGCCGCCGCGCAGCCCACCCCGCCCAGCAGCATGAACACCGGCATCAGGACCTTGAGCTCGACCCAGCTGCCGGCCCGGAAGCGCATCGCCTTGGGCGGGCCGATCGGGTACCAGCGCTTGCGGCCGATGGGGATCGGCCACAGGACCGGGCACCCGGACACTGTCAGCGCGTCCCCGATGTCGTGTACCAGGGCGCCCAGGACGATCGGGAGCCCGAGCCACAGGTACTCCTGGCCCGGCGCGGTGAACAGCCAGTCCGAGCCATTGCCCGACTTGTCCAGGACTCCGGCGAGGATCCAGGCGCTGGTCGCGGCCAGCAGCCAGACCAGGATGTCGCTGCTGGAACCACGGGCGGCCCGCCACAGCAGCCCCTCGATGGCCAGCACCATGTGCACAAAGAGGATGGCCAGGACCGCCCAGCGTCCGCCGGTGATCGCCAGGACCGAGGTGCCCGCGCCTATCAGCACCGCCCACAGCCAGGTGTGCGTCAGCGTACGGTGGCCGCCCGAACGCCGTGGGTCGCCGGGCTTGCGGGTCGACTTGTAGACAGCGTACGAGAGCTTGTCGACGATCTCGCACAAACCCCGTGAGACCGGTCCGAATGCCCGCGAGATGGTCGCCGCCTTGTGGTCCAGGTCGGGGGCGAGCGCGGCACCGGCGCAGATCAGGGCGCCGACGAGGAGAACCGGCCAGGGCATGGTGTGACCGGCTGCGGCCGCCGCCGCACCGACGCCGAGCCAGGCCGCGGCTCCCGAGAGTGAGTGTGCTGGTCCCATCATGGCCGTTCCCCGCCCCATTCCTCTTGTGCCGCTGTCCAGTTGCCCACGTACGTTGACGTTTCGCCGGTGCCACAGCGTAGCGTTCGTGATCTTCGGACAAGCATCCGATTCCCCCATCGAGACGGTTGGCAGGCAAGATGGGGGCGTGACCCTTATCGATCAGCTGCCGCAGACCGCAGATCCCGACGCCCTCTACGAAGCCTTCGAGTCGTGGGCCGGGGAACGCGGTCTCACGCTCTACCCCCACCAGGAGGAGGCGCTGATCGAGGTGGTCTCGGGTGCCAACGTGATCGTCTCGACGCCCACCGGCTCGGGCAAGAGCATGATCGCCGCGGGTGCGCACTTCGCGGCGCTCGCCCGTGACGAGGTCACTTTCTACACGGCACCGATCAAGGCGCTCGTCTCGGAGAAGTTCTTCGAGCTGTGCAAGATCTTCGGCACCGAGAACGTCGGCATGCTGACCGGCGACGCCTCCGTGAACGCCGACGCCCCCGTCATCTGCTGCACCGCCGAGGTGCTGGCGTCCATCGCGCTGCGCGACGGCAAGCACGCCGACGTCGGCCAGGTCGTGATGGACGAGTTCCACTTCTACGCGGAGGCCGACCGCGGCTGGGCGTGGCAGATCCCGATCCTGGAACTGCCGCAGGCGCAGTTCATCCTGATGTCGGCGACGCTCGGTGATGTCTCGATGTTCGAGAAGGACCTCACCCGGCGCACCGGCCGCCCCACGTCGGTGGTCCGCTCGGCAACCCGGCCGGTGCCCCTCTCCTACGAGTACGTGCTGACTCCGCTGACGGAGACGCTCACCGAGCTGCTCGCGACCAAGCAGGCTCCGGTCTACATCGTCCACTTCACCCAGGCGCAGGCCGTGGAGCGGGCGCAGGCTCTGATGAGCATCAACATGTGCACGCGGGAGGAGAAGGACCGGATCGCCGAGCTGATCGGCAACTTCCGCTTCACCACCAAGTTCGGCCAGAACCTCTCCCGGTACGTACGCCACGGCATCGGCGTGCACCACGCGGGCATGCTGCCGAAGTACCGACGGCTGGTGGAGAAGCTGGCCCAGGCCGGTCTCCTGAAGGTCATCTGCGGTACGGACACCCTCGGTGTCGGTGTCAACGTCCCCATCCGCACCGTGCTGTTCACGGCGCTGACGAAATACGACGGCAACCGGGTACGAACGCTCCGCGCGCGCGAATTCCACCAGATCGCCGGCCGCGCCGGGCGTGCGGGTTTCGATACTGCGGGCTTCGTCGTGGCGCAGGCGCCCGAGCACGTCATCGAGAACGAGAAGTCGCTCGCCAAGGCGGGCGACGACCCGAAGAAGCGCCGCAAGGTGGTACGCAAGAAGGCTCCCGAGGGCTTCGTCGGCTGGACGGAGAACACCTTCGAGAAGCTCATCGCCTCCGAGCCCGAGCCGCTCACCTCCCGCTTCCGGGTCACCCACACCATGCTCCTTTCGGTGATCGCCCGACCGGGGAACGCCTTCGAGGCGATGCGGCATCTGCTGGAGGACAACCACGAGCCGCGCAGGCAACAGCTGCGGCACATCCGGCGGACGATCGCGATCTACCGCTCGCTCCTCGACGGCGGCATCGTCGAGAAGCTCAACGAGCCGGACGCCACGGGCCGCGTCGTGCGACTCACCGTCGATCTGCAGCAGGACTTCGCGCTCAACCAGCCACTGTCCACCTTCGCGCTGGCCGCGTTCGAGCTTTTGGACCCCGAGTCCCCCTCGTACGCCCTGGACATGGTGTCCGTCGTGGAGTCCACGCTGGACGATCCACGGCAGATCCTCGCGGCCCAGCAGAACAAGGCGCGTGGCGAGGCTGTTGCCGCGATGAAGGCGGACGGCGTGGAGTACGAGGAGCGCATGGAGCGGCTCCAGGACGTGTCGTACCCCAAGCCGATGGAGGAACTGCTCTTCCACGCCTACAACACCTACCGCAAGAGCCATCCGTGGGTCGGCGACCATCCGTTGTCGCCGAAGTCCGTGATCCGTGACATGTACGAACGCGCCATGTCCTTCACCGAGTTCGTCTCCTTCTACGAGCTCGCCCGCACTGAGGGCATTGTCCTGCGCTACCTCGCCAGTGCCTACAAGGCCCTCGAGCACACCGTCCCGGACGACCTCAAGTCCGAGGACCTGGAGGACCTGATCGCCTGGCTCGGCGAAATGGTGCGCCAGGTCGACTCCAGCCTCCTCGACGAGTGGGAGCAGCTCGCCAACCCCGAGGAGATGACAGCCGAGGAGGCGCAGGAGAAGGCCGACCAGGTCAAGCCGGTCACCTCGAACGCACGCGCCTTCCGCGTCCTGGTCCGCAACGCGATGTTCCGCCGGGTCGAGCTCGCCGCGCTCGACCACGTCGACGAGCTCGGCGAGATGGACGCCGACTCCGGCTGGGACGCCGATGCCTGGGGCGAGGCAATGGACAAGTACTGGGACGAGTACGAAGACCTCGGCACCGGTCCCGACGCCCGTGGTCCCAAGCTGCTGTCGATCGTGGAGGAGCCGCAGAACGGCCTGTGGCGCGTCCGTCAGACCTTCGCCGACCCGAACGGCGACCATGACTGGGGCATCAGCGCGGATGTCGATCTCACGGCCTCCGACGCGGAGGGCCGTGCCGTCGTCAAGGTCACCGACGTCGGCCAGTTGTAAGCACAGGAGAATCCCACCCATGACGAACCCAGCCGAGAGGCTCGTCGATCTGCTCGACCTGGAGCAGATCGAGGTCAACATCTTCCGAGGCCGCAGCCCGCAGGAGTCCCTGCAGCGCGTGTTCGGCGGCCAGGTGGCCGGCCAGGCCATGGTCGCCGCCGGGCGCACCACGGAGGGCGACCGGCCGGTGCACTCACTGCACGCGTACTTCCTGCGCCCGGGCATCCCGGGCGTGCCGATCGTGTACCAGGTCGAGCGGGTCCGTGATGGCAGGTCGTTCACGACCCGTCGTGTCACGGCCGTGCAGCAGGGCCGCACGATCTTCAATCTGACCGCCTCCTTTCACAAGCCTGAGGAAGGGAGCTTCGAGCACCAGCTGCCGCCGGCCCGCGAGGTCCCTGATCCTGAGTCGCTGCCGACGGTGACGCAGGAGATCAAGGAGCATCTGGGCGCGCTCCCAGAGGCGCTGGAGCGTATGGCACGGCGCCAGCCGTTCGACATCCGGTATGTGGACGGGTTGCGCTGGACCCCCGAGGAGATCAAGGACGCCGAGCCGCGCAGCGCGGTATGGATGCGTGCCGTGGGGCCACTGGGTGATGACCCGCTCGTGCACACCTGCGCGCTCACCTACGCGAGCGACATGACCCTCCTTGACGCCGCCCGCATCCCGGTGGAACCGCTGTGGGGTCCGCGTGGCTTCGACATGGCCTCGCTGGACCACGCCATGTGGTTCCATCGGCCGTTCCGCGCCGACGAGTGGTTCCTGTACGACCAGGAGTCGCCCATCGCGACGGGCGGACGCGGACTGGCCCGCGGGCGCATCTACGACGTGGAGGGACGCCTACTCGTCTCGGTCGTTCAGGAGGGGCTGTTTCGGGCGCTGTAGGGCCAGCCCGGCAGTCAGGCGTTTCTGCGGCGGCTCAGCCACCCGAGCAGCCTCCGCGGGCGCTCGGGCCGCTCGGTCACGGGCCGAGCCTCCGGGACTTCTGGCCCCGGCCGTGAGGGCACCGGCGGTGAGACCACCAGTCGTGATGTCTCGGATGGTGACGCCTTCGGTGCCGGGCGCGGAGCAGGGCGGAATTCCCTGGCTTCGGCGACTGCTTGGCCCAAGTCGGCCCGGAGCCAGCTGATCTCGTCGGGGTCCTCCGCCGTCATGATCCGCGAGGCGAGGTGCGCGGCGGGAGAGTCCGGCGTGCCGTGGGAGGCTCGCTCGGGCCGGAAGCGGTTCAGATAGGCGCGTTCGTACGGATCCCTGACGATCTCCGCCACCTGAAGGGCGTCGAGCAGGGAGGCCACGGCCGCGGCCCGTGCCCAGGGGTCCTCCGTCTGCCGCAGCAGGAAACCCATGTGCCGTCCCCGCCAGTTGCGGGGGCGGAGGTCCAGGCCGGCCTCCAGTTGATCGCGGAGTCCCTCAGGCGTACGGCCGCTCAGCACCGCGACGTTCCGCTCGTCGGCCGCGAACTGGCGTAGCTCCTCGGCCAGATACAGCCAGACCACGGCCCTATAGCGATTCAAATAGAAGGTCACAGGAACCACCAGACCCAAGCGCGCGAGCCGCGTGAACCGGGCAGTCGTCACGTCCATGAGCGCGGCGCCCTGCGTGGTACCGACGGCCTTGACACGCTCCCGCAGTGCCTCGGGAAAGCCGTCCTCGGACCGCACCCGGTCGATCTCCGCACGGGCGACCCGGCGTCCTCCACCCCCTTCATCGGGCACCGTACGGATGCACCCGAGCTGCACAGCGAGGTCGAACTCCCGGCGCTTGAGCTCGAGTTCTCGCGCGGCACGGCTGAGCGACGACGTGGCGGACTGCGTGATGGTGTTGCCGGACATGGCGGCTCTCCCCCGTGGAGTGAGGTGCTCGCGCTGGCATGCGCTTGCTTCGAGAAAAACCGTAGCCGGTTCGGCGGATCTCGCGGCGAGCCTGTGGATAACTCCGACCGTGACGAGATATCAGCAGGTCAGAGATCTACAGTGGGTGTGCGATCGGGCTGCCGCGCGTCCACGCCGAGGTGCTCGCCGACTCGATTCACGAGCAAAGTCATCTCGTAGGCGACCTGGCCGATGTCGGCTTCCGCGGCGCTGAGGACGCACAGACAGCTGCCGGCGCCCGCCGCGGTGACGAAGAGCACCGCGTCGTCGAACTCGATCATCGTCTGGCGCACTTGGCCCGCGCCGAAGTGGCGTCCGGAGCCCTTGGCCAGACTGTGCAGACCCGCCGAGACCGCGGCGAGGTGTTCGGCGTCCTCACGCCGAAGTCCTGTGCTCACGCCCGTCACCAGCCCGTCGTTGGACAGCACCAAGGCGTGCCGGACGTGTTCGACGCGCTCGGTGAGGTCGTCCAGTAGCCAGCCGAGTCCCGTGTTCTGCGCCATGGTCCGTCTCCCCGTGTCGTCACTCCCCCCGGCCGGAGGATTCGACCAGCCAGCCTTCCCCACAGCTGCCGCCCGGGCAAGGAGGATGGGGGCATGGCACAGAAGATGACCGACGAGCAATGGCGGGCCTTCATCTCGCACGGCACCCGCACCGGAAAGTTGTCGACCGTTCGGGCCGACGGGCGTCCGCACGTGACGCCGATCTGGTTTCTGGTGGACGGGGACGACGTGGTTTTCAACACCGCGAAGGAGAGTGTCAAGGGACGGAATCTGGCCCGCGACGGCCGAGTCGCCCTCTGCGTGGACGAGGACCGGCCGCCGTTCGATTTCGTGGTACTGGAGGGCCGGGCCGAACTGTCGGAGGGACTTGACGAGTTGCGTCACTGGGCCGCTCGGATCGGCGCACGCTACATGGGTGAGGACCGCGCCGAGGAGTTCGGGGAACGCAACGGGGTTCCTGGCGAACTTCTCGTCCGCGTAAGGATCGAGAAGGTTCTGGCCTACTCCGCGGTGGCGGATTAGATCCCTGTCTCGGCGGCCTCAGCCGACGGAGTCGAGCAGCCGGGCGGTGTGCACCCGCCCGGCATACTCCACGAGCCGGATCAGCACCTCCTTGCCGGAGTCGCGGTCACGGGCGTCGCAGAGGACCACGGGTGTCCCTTGGTCGAGGTCGAGTGCGCGGGACACGTCCTGGGCACCGTAGGCGCGGGCGCCCGTGAAGCAGTTGACGGCCACCACGAACGGGATGTGCCGGTGCTCGAAATAGTCCACCGCTGGGAAGCAGTCCTCGAGACGCCGGGTGTCCGCAAGGACGACGGCGCCGAGCGCGCCTTGCGACAGCTCGTCCCACAGGAACCAGAACCGGTCCTGGCCCGGCGTGCCGAAGAGGTAGAGGGAAAGCCCGGACCGGATGGTGATGCGTCCGAAGTCCATGGCGACGGTCGTCGTGACCTTCTGATCCACGCCGTCGGTGTCGTCCACCGTCTGGCCCGCCTCGCTCAGCAGTTCCTCGGTGCGCAGCGGCCTGATCTCGCTGACCGCGCCCACCAGGGTGGTCTTGCCCACGCCGAACCCGCCGGCGACCAGTATCTTCAACGCCAGGGCGGTCGTCTCGCCATCCGCGGCGTCGGAGTTTTCGGAGACCATCGATCACTTCTCTCGGGTGAACGGAATGGTGCGGATGCTCGGAGTCAGCATCATGGCAACTGCGGCTCCTGTTCGAGGCATTGGACTACTATTTGACCGTTGTGATCGACTCGCGCCCGTTCGATGCCTGGATATATCCACGACGAGGCGCAGGACGAGCCGACGTGGTTCATCTAGAGCGCCCTCAATCCCTCGATCACCTCGCGGAGGATGCGCTCGTCGGGCAACTGCGCGGGCGGCACCGGGAGGCTGACGGTGACGCAGCCCAGTTCCAGAAGGTCGCCGAGCAGCACTCTGACCACACCCACCGGCAGATCCGCGCCCGCGGCGAGTTCGGCCAGTGATTGTGTCTCTATACGGCACAGGTCGATGAGGGTCCGGTGTTCCGGCCCGAGCAAGGTGTCGTCGTCGACTCCGGGTGCGCCCTTGTCGAGGGTGACCAGCGCGATCAGGTCGAAGCGCACTCCGGTGGGGCCTGGTTTGGTGCGGCCGCCCGTCATCGCGTAGGGGCGGACGAGCGGTCCCGCCTCGCTGTCGTACCACTGGCTGCCCGGCATGTCCTCGGTCATCTGCACCGACCGCCCGCAGTCATCCGGCGGCGGGCGGCTGCGCGGCTGCGCGCGGCGCCGCGTAGAGGTGCTCGCCGACACGTTTGACCAGCCGTGCCATCTCGTACGCCACCAGGCCGATGTCGGCCGTGACGCCGGTGAGGACGGCAAGGCACGAGCCATCGCCCGCGGCTGCCACGAACAGAAAGCCGTCGTCCATCTCCACCATCGTCTGGCGCACGCCTCCGGCACCGAAGTGGCGACCGGCACCCTTGGCCAGGCTGTGGAAGCCGGAGGCGACGGCGGCCAGGTGTTCGGCGTCCTCTCGCCTCAGGCCGGTTGACGCGCCCACCGCGAGTCCATCGTTGGACAGCACCACCGCGTGCCGCACTTCGGCGACGCGCAGCACCAATTCGTCCAGCAGCCAGTCGAGTTCGCCGGACCGCTGGTCGGCCCTCGTGCTCGGGTCCTGGATCATGCGGGGTCTCCTTCGCTGCTGTCGCGGCCCGCCTCGGGACCGGGGGTGGCGCCGAGACCGGGTGTTCTGCCGCCGCCGCGTGTCCAGCCGGCGCGGTAGGCCGCCATACGGTCCCGTACGAGTTCGGGGGTGCGCTCGTCGTCGCCTTGGGGGCCCGCGGCTTGTGCCGGCTCCTCGGGCCGCTGTTCTCGCAGTTGGGGTGCGAGGTTCGCCTGCCGCACGCGCCGTGGGAGGTCGTCGGACTCTTCGGAGTCGTCCGCAGGCCGGTGCAGCCGCAAGGTGGTGACTCCAGGTGGCGGGGGTTCGGGTGAGCCGTTCGCTGAGGATTCGACAGCGGTGTGCAGGGGAGGCACCAGTGCGGGTCGCTCGGTGGGTGCCTGGACGGAGTCCTGTTCCGTGGCGGCCGACACGCGCGCGTACTCGCGTTCCGTGGGCCTGCCGTTGTCGTTCCTCTGGGGGGAACGTTCCGCCGCACCCCCGTGCAGCAGCGCCGTGGGCAGCAGGACGACCGCGGTGGTGCCGCCGTAGGGCGAGGTCCGCAAGTGCACCTTGATGCCGTGCCGGGCCGCGAGCCTGCTGACCACGAAGAGGCCGAGCCGGTCGCTGTCGAACAGGTCGAGCGCCTCGGACTGTTCGATGCGCCGGTTCGCCTCGTCGAGTGTCTCCTTGCCCATGCCGAGCCCTCGGTCCTCGACCTCCACGGCGTAGCCGTTGCCGACCGGCTCGCCGGAGATCCGCACGCGGGTGTGCGGCGGCGAGAACTGTGCGGCGTTCTCGACGATTTCGGCGAGGAGGTGAGTCAGGTCGGCCACCGCGGCACCCACGACAGACGCCTCGGGGAGCTGTCGTACCTCCACGCGCGCGTAGTCCTCGACTTCGGACACGGCAGCGCGGACCACGTTCGTCAGGGAGACAGGCATGCGCCAGGCCCGGCCGGGTGCGGCGCCGGAGAGGATGATGAGACTCTCCGCATGGCGCCGCATCCGGGTGGTGAGGTGGTCGAGCCGGAAGAGGTCGCTCAGCTCGTTCGGGTCCTCGGACCGGCGCTCCATGCTGTCCAACAGGTTCAGTTGTCGGTGTACGAGCACCTGGCTGCGTCGGGCGAGGTTGACGAAGACCCCGGAGATTCCGCTGGCGAGCTCCGCGCGTTCGACGGCGGCGCGCAGGGCGGCCCGGTGCACGGTGCCCAGGGCCTCTGCGACCTGTCCGGCCTCGTCCTCCGAGGGCGGCCCGGGCGGGGCCTCGGCACGGACGTCGATCTCCTCTCCCGCGCGCAGCTTGCGCATGGCTTCGGGGAGTTTGCGTCGGGCGATCTCGAGGGCGCTGTTGCGCAGGCTCACCAGCTCGACGACGAGGCCGCGTCCAATGCGTACGGAGATGACGAGCGACGCGGCGACGGCGGCGAGACCGAGCAGCACGGCGGCGCCGGCGGGTGTCAGCAGACCGCGGGTCAACGGGTCGGCCCGGTCCGCGACTCCGCGGCCCGCCTGCGCCTCGATCGTGCGCATTTCGTCCTGCACACGCGCGTGGGCCGTGCTCCAGTCGGCTTCCGGTGCGGCGTCGATCGCCTTGGCGCCGGGCTGGGACGCGAGCACCTTGTCCTCGACAGCGCGTACGTCGGCGTACGCATTCCCCTCCACGAGGTGGCGCCAGGCGTCTCGTTCGGGGCCGCGCAGGTCCGCGGCGGCGGCGTCGGTCAGGGTGCGCCGGGTGTTGACCGCCCCGGTGAACAGCCGCAGTCGCTCTCCGTCGAGGGTGTGCGCGAGGCGGGCGCCGGCCAGTACCGCGTCCTCCTGGGCGAGTGCCTCCCCCGCCCGGGAGAATTCGAGTAGCACGCGCGCGTCGGAGCCCAGATCGGCGTCCTGGATGCCGGTGAGCGCGCCGCCCACCGCGAAGGCCGTCGAAATGGTCTTGGTGTACTGCCCGTACGCCACGTCCCATCCGGTGCGGCGGTCCAGGACAGCGGTTCGTAGGGTCCGTAGTTGCTCGGCGCCGGTGACGAAGGCGCCCAGACGCCCGGCCACTCCGGCGGGCAGGTCGGCGCCGTCGGCAACGGTGTTGTTGCGGTCGCCCAGTCGCAGCTTCGCCACCGCGCGGTCGGTGCGCTCCGCCAGCGTCTTCAAGTCGCTCTGTTGCCCGGCGGCCGGGTCGGTCGCATAGCGGACGGCTGCCGCACGTTCGGTCTGCAGCGCGGCGACGGCGGCGTCGACCGGGGCACGGACCGTGGAGTCCACGCGCTGCAGTTGCCGCAGCCGCGCGACGTCCTGGGCGGTGGTCACCGTGGCGTACGCCCACAGGGCGAGCAGGGAGACGACCGGCACCATCAGAAGGCAGACGATCTTGGCCCGCACGGTGCGGGGGCGGATGCGCCATCGTCCCGCGCGCGTGGGAGTCTGCGGCATCTCCGTGGCGTACTCGTCGGGGTCGGCGTGCTCGTCGGCAGGCGGGCCCGCGTGTGCGCGGCGACCGCGCACGGGGGGCTGGGGCGGCGGCTCGGCGCCGACTCTGGGGGTCCTACGGGGTGTACGCATGGCCTCCTCGCTCGGAATGGATCGGGGGCGTGCCTTCCGGGCCGTCGTGGCTCCCGGCCCGCCGCTAGCGAGCGACGCTCTCGACCGGCCGCTGGGCCGATGCGGATGCCTCGCGCTCGCCGGCTGTCGGCGACAGCGCGACGAACGCCGATGTCAGGAAGAGATAGGACCCGAGGCCGACGGCGAGGGGGAAGATGAACTGCATCGCCGTGGCCCCGGGCAGGGCCTCGCCGGAGGGGCTGACGCGCACGCTCACCGCCATCATTCCGGTGTAGTGCATGCTGCTCACGGCTCCTCCCATGACGAGGGAGGCGAGGGCGACCGCCACAGGTGACTTGATGTTGAGTGCCGCCCACAGGGCCGCGGTCGCCGCGACCACGGCGATCACGACAGAGAGCCCGACAAGCATCGGGTCGTATCGCACGCCGCCGTGCAGCCGCAGCGCGGCCATGCCCAGATAGTGCATGCTCGCGACGCCGAGCCCGGTGGTGAGTCCCCCGAGGACGAGCGCGCGGCCCCGGTCGCGGCCGTAGCCGACGGCGAAGACACCCGCGCCGACGACGACCATGGCGACGAGCAGACTGAGGATGGTCAGCGGCACGTTGTAGCGCATTTCCGTACCGCCGACACTGAAGCCGAGCATCGCCACGAAGTGCATCGTCCAGATACCGGTGCCGATCGCAGAGGCGGCGGTGAGGAGCCAGTTGCGACGCGAGCGTCCTGTGGCGCCGAGGGCGCGGACGGTGCAGCGCAGCCCCAGGGCGGCGCCTATACAGGCCATCACGTACGACAGCACGGGTGTCAGCCAGCCGAAGGCGGCGTGGTCCAGGTGTCCCATGGCTCAGGGACGCTAGTCCGGGCAGGGGCGCACAAAGAGGGCGCATTTCGAAAGGTGTTGAAATATGACACAGAGAGGTACATGAACGATCGCGTCACGCTCGAACATGTGCACCGCGTCGCACTTCGTGTCCGGTGAGGGATCATGCGGAACATGAGCGACGACCACACACACGTCCAGGAGTTCTTCGCGGCGCGCGCGGCCGGCTGGGACACCCGGTTCCCCGACGACGGCCCGGCCTACGCGGCCGCGATCGCCGAACTCGGCCTGCGCGAGGGCGACCGCGTGCTCGACGCCGGCTGCGGCACCGGGCGCGCCCTCCCGCCGCTGCGCGCAGCCGTGGGGCTCTCCGGAGTGGTCATCGGGGTCGATCTGACCCCGGCCATGCTGGAGGCCGCTGTACGGGCCGGCCGGAACCGCGACGGGCAGTTGCTGCTCGCCGACGTCACCCGGCTGCCGCTCCGCACGGAGTCACTGAACGCCGTCTTCGGAGCGGGCCTGATCGCACATCTGCCCCACCCCGCCGCGAATCTGCGGGAGTTGGCACGGGTGGTGCGGCCCGGTGGCACGCTGGCGCTGTTCCATCCGATCGGCCGAGCTGCGCTCGCGGCACGTCAGGGCCGCCGGATCACGCCGGACGATCTGCGCGCAGAGGCCAGCCTCGGTCCCCTGCTGGCCGGTTCCGGTTGGGACATGACGTCGTACGTCGACGAGGACGCCCGCTTCCTGGCGCTGGCCCTACGCCGAGACTGAAGCCGAGGCCTCAGACCTCGCCCGCGACCTCGGCCGCGAAGGCATCGGGGTTGTCGAACATGACGTTGTGGCCCGCACCGGGCACGATCACCATCCGCACCCCGGCGGCCTCCAGCCCCTCTCTGCCTGCGGGCTCCCCGCTCAGCTCCCCCTGGAGGTACACGCGGTCCATCGTCAGCTCCTCGAGCATGTGGCGCATCGTCGGGTACGTGCCGCGTGCGAGTCCGGTCGCGGTGCGGTGCAGCGCGCGTGGATCGGCGAGTCGCATGGTGGCCGCCCAGGAGGGGCCGACCTTGTCGAGCACGCGCGCGTGGCCGCCGTTTTCGACGTAGTCCTCCTCCTCGTACGAGGCGATGCCGCCGCTTCCCGCCGTGACCGGAGGGTGCGGGTCGAGATTCGCTTCCGTGAGGACCAGCCTGGACACGAGGTCGGGCCGCCGGTGGGCGAGCACGATGGCGACGGCGCCTCCCATGCTGTGCGCGACGAGCTCCGCCCCCGTGACCTCGGCCTCGTCCAGCGCGGCCGCCAGTGCGTCGGCGTGCTCCTCCAGGGAGTAGCCGAAATTCTCGGGCCGGTCGCTGATGCCGTGACCGGGCAGGTCGACGAACAAGGTGCGGCGGCCGACCAGTTCGGGCCGGGCCGCGATGTGGGCGTGGTAGACCGTCGACACCGACCCCAAGCCATGCACAAATACCCGCGCGGGTTCGGCACCCGCCGCCTCCGTCCAGCGGATGCAGCTTCCCTCTTCGTCGAACTCGGCCTGCTTCATGGCGCTCCCCCTTCGTGTCACTTCATCGCCTCTCATGCCAGGATACATCGACAACGAGGTATAGAGGAAAGGAGGTATAGAGGAAGTGATGTACAGCGGCATGCGGCAGAATGCGAAGCATGTTGGAACTGGCCATCCTCGGTTTCCTGTACGACTCGCCTCTGCACGGCTATGAGCTGCGCAAGCGCATCACCGCACTGGCCGGGCATGTGAAGCCCGTCGCCGAGAGCACGCTGTATCCCGCGATCAAGCGGCTGGAGAAGGCGGACCTGCTGGCGCGGGAGACGCAGCCCGGCTCCGTGGCCGCCCCTCGCCATGTCCTCTCACTCACCGAGGAAGGCAGGCGCGAGTTGCTCCGCCGGCTCACGGAGCCTGCGCAGCGCGACATCACCGACGAGAACCGCTGGTTCACGGTGCTCGCCTTCCTCAGACACCTGGATGATCCGGCAGCGCAGGCCGCGGTACTGCGCCGCCGGCTCGCCTTCCTCGAGGAACCCGCGAGCTTCTTCTACGAAGGTGACCGGCCGCTGCGCGCCGAGGAGTTGGACGATCCCTTCCGGCGCGGCATCCTCACCATCGCGCGGGCCACAAGCCGAGCCGAACTGTCCTGGCTGCGGGACACCATCGACTCACTCGACGGGAGCGGCCGGTGAGACCGCGTTCGACTCGCTCGCAAGGCTTCACCGCGCGGTCCCTCTTCTACCGCCGCAGCTTCAACTCTACGTTGAGTAGGAACAGATGAACGGTCAGCGATGGCAACCGCGCAGGGGGAAGGTGGCCCAATGTCCGGCATGTTCGGCAGACTCCGCAAAATGTGGCTCCAGAGAACAGCCGAGCGGTTCGAGGCGCAGCGGACCGCGAAGCAACGCCCGGAGAAACGTGCGCACAACCTGTTCGAGGCGGCTGCGGCGTATGTGTCGGCGTGCGCGGAGGACGATCAGGAGCAGATCGACGAGGCCGCGGCCTGGGTGTCGCCGGAGGCGTTGTCGTTCGGGGTGAACGAGTTGGCCTGCCGTGCCGTCATCGCCCTGGCGCGAGAGCGCGACGAGTCGCCCCGGACGGTGGCGCGGACGCTGCTCGGACTGCCCGCCGCCTGACCCCGGTGGGCCGTGGTGGTCGTTTCGTCCCTGTCCAGCCCGACAACTACGGCTCCGCGTGCGCTTGGGGCTCGTGACAAGCGCCTTCCGGTCGCATTAAGGTGCGCCGACGAACGTAGCGATGGGGAGGCTGGGATGGCCGGGACGGACGATGACGCCGTCGCCACCGGGGACGACGACGCACTGTATGTGCTGACGGCGGTGCTGCTGACGCCCGCGAAGTTCCCCAGCGTGCTGGGAGACGACTACCCGGAGGCCTGCGCGGCGCTCGACCTGGCGCCCCTGGCCGACGGGTACGGTCTCGTGCTCGGCCAGGACGGCGACGGTGCTCGGTGGACGGTCGTCGTCGACGACGTCTCGCTGGTCGCCGTCGCCATCGCCTCCTGGGACTGCGGCATGGAGCACGAGCTGTCGCCCGACGAGCGCTCGGTCGTCTCCGCGCTGCCCGGCTGGCCCTTGGCGGTCGCCGTCGCCGCTCCCGGGGTGCCGGCCCCGCACGACCCCGGACCCGAGCTCATGGAGCGGCCCCCGCTCAGCCCTCCGGACACCACCACCTGGGGACCGGCCCAACGGCGCCTCGGTGCCGACGAGATCGCACTGCAGTGGGCGACCTGGCGGGAGCAGATCGACAACGCAGACTTCGTCAGGTCGGATGACAAGGTTCAGGCCGAGGACGCCCCTCAGGACGACACCGGGAGCGGCGACGAGCCCCTGATCGGTGTCCGCCGGGTGCTCGCGGAGGCTCAGTCCTACGTGGACACGCCACCGCCGCTCGGCCGGGTCCGCTCGTCCTTCGCCACGGGCGACGCTCGGACCCTGCGCGCAGACGGCCCCGGCTGGTCCATGGTCGCCCGGACAGACGACATTGCGTTCGTCCTCCTCGACGAGGAACCCGGAGAGGTCCTGCCCGTCGGCCGGGGACCCGCACTGCCAGGCCTCCTGGAGGCCCTCGACAAGATGGCCGTACGCCCCAGCTGAGCGACCGCGCCACGCCGGCTACCGGTGGCTCGGGCCACTGTCAGAGGCTCGCGTACGGGTCGATGAGGAGGGCGTCTGTTGCCGGTCGTCGTTGCGGACCGGCGCTCCGCCGCGCAGAGGATTTCCGCGGGGCGCGGCAGCCGCCCGCGGACCGTACCGTCGGCAGGCCCGCGAACGGCGATGTGGCCGTCTCCTGTACGCCGATCGGAGACGCACCGGCTCGGCTACGCCTCAGCGGCCTATTTCCTTGCGGGTGACGCGGCGCAGCCTGCGCCGCTGCGAGGGGTCCAGCGCCAGATACGCGGCCGCCGGGACTCCCAGCACAATCAGGAAGGCGGCCCACCAGGGCAGCCAGTACAACAGGACGAGGCCGACCGCCACACCTCCTGCGGCGATCTTCGCATTCTTCGACATGTGTCGCCTCCTTCGCGGCTGCTGCCGCTCTCTGTCCTGAAAACGGGTCCGCGCTCCGCACGGTTCCGGAGCGCGACCCTGAGTCATCCCTGAGACGCGCCCCCTACTTACCCCTGAGAGCCATCGTGGCTACTCGGCCCTGAGGGGCTCGCCGACCTCGTACATGTGGCGCAGGGCCTGCCGGTAGGAGTCGACGAGCCCGGTTTCCGCGTAGGGGATACCCAATTCTTGGCAGTGTGCGCGCACCAAGGGCTGGGCCAGTTTCAGATGGGGTCGGGGCATGCTCGGGAACAAATGGTGCTCGATCTGGTAGTTGAGGCCGCCGAGGAACCAGTCGGTGAGCACGGCACCGCGAATGTTGCGCGACGTGAGCACCTGGCGGTGCAGATGCCCCCAACGCTCGCCGTCCGGGTCGGGCATCTCCATGCCCTTGTGGTTCGGTGCGAAGGCCATGCCCAGGTGCAGGCCGAACAGTGCTTGGTGCACCGCGGCGAAGGCGAGGGCCCTGCCGGGAGACAGGGAGGTGAGCAGCAAAGTCGCGTACGCAACGACGTGGGCCACCAAAAGCAGGGCCTCCACCACCCGCTCTCGGGGCGCCTGCCGACGCAGGTCCTGGAAGCCGTGGAACTTCAGCGCCACGCCTTCCAGGAGGGTGAGCGGGAAGAACAGCCAGGCCTGGTTGCGGGTGAGCCAGCGCCGGAAGCCGACCCGGTCCCTGGCCTGCTCGCCGGTGAAGACCAGGACGTCGGCGACGACGTCGGGATCCTTGTCGATGTGGTTCGGATTGGCGTGGTGGCGGTTGTGCTTGTCGTTCCACCAGGCGTAGCTCATTCCCAGGAGCAGGTTGCCGTGGATCAGGCCGATCACGCGGCCGATCGCCTTGGTGCCGGTGATCTGGGAGTGGCCGGCATCGTGGCCTATGAAGGCCGTCCGGGCCGAGAACACGGCGAGCAGGGGGGCGAGGAGCAGGGCCCACCAGGAGTTGCCGATCAGGACGACGCCCGTCACGACAGCGGCCAGGGCCAGCGCGTTCATGCTGATCGCGAGCGCGTACCAGCCGCGGCGCCGGTCCAGTAGACCCTGACTCCTGACGGTGCGCAGGAGAGGTGCGAACTCGCTTCCGGGGGTCTGCCCCACGATCGTCCCTGGCGGGTGTTCCGCGACGGCTGCGGTGGTCTGGGGCATGGCGGGTCTCCGGTCTCTCAAGGAACGGGCTGACCCGATGAAACGTACGAATCAGTGACCCTCGGCGACCATGACGCCACCACCCGTGTGCGCACTGAGGCACTCCCCGCCCCTCAAGGGGGGCTACGTACACCCCTGAATCGAGGTGATTCACCTCACGGCACGGGCATCCCTGCCAGTCCCGCGGAGTGCTGTACCCTCGACCACCCCGACCGCCGGTAGTCAAATTTGAGGAATGCGCCATCGTCGTGCAGAGAATTCCTGCGGCAACGCCCGCCGAGATCTCCGAACTGGCCCGCTGCTGTGCCGTGTTCGTACCGGCAGATCCGTCTCGCACCGGCAGTGTCGCCTTCTGGCAGCCCGACGGCGATGTCCCTCCCACGGTGGCGTCCGGTTCCGTCGAGGACCTGACCGTGGTCCTGCCCGCAGGCGACGGTGTCGTGCTCGTGACCGTGCCTGCCGTCCTCCTCCCTGTGCGCGCCGCTCTGCCGGTCCTCACACGCGCGCGCGGCGCCGCGCAGGCGCACCGGGCGACCGCTTTCTGGGGCGCGGCCGCCGTGCTCGCCCTCCAACTCGCCGCGCGTGGACTGCTGCTGCCGGGACTGACCGCCGGCGACCACGACGCCTGGCGGGCGGGTCCGCTGCGCGCCGACGACCTGGAGCGGATCCGCGAGTTCGCCGCCGCGATGCCGCCCGAGGCACACGCGGTACCGGTGGACGGCGCGGAACCGCTGCGCATGCCCGAGCCGGAGCGACTGCTGCGCGCCTTCCTCGACGCGGTCGCCGACGCGTTGCCCCGCTCCCCCGCCGCCTCGCTCGCCGCGGCAGGTCCGGCCTTCGCGGCGCAGGAACCGCAGTATGTGCCCGAGCAGCGTGCCTGGGCCGCCGATGTCGCCGCGGGGCACGACACGGGCGTACGGATCTCGCTGCGCGTCGAGGTGCCGGGGCTGGCGTCGGTCCTGCCGGATGAGACGCGGCTGCCGTTTCGCGGGGTGCTGCAGGTGCACAGCGTGAGCGATCCGGGTCTTGTCGCGGATGCCTCCGCCGTTTGGGCCGGTTCGGCCGCCTTCGGCCCGCGCGCGCGGATGGACGTTCTGCTGGCCCTGCGCCGCGCGGCCCGCGTCTGGCCCCCGCTCACGCCGCTGCTCTCGGCGACGGTGCCGGATGCCGTCGAACTCGCCGACGAGGAGGTCACCGAACTCCTCGGCGAAGGCGCCCGCCAGCTGGCGTCCGCCGGCGTCGACGTGCACTGGCCGAAGGAGTTGGCGCGCAAGGTGACCGCCCGGGCCGTCATCGGCCCGCCGGACGGCGAGCGGGGGCCGGACAAGGTCGCGTCGGACACGCCGTCGTTCCTGTCGGCGGACGCGCTGCTGTCCTTCAACTGGCGGTTCGCGCTGGGCGATCAGCAGCTCACGCGCCAGGAGCTGGACCAACTCGCCGAGGCGAACCGCCCCATGGTGCGGCTGCGCGACCAATGGGTCCTCGTCGACGCGCAGGAGGTGCGCCGCGCCAGGGCGCAACAGGACCGCAAGGTCACGCCCATCGACGCGCTGAGCGCCGCCCTGACGGGCTCCACGGAGGTCGACGGCCGCCGGGTCGACGTACAGCCCACGGGGTGGCTGGCGACGCTGCGGGAGCGCCTCGCGGACCCGGAGGGACAGGAGCCGGTCGGGCAGCCCGCCGCGCTCACCGCGACGCTGCGGGACTACCAGGTGCGTGGCCTCGACTGGCTGGCCCGGATGACCTCCTTGGGACTGGGCGGCTGTCTGGCCGACGACATGGGACTGGGCAAAACGATCACTCTGATCGCCCTGCATCTGCACCGACAGACCGATGAGTCGGCCGCGGGTCCCACGCTCGTGGTCTGTCCGGCCTCTTTGATGGGCAACTGGCAGCGGGAGATCGAGAAGTTCGCGCCCGGCACGCCGGTGCGCCGTTTCCATGGCAGTCGGCGCAGTCTGGGGGGCCTGGCGGACGGGGAGTTCGTGCTCACCACGTACGGCACGATGCGGCTCGACGCGCCGCGGCTCGGCGAAGTGCCGTGGGGCTTGGTCGTCGCGGACGAGGCCCAGCATGTGAAGAACCCCTACTCGGCGACGGCACGAGCCCTACGCACCGTCGGTGCACGCGCGCGCGTGGCGCTCACCGGCACCCCGGTGGAGAACAGCCTCTCGGAACTGTGGGCGATCCTCGACTGGACGACGCCGGGCCTGCTCGGGAGTCTCGGCGCCTTCCGGACGCGGTATGCGCAGGCCGTCGAGGGTGGTCAGGATCCCGCGGCGGCCGAGCGGCTCACCCGGCTGGTGCGACCGTTCCTGCTGCGGCGCCGCAAGTCGGATCCCGGGATCGCACCCGAACTGCCGCCGAAGACCGAGACCGACCGAGCCGTGTCGCTCACCAAGGAGCAGACGGGTCTGTACGAGGCGATGGTGCGCGAGACCCTCGCGGAGATCTCGGGCGCGGACAGCATGGCGCGGCGCGGCCTGATCGTGAAGCTGCTCACCGGGCTGAAGCAGATCTGCAACCACCCGGCACAGTTCCTCAAGGAGGACCAGCCGAAGATCCCGGGCAGGTCCGGGAAGCTGGAACTGCTGGACGAACTGCTCGACACCATCCTCTCCGAGGGAGCGAGCGTTCTGGTTTTCACCCAGTACGTGCGGATGGCGCGCCTCATCGAGCGCCACCTGGCGGCGCGCGGCGTGTCGACGCAGTTCCTGCACGGAGGGACGCCCGTCAGCGAGCGCGAGGCGATGGTGGAGCGCTTCCAGGAGGGCGAAATGCCCGTCTTCTTGTTGTCGTTGAAGGCCGCGGGCACGGGGCTGAACCTGACGCGGGCCGAGCATGTCGTGCACTACGACCGCTGGTGGAACCCCGCGGTCGAGGCGCAGGCCACGGACCGCGCGTATCGCATCGGGCAGAGCCGGCCCGTGCAGGTGCACCGGCTGATCGCCGAGGGAACCATCGAGGACCGCATCGCGGAGATGCTGCGGCGCAAGCAGCAGTTGGCCGACGCGGTCCTCGGCGCCGGTGAGGCGGCGCTCACGGAGCTGACCGATGCCGAACTGGCCGACCTGGTGGAGCTGCGAGGGAGCGCACGATGACGAATCGGAACGAGGAGTACACGTTCGCGGCGCTGCCGCCCGCGCACGGTCGGGGCTTCGCGCGGACGTGGTGGGGCCAGGCTTGGTTGAAGGCGCTGGAGGACGCGGCGCTGGACTCGGAACAGGTGCGGACGGGACGCCGACTCGCGCGCGCGGGGGCGGTCGGAGCCGTGTCGGTGCGTCCGGGGCGCATCACGGCAGTCGTCCAGAACCGCGACCGCACCGCGCACCGTGCGGACGTACTGCTTCAGGAGCTGTCCGAGGAGCAGTGGGACCGCTTCTTGGACATGGCCGTCGAGCGGGCCGGGCACGTCGCGGCGTTGCTCGACCGCGAGATGCCGCCGCATCTGGTCGAGGACGCGGCGGCTGCGGGTGTCGAACTACTGCCGGGTCTTGGGGACTTGGAAGCCGAGTGCGACTGCGGGGCCTGGGACCACTGCGGGCACACCGCCGCGCTCTGTTATCAGATGGCTCGGCTGCTGGACCAGGATCCGTTCGCCCTGCTGCTGATGCGCGGGCGAGCCGAGCGCGCGCTGCTGGACGAGCTGCACCTGCGCAGCACCGCGACCGCGCAGGACTCGCTGGGAGCGCCGGAACCCCCTCAGGAAGGCGTGGATGCCGCCGAGGCGTACGCGGTCGGAGACATCCTGCCGCCCCTGCCCTCCCTTCCGGCACTGCCCGCGGGCCCCGGCCTGCCGCCCTCCCTTGACACCGAGGCCGCGCCCGCGCCCGGCGTCGACCCGTCCGCCGTGGAGTTCCTGGCCGCCGCGGCTGCGACAGCGGCGTACCGGCTGCTCGCCGGGGCACTCCAGCCCGGTCATGGACAGCACACGGTGGAGGCGGAGTTGACGCTCGCACAGGACGCGGTCCGGCTTGCGGCGGCGGGTCCGGAGCGTGCGATAGCCGAGCGGCTCGCCGACGGGTCCGGGCGCGACCGGCAGGAACTGGCGCTCGCCGTGCGCGCCTGGCACCACGGGGGTGCGGTCGCGCTGTCCGTCCTCGAGGACGAGTGGACCGTGCAGGCCGAAGCACTGGCACGCGCGCGTGCCGCCCTGAAGTCGGCCTGGGAGGAGGACGAGCGGCCGCGACTGCGCGCCGCCCGCAACCGCTGGACCGCGGTCGACAAGCCGACCCAGCTGCGTCTGGGGCGGGACGGCCAATGGTGGCCGTACCGCAAGGAACGGGGCCGTTGGACGCCCGCGGGACCGGCGGTCGGGGATCCGGCCACGGCTCTCGCTACAGCGGAGGGAGACCCGAGCGGCGACCTCAATGGCTGACGCCTCAGGTTCACCTTGAGGTCGGGCGACGTTCGACGCAGGGGCTGACTCTGACCGCTGTCAATGAACTTGTAGCCCAGGAGGCCCGATGTCCCCGCACGCCCTCGGCAGGCGCCGCATCCATCGATCCGTCGCCGCG
This sequence comes from Streptomyces sp. SD15, assembly GCF_054462255.1. Classification (NCBI taxonomy): domain Bacteria; kingdom Bacillati; phylum Actinomycetota; class Actinomycetes; order Kitasatosporales; family Streptomycetaceae; genus Streptomyces; species Streptomyces sp. SD15. Next base: position 24,051 of record NZ_JBTLMO010000049.1, on the reverse strand, counting down.
GGCGTACCGCTCGCGATGCTGGCCGCCTTCGGGGCGGTCGGCGACGCGAACGCACAGGGCGACCCGTCGCTGCCGCGGGTGACGCGCACCGCGACACTCGGAGACATCCCTCTGGGCACGTTCAGCAACACCCTGCTGTCCGGCACGGTGGCCGACGACCGAGGCGTGGACCTCGGTGGGATCGGCAGCGACATCTACCCGGCCGAGCGCAAGGGCGAGTTCTGGACGGTCACCGACCGGGGGCCCAACGGGCAGATCAAGGTGGACGGCACCAAGCGCCGTACGTTTCCGGTGCCAGGCTTCGACCCGGCGATCGTGAAGATCCGGGTGTCCGGTGACACGGTGAAGGTACTGGACGCGATCCCCATCACCACGTCCGCCGGGAAGCCGGTCACCGGGCTGTCCAACCAGGCGGGGCGCGACGAGGCGCCGTACTCCTATGACGCGCAGACCCCGCTCACGTACAACCCGAACGGTGTGGACACCGAGGGCATCGTGCGGTCCGCGGACGGCAGTTTCTGGCTCGTCGACGAGTACGGGCCCTCGCTGATCCATGTCTCCGCGCGCGGGAAGGTCCTCACGCGTTATGTGCCCAAGGGGCTGAACCTGACCGGGGCGGACTACCCCGTGGTCGAGGCGCTGCCCGCCGTCCTGCTGCACCGGAAGATCAATCGCGGCTTCGAAGGGCTCGCCCAACTGCCGGGTGGCGAACTGGTGTTGGCCGTTCAGAGCCCGCTCTCCCTGCCGGACGGCGACGCAGGAGATGCCTCGCGCACGACGCGGCTGCTGCGCTTCTCGCCGAAGAAGCGGGCCGTCACCGCCGAGTACGCCTACCGGTTCGACCCGGTGAACGTGGTCGACCCGAGCGAGGACGACACGTCCGAACTGAAGATCTCCTCCGTGGTGGCCGTCGGCCGTGACCGGCTGCTCGTGGAGGAACGCACGGACAAAGCGGCCCGGGTGCACCTGGTGAAGCTCACACGGAGCGCGGACATACTCGGCGGCCCGTGGGACACCGACACGACGTCTCCCTCCCTGGAACAGCTCGACGATCCGGCGGCCTCCGGCGTCCCGGTGCTGGGCAAGCGCCTGGTCGTGGACCTGGGGACGGTCGCGGGGGTGCCGGGCAAGATCGAGGGCATCGCGCGCGTGGACCACGACACGCTCGCCCTCATCAACGACAACGACTTCGGGATGACCGACGGGACGGGCGCGTTCGACGCACAGGGCCGGCTGGTGGACAGCGGTATCGAGACGACGGTCACGTACGTGCGGCTGCCGCGCGGCATCTGACTTCGGAGCCCTTTTCGTACGGCACGCGTGCGTGAGCTGCGAACGGCGGCCACGCGCGCGTGCCGGTCACGTCAGGGGCTGGGTGAGCTCGTGGGTGCCATCGCCGATGTCCGCGGCCAGGCTGCAGGCGACTTTGTCGATGCCTGTCTCGTAGCCGCCGGGATCCGGGTACTGCACCAGGGTGCCGCGCACGGTGCCCGCGGACTGGTGGGCGGCCTTGCGCTCGAGGGGCGCTTTGCACAGAGCCGACGCGGCAGTCCTGAGAGCGGCGTCCGTCGTGTAACCGCCGTTGAGTTCCGCAACCTTCACGACTTCGGCGTCGTGCGGCGCGCCGCACGACCGCTTGGCCACCTGCCCGGGCCGACCGGCACTGGTGTTGAAACAATCGCCCGTCTTCAGCATGTAGTACGGCACTTCGTCGTTCGCCAGGGTCGGAATGAGCGACTCCAAATCGCTCGGCAGGCTGCTGGGAAAGCCGCTCGGCAGCTCCGAGGGCAACTCCGAGGGGAAGGATGAGGGTAGTTCGGTGGGCAGCTCGGACGGGATGCTCAGCGATGGGGCGGGCGTACCAGGCGTGCCCTGACCGCCACTCTCGGTGGGCGCCTTCTTTTCGGGCGTGTCGCTGCTGCCGCGTGCCATCAGAACCACCGCGACGACGACTCCGAGGGCCACGATCACGGCAAGCACGAGGAACAGGCGGTTGCGGCGCCGTCCTCCACGATGGCCCCCAGGGCCGCCCGGCGACGGGGGCGGCTGCGGTGGCTGCCCGCCACCACCACCCTGCCCGGGCGGCCAATCGCCGCCCCACGACGGGGGATCGTAACCACCGGGAGGGGGGCCATAGCCTCCCGAAGGAGGACCGTAGCCTCCGGGCGGCGGGCCGAAGCCACCGCCGTCTGGCGGCGGCGTGTTTCCCGGCGGCCGGGGCGGCAAGGGCGGTAAGGGCGGCGTGGCCATACCGTCAAGAGTCGCCTCGAACCGGTCATGAGGCGACCCCTGTGCGGAAGTTGATACGGACTCATGCCATGGATCGCACGATTCCGGAAAATTCCAGATAGAGATCGCAGAGATCCCAGAGATCTACGGCAAGAGACGTGGGCCCGAACCCAGCAGGAAACGAGCCGCACGCCTCTTAGCGGCCACGATCAGCCGCGCGCGCCGAGCAGGTGGTCCATGGCGAGCTGGTCCAGACGCTCGAAGGCCATCCCGCGCGCGGCGGCCGCCTCCGCGTCGAACTCCTCGAAGGCTGCACGGTCCGCGAGCAGCCCCTTCAGGCCGTCCGCCGCGGTGGGCTGCGCCAGCTCGTCGAGCCGGGACGCGCGCAGTGCCTCCAGCACCTCCGGGTCGGCGCGGAAGGCCGTCGCCCGCTCACGCAGGATCAGATAGTTGCGCATGCATCCTGCCGCCGAGGCCCACACCCCGTCGAAGTCCTCGGTCCGCGGAGGCTTGAAGTCGAAGTGCTTCGGCCCCGCGTACCCGGCGGTCTCCAGGAGGTCGACCAGCCAGAACGCGGAGCGCAGATCGCCGGCCCCGAAGCGCAGGTCCTGGTCGTACTTGATGCCGGACTGGCCGTTGAGGTCGATGTGGAAGAGCTTGCCCGCCCACAGGGCCTGCGCGATGCCGTGCGGGAAGTTCAGCCCGGCCATCTGCTCGTGACCGACCTCGGGGTTGACGCCGTACAGCTCGGGGCGCTCCAGCCGCTCGATGAAGGCGAGCGCGTGGCCGACGGTGGGCAGCAGGATGTCGCCGCGCGGCTCGTTCGGCTTCGGCTCGATCGCGAACTTCAGGTCGTAGCCCTGGGAGGTCACGTACTCGCCGAGGAGGTCGAAGGCCTCCTTCATGCGGTCGAGGGCGACACGTACGTCCTTGGCGGCGCCGGACTCGGCGCCTTCACGGCCGCCCCAGGCCACGTACGTCTGCGCGCCCAGCTCGACCGCGAGGTCGATGTTGCGGATCGTCTTGCGCAGCGCGTAGCGGCGCACGTCCCGGTCGTTCGCGGTGAACGCGCCGTCCTTGAAGACGGGGTGCGTGAAGAGGTTGGTGGTGGCCATCGGCACCCGCATGCCGGTCGCGTCCAGGGCCTGGCGGAATCGCTTGATGTGCGACTCACGCTCGCTGTCCGAGGACCCGAAGGGGATCAGGTCGTCGTCGTGGAAGGTCACGCCGTAGGCGCCGAGCTCGGCCAGGCGCTGCACCGACTCGACCGGGTCCAGGGCGGGCCGGGTGGCGTCGCCGAACGGGTCCCTTCCCTGCCAGCCGACGGTCCACAGGCCGAAGGTGAACCTGTCCTCGGGGGTGGGCTGGTAGTTCATGCCGCGGCTCCTTGCTAGCTCCGACTATTTCGTCATGGCGCTTTACAAATTAGTATGCGAAGGCGTCTCTGGGAAGAGACGAAGTACGAAACCTGGGCCGTGCCGGTCCGGGGAGCCCCCCAACCAGGACAGATCCCGCGGAGCCGCGGAAGAGGGAGAGCCCGATGTCAGCAGCCGAGGGTCCGCTCGTCGTCGGGGTGGACACATCCACCCAGTCCACCAAGGCCCTGGTCGTCGACGCATCGACCGGACGGGTGGTGGCAAGCGGGCAGGCCCCGCATACCGTCTCCACGGGGGCGGGCCGCGAGAGCGACCCGCGGCAGTGGTGGGACGCGCTCCGCGAGGCGCTGCACCAGTGCGGGGACGCGGCCCACGAGGCCGCGGCCGTGTCGATCGGCGGTCAGCAGCACGGGCTCGTCACACTCGACGCCCAGGGCAACCCCGTACGCCCGGCCCTGCTGTGGAACGACGTGCGCTCGGCGCCGCAGGCGCGTCGGCTGGGCAAGGAGCTGGGCGGCCCGAAGGTCTGGGCCGAGCGGACCGGTCTTGTGCCGGGCACGTCCTTCACGGTCACAAAGTGGGCTTGGCTGGCCGAGAACGAACCGGACGCCGTCCGCGCCACCGCTGCCGTTCGGCTACCCCACGACTACCTCACCGAACGCCTCACGGGAGAGGGCACGACCGACCGCGGCGATGCCTCCGGCACCGGCTGGTGGGCATCCGGGACCGAGCGCTACGACGACGAGATCCTCGCCCACGTCGGCCTCGACCCGGCCCTGCTCCCCCGTGTCGTCCGGCCCGGCGAGGTGGCCGGCACCGTGCACGCCCGCGATGAGCTGCCCTTCTCCAAGGGCACGCTGGTCGCCGCCGGCACCGGCGACAACGCGGCCGCCGCCCTCGGCCTAGGGCTGCGCCCCGGCACCGCGGTGCTGAGCCTCGGCACCTCCGGCACGGTGTACGCCGTCTCGACGCGACGCCCCGCCGACCCGACCGGCACCGTGGCGGGCTTCGCCGACGCGCGCGGCGACTGGCTTCCGTTGGCCTGCACGCTGAACTGCACGCTCGCCGTCGACCGCGTCGCAGCGCTGCTGGGCCTGGACCGAGAGGCCGTCGAACCCGGCACGGGCGTGACCCTGCTCCCCTACCTGGACGGCGAGCGCACCCCGGACCTGCCGCACGCCTCCGGGCTGCTGCATGGTCTGAGGCACGACACGACGGGCGGGCAGTTGCTGCAGGCGGCGTACGACGGCGCGGTTCACTCACTGCTGGGCGCCCTCGATCTGGTGCTCGACGTGGACGCCGACCGCTCCGCTCCGCTGCTGCTGATCGGCGGCGGCGCCCGGGGAACGGCCTGGCAGCAGACCGTACGTCGACTGTCGGGGCGTCCGGTTCAGGTGCCCGAGGCCAAAGAACTCGTCGCGCTGGGCGCCGCCGCGCAGGCCGCGGGCCTGCTGACCGGCGAGGACCCGGCCGCGGTCGCGCGTCGCTGGGACACGGCCCGCGGGCCCGTGCTCGACGCCGTGGACCGGGACGAGGAGACGCTCGCGAGGATCACCGGGGTACTCTCCGACGCAGCCCCGCTGCTGGAGCGGGAGCCGAAGAGGAACTGACCGGCGCTGACGGGACAGCCCCGAGGGGACCGGCCGGACGAGGACTGACGGAGGCATGACCGCACCGCTGCACGAGGCCCATCCGACCGGTTCCGGCCGTCGGCTGCCCGACACCCAACAGGGCATGCGCCGCCGCAACCTCTCCCGCGTCATGCACACCGTGAACGCGGAGGGACCGCTGTCGCGTGCCGCCGTCGCCTCACGCATAGGTCTGACGCGAGCGGCCATCTCGACGCTGGTGGACGAGCTGATCCGCTCGGGGCTCCTCGAAGAGCTGGGCCCCGAGCGGCCCGGCCGGGTGGGACGGCCGGGCTCGGCACTCGCCGTCAGCGGGCGCGGTCCCGCCGGTATCGGCGCGGAGGTGGGCGTCGACCATCTCGCCGTGTGCGCCGTCGATCTGCGCGGTGCGGTGCGGGGGCGGGCGGTGCGACACGGCACGAACCGCGGTCGGCCGCCGGGGCCGGTAATCGAGGAGCTGACCACGCTGGTGCGTCAGGTCATCGCCGAGGCCGAGCGTGAAGGGCTCTGGCCGGCGGGCCTCGCGATCGCCGTGCCCGGTCTGGTGGCACGCGACGCCCGGACCGTGGTCCGCGCCCCCAACCTCGACTGGCACGACACGGACCTCGGCGCGCTGCTCCCCGGAGAGCTTCCCCTGACCGTGGACAACGAGGCGAACTTCGGCGGCCTCGCGGAACTCTGGCTCGGCGATGCGACGCCGCCCGACTTCCTGCATGTGTCGGCGGAGATCGGCATCGGTGCGGCGGTGCTCGTGGACGGGCGGCTGCTGCGCGGAACGCGCGGTTTCGCGGGCGAGTTGGGGCATGTGCCGGTACGTCCGGAGGGGCCGGAGTGCCCGTGCGGCGGACGCGGATGCCTCGAGCAGTACGCGGGCGAGGAGGCCGTCCTGCGCAGGGCCGGTCTGGAGCCGGGCGAGGACCGCGTCGGACTGCTGGCCGAGCGCGCCGCCGAGGGTGACGCGGAGGTACGACGTGCCCTGCGCGACGCCGGAACCGCGCTCGGCATCGCACTGACCGGGGCGGTCAATCTGCTCGACCCGCAGGCCGTCGTACTGGGTGGAGCACTGTCTGGCCTCTCGCCGTGGCTGCTTCCGTCGCTGGAAAGCGAGTTGGCGCGGCGTACGGCCGGTCCTGCCTGCACCGTGTCCGTCTCGAAGCTGGGGCCGGAGGGGCCGCTGTTGGGTGCGGCGCACTCGGTGGTGCGTGCGGTGCTCGACGATCCGTCGGCGGTCGCGGGGCGGTCGTAGCGGACCGTCGGCACGGCATTCGGGGCGCTCTCTCGCCCTCACGGGTGACCGAGTTGTCCACAGTCCTCGGTTTGTCCACCAACGCACGCCCTGCTTCTCCTGCCCAACCGGCAAGCGTCGTACCGTAATTCACGCGAGGCGCAGCCGTCGACCGACGGCTGGGATCCGGGCGGATCGGGGGTTCACATGGTGGGGTGGGGAGTCTGGATGATGGCCGAGATCGTGGTACTGATCGTCCTGATGCGCCGCCACCCCGGGCGCATAGCCGCGACCGCCCGTGTCCACCTCGACGAGACCTCATACCCCGACCTTCGGCAGAGCGGAGCCGTGCAACCATGAGTGACCCCCGGATCCTGACCGTGCGCCCCGAGCCGGGCGAGTACGCCTGGACGTTCGGCGGCGTGCCGCCCGTGGCGCGCATCGCGCCGGGCACGGTCCTCGATCTGTACACGGAGGACTGCTTCGCCGGGCGGGTGCGCTCCGAGAAGGACCTGGTGTCCGAGGTGTGCGAGTTCCCGTTCCTCAATCCGCAGACGGGCCCCTTCCACGTGGAGGGCGCGGAGCCGGGCGATACGGTCGCGGTGCACTTCGTGTCGATCGAGCCGGCCCGCGACTGGGCGGCGTCGACGACGGTCCCGCTGTTCGGCGCGCTCACCTCCACACACACCACGGCCACGCTCCAGCCGCCGCTGCCGGAGACGGTGTGGATCTGGCAGCTCGACCGGGAGCGGCGCACGGCCCTGTTCCACGCGCGGGACAGTGATATCCAGGTCGAACTGCCCATGGATCCGATGCACGGCACCGTGGGTGTGGCGCCGGCGAATCTGGAGGTGCGCTCCGCGCTGGTGCCGGACGCGCACGGCGGGAACATGGACACTCCGGAGATGCGGGCCGGCGTCACCTGTTTCCTCGGAGTGAATGTCGAGGGGGCCCTGCTGAGCCTCGGTGACGGACATGCGCGGCAGGGTGAGGGCGAGACCTGTGGAGTGGCCGTCGAGTGCGCGATGAACACGGTGGTGATCGTCGAGCTGCTCAAGGGGGTCGCCACACCTTGGCCTCGCATCGAGTCCGACACGCACATCATCTCGACCGGCTCGGCACGCCCGTTGGAGGACGCGTTCCGTATATCCCAACTCGATCTGGTGCAGTGGTTGGTGCGCGACTACGGGTTCAGCGAACTGGACGCCTACCAGTTCGCGACCCAGACGGTCGAGTCGCCGCTCGCCAACGTCTGCGACACCAACTACACCTGCGTCGCCAAGCTCCGCAAGGAATGGCTGCCCCCGCGCGAGACACATCGCGGTCTGCACGCACGGCTGCGCGAGACAGCCGCGGCACTCCGCCGCTGAGAAGGCGACGCTCCGACTCCCGGTCCGGCACGTTCCGCCCCCGCCAAGTCCGGAACATCAACCGTCAACCCACTCTCAACCCACCACTGTCGAAAGGCAGATACTCCATGGAACGCGCCAGATCGTTCCCGAGTCGGCGACGGCTGCTCAAGGGCACCGCCCTCGCCGCCCTCCCCTATGCGTTACTTCCCGGCCCACAAGCCACGGCAGGGACCACGGCCGTCGACTATCCGCTCGCCGAATGGGCACCGGCGAGCACCTCCAACTACACGGCGTCCAGCCGGCCGACGGCCTACCCGCTCGACTGCATCATCATTCACGTCACGCAGGAGAACTACCCCGACACCGTTTCGATCTTCCAGAACCCCAAGAAGGCTGTGTCCGCGCACTACCTCGTACGATCGGCCGACGGACATGTCGCGCAGTGCGTCAGGGAACACGACATCGGCTGGCACGCGGGGAACTGGGACTACAACACCCGCAGCATCGGCATCGAACACGAGGGCTGGGTGGAGGAGCCCGCTTATTTCACCAACGCCCTGTACGAGGAGTCGGCCAAGCTGACCGCCTCGATCTGCACGAAGTACGGCATCCCCAAAGACCGCGCGCACATCATCGGCCACTACGAGGTGCCGGGCACCGACCACACGGATCCGGGGCCCAACTGGGACTGGACCCGCTACATAAGGCTCGTCAACTTCGCCTGAGCGGAAGACCGCCGCCACAGAGCTTGTCCGGACCCGCACCGGAAGTGACGATGGTCCCCAGCCGGCATCTCCTTCCGGGAGGTTCAGTTGACCGACACGTGGGTGGCACTGGAACCGGGGGCCGATCCCGCCGAGCGGGTGCGGACACTGCGCCGCGCCCACGAGGCGTTCATCGCGGCGGGCACGGTGCCGCGACCGGTGCGCTCCGTGGTGGCCGATTCATGGCGGCGTTCGGCGCGGGCCGGTGTCGTGCCGGACGGGACCGCGAGGGTGGAGATCACGGACGACGACCTCGGCTCCTACCGGGCGGAGCATCCACTGGCACAGGTGATGCCGCTCTTCCGTGAGCTCATGGGGACGTTCGCGGCGGACGGCGAACACCTCCTGGCGGTGTGCGACGCGCAAAGCAGGCTGCTGTGGGTCGAGGGAGATCCGGCGACCCGGCGGCAGGCCGGGCGGATGAACTTCGTGCCGGGCGCGAGGTGGTCGGAGACGTCGGTCGGCACGAACGCGCCGGGGACGGCGGTCGCCGTCGACCGGCCTGTGCAGGTGTTCGCAGCCGAGCACTTCATCCGCCGGGTCCAGCCCTGGACGTGCGCGGCGGCGCCGGTCCATGATCCGCGCACCGGGCGGGTGCTCGGCGCGGTGGACATCACCGGCGGCGACGGGCTCGCCCATCCCCACAGCCTCGGTTTCGTCCAGGCGGTGGCGCGTGCCGCCGAGTCCCAGTTGGCGTTGCTCGCACCGGTGACCACGACGGCCGACGCGGTCGAGCTGCGTGCGTTGGGCCGCGACGAGGCCGAACTGCTCATGGATGGGCGGAAGGCCAGGCTCAGCCGCAGGCACAGCGAGATCCTGGTGTTGCTGGCCGCGCACCCGGAGGGACTGTCGGGCGACGAATTGCTGTGCGCGCTGTACGAGGACGAGTTGGTGACGCCGGTGACGATTCGGGCCGAACTGACCCGCCTGCGGCGCCTCCTCGGCCCGGGCCTGCTGGGCTCGCGCCCCTACCGGTTCACGGCGCCGGTCGAGTCCGACGTCGCTGTCGTGGAGCGGCGGCTCGGCACGGGCGCGGTCACGGCGGCCGCGGCGGCGTACGTCGGTCCGCTGTTGCCGGGTTCACAGGCCCCGGCGGTGGTGCGGCTGCGGCGTCGGCTCGCCGACGGGCTGCGTACGGCGCTCATCGCGCGCCGCGATCCCGACCTGCTGACGGATTGGGCGCACTCCTCGTGGGGCGAGGACGACCTCGACGTATGGAGGGCGCTGGCCGCGGTGCGCCCGACGGCGGCGGTGCGGGCGCGCCTGGACGAGCTGGAGTCCGAGCAAGCCGCACCTTTGGGCTGGACCCATCCGACGCCCTGGAGGCGGGGCCGAATGCCCGTGCCCGCAACGTCGTTGCAACGTCCCCGCTCCTAGCCTCGCGGCGAGAGCTGCCCAACGGCGGGCAGCGCTTCTCCGGGAGGCAGACCAGCATGACCCGTTACGCGGCGCCCGGCACCGAGGGCGCGATCGTCTCCTACCAGGCGCGTTACGACCACTTCATCGGCGGCGAGTACGTGCCGCCGGCTCGCGGGCAGTACTTCGAGAACCCGAGTCCGGTGAACGGGCAGCCGTTCACGGAGGTCGCGCGGGGCACCGCCGAGGACGTGGAGCGCGCGCTGGACGCGGCCCACGCGGCGGCGCCCGGCTGGGGCCGCACCTCAGCCACCGCGCGCGGCGACATCCTGCTCAAGATCGCCGACCGGATGGAGGCGAACCTGGAGAAGCTGGCCGTCGCCGAGAGCTGGGAGAACGGCAAGCCGATACGTGAGACGCTGGCCGCCGACATGCCGCTCGCCATCGACCACTTCCGCTACTTCGCGGGGGCGATCCGCGCCCAGGAGGGATCGCTCGGCGAGGTCGACGACGACACCGTGGCGTACCACTTCCACGAGCCGCTGGGCGTCGTCGCACAGATCATTCCGTGGAACTTCCCCCTCCTGATGGCGGTCTGGAAGCTCGCGCCGGCACTGGCAGCGGGGAACGCGGTCGTCATCAAGCCCGCCGAGCAGACCCCGGCGTCCATCCACTACTGGATGAGCCTTGTCGCGGATCTGCTGCCGCCCGGCGTCGTCAATATCGTCAACGGCTTCGGCGAAGAGGCGGGCAAGCCGCTCGCGTCCAGCCCGCGCGTGGCGAAGGTGGCGTTCACGGGTGAGACCTCGACGGGGCGGCTGATCATGCAGTACGCCTCGGAGAACCTCAAGCCGGTCACGCTGGAACTCGGTGGCAAGTCCCCGAACATCTTCTTCGACGACGTCTGGGCCGCGGACGACGACTTCCGGGACAAGGCGCTCGAAGGCTTCACCATGTTCGCGCTCAACCAGGGCGAGGTGTGCACGTGTCCGTCGCGGGGGCTCGTCCAGCGCGGCCGCTACGGGGAGTTCCTGGAGGCGGCGGTCGCCCGCACCGAGCTGATCAAGCCGGGCCATCCGCTCGACACCGACACGATGATCGGCGCACAGGCCTCCACCGACCAACTGGAGAAGATCCTCTCCTACCTCGACATCGGCCGACAGGAGGGCGCCAGGATCCTCACCGGCGGTGAACGCATCGATTACGACGGGGAGTTGAAGGGAGGCTACTACGTCCAGCCGACGATCTTCGAGGGCGACAACCGGATGCGCGTCTTCCAGGAGGAGATCTTCGGCCCGGTCGTCTCGGTCACGTCGTTCGACGACTTCAACGACGCCATCAAGATCGCCAACGACACACCGTACGGCCTCGGCGCCGGCGTATGGACGCGCGACATCAACACCGCCTACCGCGCGGGCCGTTCGATCCAGGCCGGCCGAGTGTGGACGAACTGCTACCACGCGTACCCCGCGCACGCCGCGTTCGGCGGCTACAAGCAGTCCGGCATCGGCCGCGAGACGCACAAGATGATGCTGGAGCACTACCAGCAGACCAAGAACCTGCTGGTGTCGTATTCGCCGAAGAAGCTGGGCTTCTTCTAGGCGCACGAAAAAAGGCGCCTGACCTGGGTTTTCACCCGTCAGGCGCCTTTCGCTCAGCCTGCTCTCGACCGAGCCCGGCTTGCGCGCTAACTCCCAGTTCCTCCCACAGCTGTACCCCTCCTGACCAGTGCTTCCGGACCAGTCACGGACCAAACCCCCGGTTCAGTCCTCGGGTGCTTCACCTTGGCTGACGCGCTGCCACTCGTTCATGGACTTCTCGATGAGGCGGTTCGCCTGCTCTCCAAGGCCGTCGAGGAACTTGGCGTAGTGGCGGAAGAGAACCTCGATGCTCTGGCCGGCGCGGCGGGCGCATTCGGCCGGGTCCACTCCGGAGTAGAGCCAGAACGAGATCCCGGCGTGCCGGAGATCGTAAGGTCGCTTGGCCAGGCGAGAAGTGCGCTCAGTACGAGTCAGGGCGTGCTCCCGGGCCCGCGCCCACGTGATGCCGTAGGCGGCAGCGTCCACGTAGTTGCCAGCCTGGTTCCGGAAGAGTCGGCCGTCAGGTGCCACATCGAACCGCTTCACATGGGCACGCAGCATGCGTACGAATTGCGGCGGGATGGGAACAGGCCGCGTCGCGTTTGCCGCGCGACGTTTGAGCGAGTGCACCTCGTGCACCTCACCGTCGTCGGCTCCTGGTCGCTGCGCAGCAACAACCAGGCCAACGCCACCATCCGGTCCATTGAGGAGCCGGCAGGCACGCTGTTCTTCGGGCACCGCGCGAACGAGTGCACCTGGGTCGCCGAGCCGGCCTCGCCGCAGACGGAAGATACGGCCGCCCCGGCGGCGCCGGAGCCGATCCGGATCACCGCCCGCGAGGCCGGCGTCCTGCAGACCTTCCCCGCCGACTATCCCTGGGCCGGGAACAAGGGCCAGGTTTTCGGCCAGATCGGCAACGCGGTCCCCCCGTTGCTCGCCGGCCACCTCCTCGCCCCGCACCTCGGCGTCACCCTCAACGCCGCCGACTTCACCCTGGCAGCCTGATGCCCCGCACCCCCGAGCCCGACGAGGACGACTACCTCGACACCGTTTCTCCGCCGCACCCGGTGTTCCACGTCGAGCAGGCCCTCCTCGGTGCCCTCCTTCTCGATCCGCACCGTCTCGGCGACGTGACCGGGGTCGCCGTCGGCTCGTTCTCCACCGCCGCGCACGCCGCCCTGTTCGCCGCAATCAACACGCTGCCCCCGCCCGACCCGGCCGAGCACGCGAAGAACACCAAGTGGCTCGACCAGGTACTGGTCACGGCCCCGTGAGCAGGCACGCGGACTGACCGCCTCCTACCTGCACACCCTGATCCAGGTCTGCCCCTGGCCCCGCCACGCGCCGGCGTACGCGCGGATGGTCGAGGCCGAGCACGCCCGCCGCCGTCTGCGGGCCGCCGCCGAGCATCTCGTCCAGACCGTCCACGATGTCTCCCTCCCGCACCCCGTCCAGACGGTGCTCGCCGAGACCGACGTACTCGCCGCGGTCGTGGACGACATCGCAGCACGCTTCCCGCCGCGCGCCGGCGTCCTGCCCCGCACCCCGGCGCCACCGCCGGCCCCCTCAGCCGACTTCGCCGAGGCGGTCGAGGAGGAGCAACTGCTGCTCGCGACTGCCACCGCCCACCCCGCGGACATCGAGTCGGTCCGGTGGCTGGTCCCCGAGGACTTCGCCCAGCCCCTGCACGCCGGACTGTGGCAGTGCCTCTCCACCCTCGCTCGCCGCCACGAGCCCGTCGACCCCGTCACCGTTCTGTGGGAAGCACAGCAGCGCGTTCTGCTGGACGACGGCAGCAAACCGGGCGAGGTGCTCCGCCTTCTCGCTGAACCGGCCGGTTCCGTGGAGCACTGGGGCGAGCGCACCCTGCAGCGTTCCCTCCTGGCCACCGCCGATCACGCCGGCCGCCGCATCGAGGCGTACGCCTGCGACCCGGCGAACACACCGTTCCAACTCGTCGTCGGCGCCCGCCGGGCCCTCGCCGACCTCGGCGCCATCCGGACTCGCTGGCAGCACGCCACCGGACGGGTCCCACCGCAGCGACCGCGCCCCGCGCTGGCCCGCCGACCACCACGGCCGACCGCACCGCCCGAGCAACCCGATAACGCCCCGAGTACGCCGGTGGCCGGACCCGAAGGTCCGGCCACCGGCAGAAGAGATCACACCCAACGTGCCCCCACGCCCTCCATCGACGCCCACGTCCGTCTCGATACCCACCCCACCCATCCCAGCGCCGTGACCGCCGTCCTGACCGGCTCCCAGGCCCACATCCCCCACGTGGGTCTGGAGGCAGCCGACTGGACCGTCGTGGCCAAGAACGTCTTGGTGCTGGTCCGCATCGATCACGAGGAGCCGTACTGGGCCGAGAAAGCAGCCCAGCACCTGGCGGCTGACGGGATCGCCGTCGAGATCACTCCCCGGCTCCGGGAAGCCATGGACGAGGAATGGACCTGGGCCAACTTTCCCTGTCAAGTTCTTCTGTTCAGCTCTGCAGGTTGCCGTGGGAGCCGGAACGGGACGCTCAACCTCACCCCACCCGGCCAAGCCCCTACCGCCCGGCTTGATCTGGAACCCCGCCTCCTGTTCGCTCCCACGGCCAACTGATCAAGGTCCGGGCAGTAAGGCAGCCCGGGCGCGGACCGGGCCGGCCCGCCGTTTCCGGGTGCCCACTGCATCGCGTCCCTGGGCCGTTTAAGGATTGGCTGCAGCCGCAGATTGCCCGCCTTTACTCTGTGACGGACGCGGGCCGGTCACACAAGCCCTTTGCTCCGCAGGTACGCTCCCGAGCGCGCTGCAGCCGCGGCGGCCTCTGCGGCCCGGTCCGCGGCGTCTTCGTCGAGGCGATCGCCACTGGTCAGCAGGCGGTAGTAGAGGGGGGCGGAGATAGCACGGATCACCTCATGGGTGTCGGTACCCTCGGGCACCTCGCCCCGGTCGATGGCCTGCTGGACGCAGGGTGCCCACTCCTTGACGCGGATGTCGTAGAAGTGGTGCAGGGCCTCGGCCGTCTTCGGCTCGCAGGTGGCGGCCGCGATCACCGCCTTGAACAGCGCCCCCTGCCGCGGATCGGCCAAGGTGCGCTGCACGAGCCGGGCGTTGGCCTTGAGGTCGCCGAGCAGCGAGCCGGTCTCGGTACGCGGCAGTGACTGCTCGGCCATGTCCATTAGCAGGTCGGCCACCAAGCTGGTCACCGTTCCCCAGCGGCGGTAGACGGTCGTCTTGCCCACCTCGGCACGACGCGCGATGTCGGCGAGGTCCAAGTGGGCAAAGCCCCGCTCGGCCAGGGAGTCCCCAGCCGCTTGAAGCACAGCCGCCCGCACCCGCGCCGTGCGCCCTCCCGGCCGCACGGTTCCCGGCTCCGCACCATCCGAATCCATAACGGGACTCCAGTTTCGTTAATCACTTACACCTGCTACCTTGAGGGCAACACTAACGGAACTCCAGGACCGTTAGATATGCCGACTGGGCAGTTGAGGAGTGGCCATGGAATACAAGCGGCTGGGTGCATCCGGGCTCAAGGTCCCCGCGCTGAGCTTCGGCGCGGGCACCTTCGGCGGCCAAGGACCGCTGTTCGGCGCCTGGGGCAACACCGATGCGCGAGAAGCACGCCGCCTCGTGGACATCTGTCTGGACGCCGGGGTCACGATGTTCGACACCGCCGACGTCTACTCCGGCGGCGCGTCCGAGGAGGTGCTGGGAGAAGCGATCAAAGGCCGCAGGGACCAGGTGATCGTATCCACCAAGACCAGCCTGCCGATGGGCGACGGCCCAGGTGATGCGGGCTCCTCCCGGTCGCGCCTGATCACCGCATGCGAGGACGCGCTGCGCCGGCTCGGCACCGACTACATCGACCTGTTCCAGCTGCACGCCTTTGACGCCGGCACACCAATCGAGGAAGTCCTGTCCACGCTCGACGATCTCGTTCGAGCAGGAAAGGTCCGCTACCTGGGAGTCTCCAACTTCTCCGGCTGGCAGGTGATGAAGTCCCTCGCCATCGCGGAGCGGTACGGCCACCCGCGCTACGTCGCCCATCAGGTCTACTACTCCCTCATCAGCCGCGACTACGAATGGGACCTGATGCCCCTCGGACTCGATCAGGGCCTCGGGGCACTCGTCTGGAGCCCGCTCGGCTGGGGACGGCTCACCGGCAAAGTCCGCCGCCACCAGCCGCTACCCGCCAGCAGCCGGCTCCACCACACCGCCGACTACGGCCCGCCGATCGAGGACGAGCACCTCTACCGCGTGGTCGACGCCCTCGACGAGATCGCGCAGGAGACCGGAAAAGCCATTCCGCAAATCGCCATCAACTGGCTGCTGCAGCGACCGACTGTCTCCTCCGTCATCATCGGCGCCCGCAACGAGGAGCAACTCCGTCAGAACCTCGGTGCCATCGGCTGGACGCTCACGCCCGACCAGATGGCGAAACTCAACGCGGCGAGCAGCAAGGCAGCGCCCTACCCACACTTCCCCTATCAGCGCCAGGAAGGCTTCGCCCGCCTCGCCCCGCCCGTGGGTGACCTCACACCGCCGACTGCTGCCTGACATCGGAGTCAAGCAGCTGGAGCGGACAAACGTGCGTCCCGGGTGCGGGCCGACGGGTGCGACGTCGCCCAGCGCCTGCCCGAACCTGGGACAGCTGCGTTGAAGACGCCTCGCTCCCGATATCCGCCAACGCGACCACAGACGGCGACAGCGATGCCTCACACACCGAGGAATGGGCGACAGGCGATTACGCGAGATCGCCAGTTCCGCCCCTGGGAACGGGCGGGCCGCGCCGTCGCGAACGACCGGCGCGGCCACTTCTCGCTCAATGGTCAGGTGGTGGGCGGACGGAGCTGAACGACGTTGCCGGGGGCTGGGGTGGTGGGCTCTGATCTGGTGTCCGTCCGGTGGATCAGAACGGCGCTCGCGAGGGTGAGGTTGGTAACCAGTCGGCGGAGCTCTTCGATCTCGGCTTTCTGGTTCGCGACGGTCTTCTTGAGTTTGGTGACGGTTTCCCGGAGTCGTTTCTCGGTTTCCGGGATTCCCTGGGTCTCTTTGCGGACCCGTTCGTAGAACTCGTTCTTCAGATCAGCGTGTCGCTTCATGAGGGCCATGCGGTGGACGCCGGCTTCAGCGGCCAGGGCAACGATGGTGAGGCTGCCGTTGGAGGCAGTGGCATGCCCGGCAAGGAGCCGGTCCATGGCCGCGCGGATGCGGACGCGCTCGTCCTGGTGCTGTTGGGTCATGCCAGTGCCTCAGCGGACTCAGCGGTGGCGTCGTGGGTGTCGACTGCGGCCCGGAGCTGGGCGGCGTTCGCTTTCAAGCGCTTGGCGACCGGCCCTGGTGCATGGGCGGCGAGGCTGTCGAGCTCGGTGGCTCGTTGCCGCAGCTTGTGTGCGTGGGTGTCGGTGCGGACGGTGTTGCCGCAGCCGGGGCGGCAGTCGTACTGCTCTTGGAGCGGTTGCGCCCGGGTCGGGTTCGCAGAGTGCGTTGTCCCGCTTGAACGCGCAGATCAAAAACGCGTCGGGGTTGTCATGGAGCGCGACGCCGTCGCGGGCGAGGAAGGCGGCGGCCTTGCGCGCGAACGTCCCGGGGACGATGCGGCCCTCGAAGCGGGGTGTCTGTGCGGCGGCGGACAGAGCCCGGCGGGCGGCGGGGCCGGAGATCTTCTCGCCGGCCGCGGCGCGGTCCCGGAGCCGGGAGGCGGTGTCGGCTGCCGCCAGGGCGGTCTCGATGTCGAGGACGCCGTGATTCCGTGGCGGCTGCGGGAGCCGTAGCCGCTGGACGTGCGGGCATCCAGGATCGTGCGCATGTGCCCGTACTGAATGGCGAGCGCGATCAGTCCACCGGGGCGGCGGGCTATGTGCCAGGCCAGAGTCCGTCTGAACCGGCTCGTGCCGATCGCGCCGTGCGGGTCCTCGGGGATGGTCTGCCTTGGCAGACCTTGCCTTTCGGCTTCCTGGTTCGCCCAGGCCACGAACTCCTCGATCCGCCTGTTCAGGGTGATGTTCTTCAGCGCGCCGGGAAAGCCGTGGAAGGCGGGGATGTCGTGATGTGCGGAGCTGAGGAGGAGCTCTCCCTCCGGGACCATGCGTTCCAGGACTCGAATGGCGCGGACGACGGGTGTGATGGCGACCC
Source organism: Streptomyces sp. SD15 (assembly GCF_054462255.1). NCBI lineage: Bacteria > Bacillati > Actinomycetota > Actinomycetes > Kitasatosporales > Streptomycetaceae > Streptomyces > Streptomyces sp. SD15. The sequence goes on along the minus strand of NZ_JBTLMO010000049.1, from coordinate 6,421 downwards.
AGGGGACTTCGCGTACTTCGCCGGCGGAGACGTGGTTGCCGTCCTCGTCGGTCACGGTCTTGTAGTGGCGGCTGCGGATCAGATGCCGCCCCGGGTCCCCGGCGGAGTCGGGCTCGGGGGCAGGGCAGGGCAGCACGTCTCGCCCGGCCGCCACCGTCGTGGCAGCACCCTGGACGCCCACCACGCCTACCTGTCCCGCCGCATTGCCGAGACCCGCGGGCGGATCCCGCTCACCGCGCTCCACCGTGAACTCGCCGAACGCGGGTGGCAGGGCAGCTACTCCACCCTGCGCGACTGGGCCCGCCACCGCCTTGACCAGCCACGACGCACCCCTCAGCCGCCACCGGCCCCGCCCAGCGTCCGAAAGGCCACCGGCTGGCTCACTCACCGCCCCAGCTCCCTCACCGAGGACGAACACCAGCAGCTCAAGGCGATCCTCGACATCTGCCCCGAACTGGCCACCGCTCACGACCTGGTGCGCGACTTCGGCGACATGATCACCCCAGCAGACCGGCACCCTGCGCCCGCCTGGATCGACGAAACCCTGGCGGCCGAATTGCCTGGACTGAGCGGCTTCGCCCGCGGCCTGAACAACGACCTCGACGCGGTCACCGCCGGGCTCACCCTGCGCTGGAGCTCTGGCGGCACCGAGGGCGCCGTGAACCGCATCAAGAAGATCAAGAGGCAGCTCTACGGGCGTGCCGAATTCGAACTCTTACGGAAGATGATCCTGCTGGCGTGACCCACCGTCACGACTCCCCGTGACCGCTGCCAGACCCCACTGAACGCCGCCCTAGCCAGTGCAGGACGTCGATCAGGACGGCAACTGCACGTCCGGGATTGAGATTCGCCAGCATCTCGGCCGCTTCGACCCGCTCAAGAGGGTGGAAGCTGCTCACCATCCGCGCGAGCTGTTCCTCGGTGGCTGGCGGTCGAACTTGGCGAGGTCGCTTACTCGGTTGGCCAGACCGGCTCCCGAGAACCCCAGCGTGCGGAGTCTTATTAGGCCGACCTGCGTGCGTGCCACTGTGGGGTCGAGCCGGGCATGCAGTTCCAGGGTGCGAGGTCTCACAGGGCCGTAGGGGTCCGACCTGCTGTTCAGCGCCTCTATGGCCAGGCGTTTGTCGAACTCGGACAGGTGCTCCGCGGCTGCGGCCACGTCTTCATCCCACAGCAGCGAAATCCGTCGTGACCAGGGGTGGCGCCACGTACTGGGGCACATCCACACAGTCTCCAAGAGGCCGTCCACGGGCCACCGGGACCACCCGAAGAACTTCGGCTTGTGCGCGAGCCAGGCCAGCAGCTGCGTCCCGTGCTGCCGGTCGAGGTGGATCAAGGCCAGCGCGGCTACGATGCGTTCGGCACCGGTGGCGGTCGCGTCGCGCGCCCAGGCCGTCAACGCTGACGCGGGATCCCCGCATTCAGACTTGGCCAGGGCCAGGACCGGCTGGGGGTTGAGCGTGTGCAGGCTCATGGCCGCGTGCAGAGGCGTCTGTTGTGCCGAGGTGCCGGTGGGGTCCAGCTGCGCTTGTGCCAGCTTGTAGCGCAGCCGATGCCAGGCGGGCTGGCTGAGATCACCGACCAGCGTCCCCAGCGCTTCCTGCGCCGCTGGGAGACTGACCGTTGCCAGCACGTGGGCGGCTGCGATGCGGGAGCCGACGGCGGTGAGGGGGTCGGCCACGACTGGGTAGATGAAGGCTTCGTTTCCGTGCACTTGCCTCCAACGGACGACGTGCCTGGACAGCATCGGCCCGTCCAGTACGAAGGATGTCAGCAGGGGGATAGCCCGGACGCTGCCCTGGCGAGCCAGTGCTTCGGCCGCTGCCAAGCGCCGGTGCAGCGCCTGGTTGCGGTCGAAGGTGATCGCCTCCAGGAGTTTCAGCCCTTCGGCGCGGTCGTGTACGGCGATGGCCTCCGCGGCCCAGCTGCGGCCATCGCGCAGTGCGATGCGGCGCAGCCGCCGGAGTGCCAGAGACCGGGTGGATGCCGACAGCACGTCGCCGTCGGCCAAGAACAGGGCGACCAGGCCAGCTCCGATGCTGGGCCCCATCAGCCGAAGCCAGCGCAGCAACCTTCGGCCGCGTCTGGCCAGCCTGTCTGATACGTCGTCGGAGGGGCTGGTCCAGGGCGGGTTGAACAGTCCTCGTACCAGCCTTCGCGTGTCTTGTCCTTGCCGGGCCCATGCCGCGAAAAGGAACCGCAGGAAACTCTGATCATATGGCTGACCGTGCAGCGTTGAGGAGCGCCAGTCGAGCGGGCTGAGCTCCCGGGCCATGGCAGCTGCTGCGGCCCGCGTCGTCGGAGGGGCGGAGCGAGCCAGCGCGAAGGCGGCGAGGAACTCCTGCAGCGTGTGGTGCAGAAATGCCAGATCACTGCCCGACTCGGTCATGAGACCGCTCGAACTCAGCAACTCCCGCAGGATGTCGCGCCATTCGCCCCGGTCGAAGTGGTGCGGACGCAGCTCGGTGGTGTGCGCCTCCGCCAAATCGACAATGGCATCCTGTGATCGGTTGTGCCGTTGCAACGCGATGGATTCCAGGAGCCCGCGGACTTCTTCCACCAGCCGATTCACGGAAGCTCTGGCACCTGCTCCCCGCCCCTCCACACGCTGCTGCAGCTGTAGGAGAGCCGGCGTCGGACGGCGGAACATAGTGTCGAGCAGGTACTGTACAAACCGCTCATATAGTTCGCTGCGACTGTGGGGCAGGCCGCTTTGCGGATCCTCGGCATACAACAGGATGAGCATGGTGGCCAGAAGCGGGATATGGGCGAGATGCCCGGCCTCGCTTCGCGCGAGCGCCGCAATGAACTGATCGGCCCGGCTGTCCGGGCTTGCTTCCCCCAGCTGCACGAACCAGCGAGCGGCGAAGACCGGCAAGGTCTCTTCAGCGAGCGGCTGGATCTCGTAGACGGCCGCGTTGAGGCGGCGCAGTTCGGTGAGGTCCTGATCCGGCAGCGGACGCGTCAGGACCAACAGGCGGTGGCTCCGCTCGGGGGTAGACCACAGGGCAGTCACCATCGCCAGCAGAGCCCGGCGCAGCTGCTGGTCAAGTACTTCGTCCAGGCCGTCGACGAGCACCAGCCACGGCGTACCCGCCAGCGCAGGGGCACCGAAGAAGTCCGCCGGCAGAGAACGCCGCAGTGAGAACCGGGGATTGCTCTGCATGGCAGAGGCGAGCCGTTCCGCAACGCTGCCACCACCCACCAGCGCGGCAGCCGTCACGTACACAGGCACGACGTCAGGCGGATCCTCGCTGCCGAGCCACTGCTCGGCAAGTTCGGCGGTCAGATGACGTGCCAGACTCGACTTCCCCGCCCCGGGACCGCCGATGATCAGAGCGCTGTCGTCCCGCTGTACGACGGCTGCGGCTGGCAACGCGGCCTCCTGGCCCCCGTGTGCAGCCGTAACGTGCTGGTTGACGTACACGTTGGTCAGCGGGGGCGGACTCACACCAGGCAGCCGCACTGAATAGGGCAGGTCATCGGCCAGGGCGCGAGCCGCCCGCAGATAGTCCCGCAGCGCAGGGCCGGCATAACGCCAACCTCCTTGACGCAGTTGGTTGTCGTCGAGCAGGGACAGCCACGGCTGACGATAGCCGGTGACCAACTCGGGCTTGTCGAGGAAGGGAAAGGCAGCCCAGATGTCGTTTACGGGCACGAGGCGTGCTCCCGGCATGCCCTTCTGGAGCCCATAGGCCAGCCGCAGGACACCGCAGACCCCACCGGTACGCCAGCTGAGGACCGGTGCACCGCTGAATCCAGGGCCGGCTCTGCCCTGCGCCACATGGTGCAACGTCACCGTGCCGGAGGACACGTCTCCCGCAGCCGAGCGCGATGACGGCCCCTCAGCCCGGAACGACACCGATTCCCCTGCCCGGTAGCTGCCCTGCGGATGACCGAATCCCCACAGCTCGTCTCCGGGCACGATGTCTGACGCCAGACACACCGCTGGGTGCTCGAACCCTTCCGGCACCGTCAACAGCGCCAGATCGGGCCCATTGCCCGAGCCCTTCGGGCGATACCACTGCGGATCAGCGAACAGACTCAGGTCTCGACTGCCGCACCGTCCCGCTACCCAGTCTCCAGGACGCACCACGTGCGCACAGGTCACGACCAGCCCTGGCGCAACAAAGAAACCACTACCCACTGAGCCGTCCGGCGCCGTCAGCGCCAGCACGGCATCGGGAAGTGCGGATACCAGCCGCGACCTCGTCCCGTCCACCCGCCAATCTTGCCCCGAACCAGCCAGCAGGGACCTACCATCAGCCGAAATAGGGGTAGTTGACGAGAGGGCAGCGCATAGTGGACGGACAGATCTCGACTCCGATTCCGGTGGCAATGCCGGACGGCAGCATGCTCTACGTCAGGGGCGAGCACCTCGGACCAGCGCAAGTGCCCGGTACAGACGACGATGAACAAGAGATCGCGGGCCGACGGCCGTCTCTGGAGCAGATGGGAGCCGCTCTCAGCGGCTTCACTCGCCAGGTTGGCGAGGCTCTTAAAACGGCAGCCCCCACGCGCTACACCCTTGAGTTCGAGTGCGAGTTCGGCTTTGAGGCTGGAGGACTCGTAGCGCTGATTGGTAGAGGCACCGGCAAGTCAGCGTTCCGCGTCACGATGGAATGGGACCGAACAACCACGAGTCCGACTGAAGGACCTGACGTCTGTGATGCTGCGCCTGTCTGAACTGACGTTCCGAGCAGGCCTTTTGATCAACGCCACTCGAAGAACCCGCCTGCTGACCCACCCCGCCACCACCCTGGGCGCGGAACGGGGAACACCGGCACCATCCGCACCAGCCTGCTGCTGACCGCCGCCGTGACCGGCGACCAAACCACCGCGCTGAACCTCGCCGACGAAGCCGACCAGAGCGCCCAACGCCTGCCCGCTGGCCCCCAGCAGTGCGCGCTGTACCGCATCGGCATCCGCAACGCCCTCGGCACCCCGGCCGAAGGCATCAGCTACGCCGACTCGATCACCCCCGCACAACTGCCCACCGCCGAACGCAGGGTGCGCTTCTGCACTGACGCCGTTCGTATGTGGCACCAACTCGACAATCCAAGGGCGACCTACGCCGCACTGCGCGGCATCAGTCCGGTGACGGGGTGCACGGGGAAACATGGCGCTGACCTGGTCATTCCTCCGTCGTGTGCAGGCCAGCCCGGTCCCGCCTCGGGCAACGCAGTGCGGACGGCGGACTCCAGCGCGGTCAGTGTCTTCGGCCGCGACTTGCCGGAGCTCCGCCGTGAACAGACGCGGTCCGCGAGGGAACGCCCCCCAGACGCGCCGCGGCCGCCTCGGCGTCGATGAGGGCCTGGGCCCCTCTCAGGCGGTGAAGCGGCTCTGGATGTCCGGGCGCTCGGCGAGGTGCTGGGGATAGCCAGGGCCGAGGCGTGGGTGGGTGTCGTCGGCTGTCATCGGTTCCTTGCAGGAGGCGCAAACGACCTCGGCGTCGCTCTGGTGACCGCAGCGGTCGTGGTGGAAGACCACCGGCGGTCCCTGCTCGCCGCTGAGCCAGCGGTTGCCCCAGGTGTTCATGGCAGCCAACACGCCGAAGAAGTCGCGCCCCTTCTCCGTGAGCACGTAGTCGTAGCGCACCGGCTCGTGCTGGTAGGCCTTCTTCTCCATGAGGCCCTCATCGACCAGACGGCGGAGACGGTCGGTCAAGGTGTTGCGAGCGATGCCGAGCTCCTGCTGGAACGCGTCGAACCGCTTGATCCCGTAGAAGGCCTCCCGCAGGACCAGCGGCGTCCACCAGTCCCCGAGCATGTCCATGGTGCGCGCGACTGAGCACGGCCAGTTCGCGAAAGAGGTCCGCCTCATGACCTCAGCATATAGGTCTCACCATAGGACTCAGCATTTCGGACCTGTGGATCCGCAAGCCGAGCGGTGGGTAGCCGCAGGGCTGGTCGCCACCGCGGCGACACGCAACGGGGGTCGTGCTTCCGGTACCCGCGTCGGTGGTCATCCCGCGTGCCCCAGGCCGGGGATGCGGATACCGGACCTTGTGCCGCTTGTCGATGCTGATCAGCACGGTGGTGAGTGGTTCCAGCTTCCGGGCCAGCCGAAGCGCGCCAGCGTCGATGCCATCGCGACCGGTGATCGAGCGCCAGATCGATGGCGACGGTCTTCGCCGGCACGTCGTCGCTGCAGACCAGGACGTCTTCGTGGTCGAGCAGCTCCATCTCGCTCCAGACTGACGGCGGACAGGTGGTTAACGCCCCCACCGGTCGGGCACCGGGCACCATCCATTGCGTCTTCTCGGCAGCGCTGCCATCGCCGACGTTCAGGCTGTAGGGACCCCGCTTGTCGAAGCCGAGCGGGGTCACGCAGCTAACTGATCGTTTCAGAATGAAATGTGTTGTGGGGCTTGGCAGTTGGGTGTTGTGTCGGCAGGATCTGTTGGATGCCTGCTGATCTT
>NZ_JBTLMO010000048.1:0-62152 GCF_054462255.1 Streptomyces sp. SD15 | reverse complement strand
TCGCCCCCGCCGCCCCTACCCGTCCCATCCGTACCTGGGGGCTCCGCCCCCAGACCCCCGTTCGGCCTGGACGGCCTCGTCCTCAAACGCCGGACGGGCTGGGATACCTGGCGGGGGTCCAGGGGGCGCAGCGTCCCTGGCGGGGGTCTGGGGGCGGAGCCCCCAGGAGCGGGATGGGACGGGTAGGGGCGGCGGGGGCGAGGAAACCGGCTACACCTGCACGATCGGCTCCTTGGTGAACAGTGTGCCGAGGGCCGGCTCGTTGACGCGGCGGGCCGCGAGGCGCAGGGCCTCCCAGACCGTGACCTGGTTGGCGGTGAGGACCGGCTTGCCCAGTTCTCCCTCCAGGGCGGGGAGGTGGGAGGCCGTGTGCAGGGCGGTGTCCGGGAGGAGGACCGCGTCGGCGTCGGGATGATCACCGTCCCGGGCCAGCCCCAGGACCTCCCGCTCACCCCACGTCGCGACCTCCGCCGCCGTGATGATTCCGGACGCGCGCACCGCGACCACCTCCACGCCCAGGTCCTTCAGGAACGTGGCGAAGAGCGCGGCCACGTCGTCCGGGTAGGTCGCCGCGATCGCGACCCGCCGGGCCCCGATCTCCCGTACGGCGTGCGCGAAGGCGAAGGACGTCGAGGAGGCGGGCAGACCCGCCGCCCGGGCCAGGGCGCGGACCTGGTCCTGGGCACCCTGTCGGCCGTAGACGAAGCTGCCGCTGGTGCACGCCCAGACCACCGCCTCGGCACCGGACAGCCGAAGCTCCTCGACGCCCGCCGCGAGCCGGGCCGCCGAGCCCATCTCCCGCAGGGCATCCACCCGGTGCGCGTCCTCACCGATGTCCGTGTGGACCAGGAAAAGGCGGATGTCGCTGCTCAGGAGCTGCTCGATGCGCGGGTAGTCGTCCTCGGCCGAGTGGCCCGGATAGAGAAATCCGAGTGCGGTCATGCCCATCCTTCCTGTTCTTCCGGCAATACCGGCCCCCGCCGGGCGGACTGATCGATCAGCCGCTGACGGGGGCCCACCGCCCGGGTACCCAGGTGACGCAGCGCCGCCCACATCGTCACCTGGTTGGCCGAGAGAACCGGGATCCGCAGTTCCGCCTCCAGCTGGGGGATGACGTCGTACGTCGGCAGGTTGGTGCAGCTGATGAAGAGAGCCTGCGCCAGTCCTCCCCGGACCGCCAGGCGGGCCATGTCGATCACGTCGCGATACGGGACCTTCCAGATGTGCCTGGTCAGGCCCATGAAGGCGCGCCCGGTGACGGTGGTCCCGGCCTCGGCGAGGTACTCCTCCAGACACTGGGTGACCGAGACCGTGTACGGCGTCACCAGCGCGATACGGCGGACGCCGAGCTCCGCCAGCGCGGCGAGCAGCGCACCGGACGTGGTCAGCGAGGGCACCGCACCCGCCCGCGTCATCACCTCGCACATCGCCCGCTCGCCCGCGACGCCCCCGACGAAACTGCCCGAGGTGCACGCGTACGCCACCACCTCGGGCGCGACCGCGTTGACCGCGCGCACCGCGTCGCCGAGGGTCTCGTGCTCGGAGATCAGGCGGGCCAGGTCCAGGCTCACCTCGACGGGCACGAACGGGGTGCGCGTGAGATGCAGGGAGACGTCGTCCGGCACCCAGCGCCACAGCTCACGGTCGAGGGCGAAGTCGAAGGGGGCGACCACGCCGACGCCGCGCTGCGAGCAGGGACCGCCGAGAAAGGAGACGTCCATGGGCAGCACCGGCCTCACGCGGGGAAACGAGGGGGCAACGGACCGTGCACGCGTCCGTGTTGACGAAGGTAGGTTCGGGTGCGAGCGTGGTCAATCCGCGCATCTCAGACGGCTCCGGCCCCGCCCCGCCCCTCAGGTTCGTCCTCTTCGTCCTCTCAGGAAAGCGGACTCGCGTTGCGAAACGGTTTCCCCCGCCCACCCCGCCCCGTATCCGGAAAATCCCGCCCCGCGTCCGGAGCGTCCCGTGCATCCGGAGAACCCGGAACGACCCTCCTCGTCCTGGACGCGGAACCGCTCCCCCGGCTGGGCAAGCTCACCGGCCGGGTGCGGATCGAGCACGCCGACGAGTCGACGCTGGCCGAGCGGCTGCCGCGCGCGGACGTGCTGCTGGTCTGGGACTTCACCTCGCACGCGGTGCGCCGCGCCTGGCCCGGCGAGGGTCCACGGCCGCGCTGGGTGCACACGGCGAGCGCGGGCGTCGACCATCTGATGTGCCCCGAACTCGCCGCGTCCAGCGCGGTGGTGACCAACGCGCGCGGCATCTTCGACCGGCCGATCGCCGAGTACGTCGCCGCGCTGGTCCTGGCGATGGCCAAGGATCTGCCGCGGAGCCTGGACCTGCAGCGGCGGCGGGAGTGGCGGCATCGGGAGACGCAGCGGGTGGCGGGCACGCGCGCGTGCGTGGTCGGCTCCGGACCGATCGGGCGGGCGATCGTCAGGACGCTCAAGGCACTCGATGTCACGACGGCCCTGGTCGGACGCACTGCGCGCACCGGTATCCACGGCCCCGAGGAGCTGGACCGGCTGATGGCGCGCGCCGACTGGGTGGTGTCCGCGGCGCCGCTCACCGAGGCCACGTACGGCATGTTCGACGCGCGGCGGTTCGGGATGATGCAGCCGTCGGCGCGCTTCATCAATGTCGGCCGCGGTCAGCTCGTCGTGATGGACGCGCTGACCGAGGCGCTGTCGAAGCGGTGGATCGCGGGCGCGGCACTCGATGTCTTCGCGGAGGAACCGCTGGGTCCCGACAGCCCGTTGTGGGACGTCCCCGGGCTGATCGTCTCGCCCCACATGAGCGGCGACACGGTGGGCTGGCGGGACGAACTCGGCGCGCAGTTCGTGGAGATGTACGAGCGCTGGGAGGCGGGCAGACCGCTGCCGAACGTGGTCGACAAGAACCGCGGGTACGTGCCGGGCCACTGAACTCCCGTACTGGAGGAGACCCATGTCGGAACTCACCGAGCTGACGGCGGTACAACTCGTCGACGGCTACCGCAAGGGCGAATTCAGCCCCGTGGACGCGACGCGGGCGGCGCTGCGCCGGGCCGAGGAGATCCAGCCGGCCGTGAACGCGTTCGTACGTCTGGACGCGGACGCGGCCCTCGCGCGGGCGGGGGAATCCACCGACCGCTGGCGGCGGGGCGAGCCGACGGGTCTGCTGGACGGAGTCCCGGTCTGCGTCAAGGACGTCCTGCTGCTGCGCGGCGGCCCCACCCTGCGCGGATCCAGAACCACTGATCCACAAGGCCGTTGGGACGAGGACGCGCCGTCCGTCGCCCGGCTGCGCGAGCACGGCGCCGTGTTCCTCGGCAAGACGACGACACCGGAGTTCGGCTGGAAGGGCGTCACCGACTCGCCGCTGTCGGGGGTGACACGCAATCCGTACGACGTCTCGCGCACCGCGGGCGGCTCCAGCGGCGGCAGCGCGGCGGCCGTCGCGCTGGGCGCGGGGCCGCTGGCGCTGGGCACCGACGGCGGCGGCAGTGTCCGTATCCCCGCCGCGTGCTGCGGGATCTTCGGGCTGAAGCCGACGTACGGGAGGGTGCCGCTGTATCCCGCGAGCGCCTTCGGGACGCTCGCGCACGTGGGGCCGATGACGCGGGACGCCGCCGACGCGGCGCTGATGATGGATGTGATCAGCGGTTTCGACGCGCGCGACTGGTCGGCGCTCGGGCCGGTGCACGGGTCCTTCGTCGAGGCGCTGGAGGGCGGGGTGCGCGGACTGCGGGTCGCGTACTCGGCGTCCCTGGGCGGGCAGGTCGCGGTCCGCCCCGCTGTCGCGGCGGCGGTACGGCGGGCGGTGCAGCGGCTCGCGGAGCTCGGCGCGTACGTTGTGGAGGCCGACCCCGACTTGACCGACCCGGTGGACGCGTTCCACGTCCTGTGGCTCGGCGGAGCGGCCCGGGTGACCCAGCGACTCGGGCCTCGGCAGCGGGAGTTGCTCGACCCCGGGCTCCGGGAGGTCTCCGCAGAGGGTGCTCGGCTGAGCGCGCTCGACTACTTGGCCGCGGTGGACGTCCGCATGGATCTGGGCCGTCGTATGGGCCGCTTCCACGAGTCGTACGACGTGCTGGTGACGCCGACCCTGCCGATCCCCGCCTTCGAGGCGGGCGTCGAGGTCCCGAAGGGCTCGGGGCACCGGCACTGGACGGGGTGGACTCCGTTCACGTACCCCTTCAACATGACGCAGCAGCCGGCCGCTTCCGTGCCGGTGGGGACGGACCCCGACGGGCTGCCCGTGGGGTTGCAGATCGTCGCCGCCCGGCATCGGGACGACCTCGTCCTGCGGACGGCGCACGCACTGTACGAGGCGGGGGCCGCCGGGATCGCAGCGCCTAGCCTCGCCGGAAACTGAGCGTCTCCCCCAGTGCGCCGGAGCGCCACAGGTCGTTGCAGGCCTCGGCCATGGTGTCGAGGCCTTCGACGACCTGGCCCCAGACGATTCCCGGCACCCAGCCCACGTCGCCGTTGAGCAGCAGGTTGTTGCGTTCGTAGAAGAGGGCGAGGTCGACGACCGTGGTGCCGGGGCGTACGTCGGTGTCGTAGCCGTATGCCTTGGTGCCCAACTCCGTGCCCGCGAAGGCGAAATAGCAGAGGTCGCCGGGGATGGGGGTGACGGTGGGGTTCTCCAGTGGGGGTTCCGTGGCCGCGAAGGGTGGGAAGAGGGCGTAGATCTCGTTGCGCGCGTACTTCGCGTGGTAGACGTCGCCGGCGAGCGGGAGGGCGTCCCACACCGCCGCGCAGGTGAGCGGCGCCCGGTCGTCGAGCAGTCTGGCCGTGCAGTGGACTCCCCGCTCGGTCAGGGAGACGCGGATGTGGCGGTCGGTCATGACTCCATGGTCCCGCGGGGGGCAGGGGGGTCAAGGGGGCGTCAGGGACGGACGGGGGCTCGAATCGATCCGCATACATCGCATGGTCCCGGGTAGCCGCGCGGCCATGGTTCCACCACTTGGGAATGACGGGTATGACGCAGAGAAAGCAGAGATACGAGGGCTACGAGGGCCGAGTCGGCGGTCACTGCTCGCGGGTGTCTCCGCCCTCGGTGCCGTCGGCGCGCTGGGGGCCGCCGGCTGCACCCGGGTCGCCACGGCGTCCGGCAACGGGGGCGATCTCCTCGACCGGCTGAAGGCGCAGGGGGTCGTACGCCTCGGCATCGCGGGTGAGATCCCCTTCGGGTACATCGACAGGAACGGCGAACTGACCGGGGAGGCCCCGGAACTCGCGAAGGCCGTGTTCAAACGGCTGGGGGTCGATCGCGTCCAGCCGGTCCCGACCGAGTTCGGCTCGCTCATTCCCGGGCTCAACGCGCAGCAGTTCGATGTCGTGTCCGCCGGGATGTACATCAACCCGGAACGCTGTGAGCAGGTCGTCTTCGCGGATCCGGACTACCAGATGCTCGACGCGTTCATCGTGCGCAAGGGCAATCCGAAGGGCCTGCACGACTACCAGGACGTCGTCGCGAAGAAGGCCAAGTTCGCGACGGGCACGGGTTATGCGGAGATCCAGTACGCGGTCGAGGCCGGGTACAAGGAGAGCGAAATCCTGATCGTGCCGGATCAGGTGGCCGGGCTGAACGCCGTCGAGGCCGGGCGCGCCGACGTCTTCGCCGGGACCGCGCTGACGACGCGCGAAGTCGTCAAGAAGTCCCGCAAGGCGGAGAGTACGAAGCCCTTCGCGCCCTTGGTCAAGGGCAAGCCGCACGTCGACGGTGGCGGCTTCGCGTTCCGCTCGACGGAGACGAAGCTGCGGGACGCCGTCAACGTGGAGCTCAGGAAGATGAAGGCCGGCGGCGAGCTGTTCCGCATTCTCGAGCCGTTCGGTTTCACCCAGGCCGAGATGACCGACATGACCGCGAAGGAGCTGTGCCGCGGATGACCTCGGGACTCTGGGACCTCGTACTCAAGGGGATATGGACCACCGTCCAGCTGCTGGTCTTCAGCGCGCTGCTGGCCACGGCCGTGTCCTTCGTCGTCGGTATCGCGCGCACCCACCGGCTGTGGATCGTCCGCTTCCTCGCGGGTTTCTACACCGAGGTGTTCCGCGGCACCTCCGCGCTGATCATGATCTTCTGGGTGTACTTCGTGCTGCCCCTCGCCTTCGGCTGGCAGCTCGTCCCGATGTGGGCGGGCACGCTCGCGCTCGGACTGACGTACGGGGCGTACGGCGCCGAGATCGTGCGCGGCGCCCTGAACGCGGTCGACCCCGCGCAGCGCGAGGGCGGTATCGCGCTCAGCTTCACACCCTGGCAGCGGATGCGGCTGATCCTGCTGCCGCAGGCGGTGCCCGAGATGATCCCCTCGTTCTGCAACCTGCTGATCGAGCTGCTCAAGGGCACGGCCCTGGTCTCCGTCATGGGGATGGGCGATCTGGCGTTCAGCGGCAGTCTGGTGCGGCTCGCGCTGCAGGAGAGCGCGGAGATCTACACGTACGTCCTGCTGATCTACTTCGTGATCGCCTTCCTGCTCACCCGGCTGATGCGGGGGCTGGAGAAGCGGCTGAGGGCCGGGGTCGGCAAGGACCCCGGGACGGAGTCGGCGGCCCGTGAACGCAAGCGCACGCAAACGACCGGCGTGGGAGCCGCGAGCGGAGGTGCCGCATGACGTGGGACTGGAGCGCGGTCGGAGACTTCATGCCGCACTTCTGGGACGGGCTGCTGGTCACCCTGCAGGCGCTGGCCCTCGGTTCGCTGATCTCGTTCGCCCTCGGACTGGTGTGGGCGTTGCTGATACGGACGCCCACGCGCTGGGTGCGCTGGCCGGTCGGCGTCGTCACCGAGTTCATCAGGAACACCCCGCTCCTGGTGCAGCTGTTCTTCCTCTTCTACGTGCTGCCCGAGTGGAACATCACGTTCTCCGCGCTGACCACCGGTGTCGTAGCGATCGGCCTGCACTACTCGACGTACACGATGCAGGTCTACCGGGCCGGCATCGAGGGCGTGCCCGTCGGCCAGTGGGAGGCGGCCACGGCGCTCAGCCTGCCCGTGCGGCGCACCTGGGCCGCGGTGATCCTGCCGCAGGCGATCCGCCGGGTGGTGCCCGCGCTGGGCAACTACGTCATCGCGATGCTCAAGGACACCCCGATGCTGATGGTGATCACCGTGCTGGACATGCTCGGTGAGGCGAAGCTGTTTTCGCAGCAGCATTTCCAGTTCATCGAGCCGCTCACGGTCGTCGGCGTGGCCTTCATCCTCATTTCCTATCCGGCTTCCCTTCTTCTGCGAGTTCTGGAGCGACGTCTTGTCCGCTGACACCCCTCTGATGAAAGAACCCGACGCGCACGCCAATCCCCCGGTGGACGGCGCCGAGCTGATCCGTTTCGACAAGGTCACCAAGCGCTTCGGGGACAACACCGTCCTCGACGGGCTGGACTTCCGCGTCGACTCCGGCAAGCACGTCACGCTGATCGGCCCGTCCGGCTCCGGCAAGACGACGATCCTGCGGCTGCTGATGACGCTGGTCAAGCCGGACGAGGGCACGATCACGGTCGCCGGGGAGCGGCTCTTCCCGGCGGACGAGAAGCAGATCCGCGAGGTCCGCAAGAAGATCGGGATGGTGTTCCAGCAGTTCAACCTGTTCCCGAACATGAGCGTGCTCAGGAACATCACCGAGGCGCCCGTCACCGTCCTCGGCCTGTCCAAGGACGAGGCGGAGGCACGGGCCCGCGAGCTGCTCGACCTGGTGGGCCTCGCGGACAAGTGCGACGAGCGTCCGACCCGGCTGTCCGGCGGCCAGCAGCAGCGGGTCGCGATCGCGCGGGCGCTGGCGATGCGGCCACAGGTGCTGCTCCTCGACGAGGTGACGTCCGCGCTCGACCCCGAACTGGTCGCGGGGGTCCTCGATGTCCTCCGTGACATCGCCCGCACCACGGACATCACCATGCTCTGCGTGACCCATGAGATGAATTTCGCCCGGGACATATCGGACCAAGTACTGATGTTTGATTCCGGCCGGGTCATCGAATCCGGTCCGCCGGAGCAGATCTTCGGCGATCCGGCACACGAACGAACGCGGGAATTCCTCAGCGCGGTCCTGTGACTGCAAGGAGTGAACGCGGCAAGGTGCGAGGTCCGGCTCGTGGGGCATGCCCTCTGAGCCATGACTCTGGCATATGCCAGAGTGTCGCGCGCCTGCTGAGGGCTCCGGAACGCGCCGACGAACTCGTCAACATCCCCTCCCCGTAAGCCTCTTGGCGGCTATCGTGGAGAGGCCCAGCTGTACGGGCCGCGCCTTTCGGGCGTGGCCAAGAAGCTCAGGGGGAAACTGTGGCGTTGATGAACGAGCCGACCGCGCCGTACCACTCGGCCCAGGACGCCCTCCGCGTCCTGGAGCTGGTGGCACGGCAATCCACTGGCGTCACCGACGCCGAGCTCGCCCGCCAGACCGGCCTCGGCACGGAGCGCCTGACCACGCTGCTGCGGATGCTGCGCCGGGAGGGGTACGTCGAGCAGGTCACCGACGGCGCGTACGTCGCCGGCGCCGCCCTCGCCAGGCTGGGCTCCGCCCGCGGCCGCGACCAGGCACTGCGCGAGAAGCTCCAGCAGACCATCGACCGGCTGCGCGACTCGGTCGGCGCCGCGATCTACCTCAGCCGGTATGTCGACGGCGAGATCCACATCAGCCAGTACGCCGACGGCCCGGCGACCCCCGCGGTCAACGAGTGGGTCGACTTCCGCTCCGCGGCCCACGCCAGCGCGATCGGCAAGAGCCTTCTCGGCCAGCTCGACCTGAACGGCCGCCGCGACCATCTCTCCCGCCACAGGATGGCCCGCCTCACCTCGCGCACCATCACCAACGAGCGGCTGCTGCTGTCCCGGCTCGACGCCCAGCCGCCCACGGTGCCGGTGCTCGACCTCCAGGAGTACGCGGTCGGCACGGTCTGCGCGGCCGTCCCCATCACGGCCGGCTCCTCCGTCGGCTGCCTCGCCCTCTCCCTCCCGGTCGAGCACGCGCACCGGCTCCGGCAGGCCGCGGACACGCTGAACCGGGGAGCGACCCCGGTCCTCCTGTCCCTCGCCCTCTAGGTCCTCGCCGTTTCGTGGTCGAAAGCAGCCCTGCGGACCAGGTAGTATTTCTTTTGTCGCCGACCGCGAGAGCGGGAGGCGAGGGTCATGCGCCGCTAGCTCAGTTGGTTAGAGCAGCTGACTCTTAATCAGCGGGTCCGGGGTTCGAGTCCCTGGCGGCGCACAACCGAGAAAGGCCCTCCACATCGTGGGGGGCCTTCTTGCGTCCCCCCGCACTCACTCACGGCTGACGAACTCGCTGAGCACCCGGGCCGGCAATACGTCCCCGGATGCCTCCCCGCCCCACCTCCCCCGCTCTACCTCCCTCGCCCTACCGCGCCAGCAGCTCCTCGCGCCCCCGCGCCCGGTACTCGGCCAGTAGCCCCTCCACGTCCGCCGCCCGCAGCCCGCGGTACGCCGACTCCCCCGGCGGCCGCCACCACACCGGGTCCGCACACCGGAACCCCTCGCGTCTGAGTCCCACCCGATGGATCTTGTTGGTCGCGGTGACCGGCATCCGCTCCACGACCCGGACGTACCGGGGTGCCATCTTGGTCCCCAGGTCGGGTTGCGCCCGCAGGAATTCGGCGAAGGCGGACGGGGCGAAGGAGGCCCCCTCCTTGAGTCCGATCGCCGCCATCACCTGGTCCCCGGCGACCGCGTCCGGCACCGCGTACACCGCCACGGCGGCGGCGTCCTCGTACCGGGCGAGGATGTTCTCGATCATCGCGGCGGCGAGGTTCTCGCTGTCGACGCGCAGCCGGTCGTCGGTGCGTCCGGCGAAGTAGAGGAAGCCGTCGGCGTCGCGGTAGAAGAGGTCGCCGGTCCAGTACCCGCTGTCGCGCCTGCGGGCCGCGTCCGCCGCCGCGTTGCGCCAGTACCCCTCGAAGGGGTTGGGCCCGCGGTTCACCAACTCCCCTATCGCCGACGCCCCGTTGAGGAGTCGTCCATCGGCGGAGAAGGCGGCGGGCGGACACTCGGTGCCCGTCTCCGGGTCGACCACGGCGAGGTCGTCCCCGGGTGCCGCCCGTCCGACCGCACCCACGGGAGTGCCGGGTGTCCAGCGGATGGCGGCCCCACCCTCCGACGAGCCGTACCCCTCCACCAGCCGCACACCGAACCGCCGCTCGAAGGCGGCCGCGTCGACCGCGCCCGCCTCCGTCCCGAAGCCCATCCGCAGCGGGTTGTCCCGGTCGTCGGGACGGGCGGGCGTGGCCAGCAGGTACTGCACGGCACGGCCCACATAGGTGAAGTACGTCGCCCCGCACGCCCGTACGTCGGCGAGGAACCCCGACGCCGAGAAGCGCCGTCTGAGCGCGATCCCCGCGCCCGCCGCCAGCGCGGGTGCCCAGTCGGCGATCACCGCGTTGCCGTGGAACATCGGCATGCAGATGTAGTGCGTGTCGTCCGGGCGCACCTCGAACTGGTCGGCCAGCGAACGTCCGGCGGCGGCCAGCCGGCCCTGGGTGCAGATCGCGGCCTTGGGGGCGCCGGTCGAGCCGGACGTGAAGTACAGGAGGAGGCGGTCGTCCGCCGACGCGGAGGAGGCGTCCGGCTTCGCGCCCTCGTACGACGCGAGGAGGTCGGCGTACCCCTCGGTGTCGGTCACCAGGACGCGTACGCCGGGGAGTTCGAGGCCGTCGAGCAGGGGCAGGTGGGCCCGCTCGGTGACCAGGACGCGGCACTCGGCGTGCAGGATGTCGCGGGCCAGTTCGGGGCCGCGCCGGGTCGGGTTGACGCCCGCGACGGCGGCACCGGCGAGGGCTGCCGCGCTCAGCCACAGCGGATATTCCGGAGTGTTGTCGAGCAGTACGCCGACGTGCGGCGCGGCGCCCGGTGGCAGCAGCTCGGCGAGCAGCGCCGCCCGCGCCGCCGCGCCCGCCGCCACCCGGTGGTGGCTCAGCACCCGCCCCTCGAACCACAGCCCCGGCCGGTGATCGCCCCACCGCTCCTGTACGAGCTCCGCGACGGTACTCCTCTTGGACCCCATGGAGGCGCACGATAATTGACGCACCATCAGATAGGGAGCCCCTTTGCCCCAAGAGGGCTTCAAGGAGTCCCGTTCCTAGAATCCGTCGCCCATCAAGGAGTCGTCCGTCGAGAAGAACCCGTGGACCCCGACCATGAAGCCGACGCAGAAGACGACGATCACCCCGCAGAGGACCAGAATGAACACCGCGCCCGCCGCCAGCCTGCCCGGGCTCGGCGTGTGGGCCGTGGCCTTGTCGGGGCGCTCGGCGGTGTAGTGGACGGTGACGATGTCGCCCTCGACGATCGTCGCCGGGCCGTTCGACTCCTCGAAGCGGACCGTGCGCCCTTCGCGCGTCCTGAACTCGTACACGTGATGCAGTGTCGTGGACACGGAGGTGTCCCCGGCGCCGCCGCTGGTCGTCGTGTACGAGCGCAGACAGCGCGCCTCCGCGGTCAGCCCGCTGTTCCAGGCCCGCCGCATGTCCAGGGAGCGGCGGATCACCGTGGTCGCCATGAAGACGGCCCCGGCCATGATCAGTGCGGGTACGAGATAGAAGAAGAAGTCCATGACGTTCCCCCGATTCCGATGTGTGGGGAACCTACCCGCGCGAGGTGCGCCGGCGCCTCAAGGGATGCTCAGAACCTTCAGCCGTACTGGACCATCACACGGAAACCGCGTGCGCCGAGACCGGGATCGATCACGACGCACGCGGACGCTACCCGAGGGAGGTCAGAACGTGACGTCCGAGCAGGCGTAGAACGCGTTCGTCGTATCCGCGATCGTCCAGACCGCGACGATGACGTGGTGTCCGCTCCTTCCGCTCGGCAGGGTGCCGGAGTGGGAGAGCGTCGCGGGCGGCTGCCCGCTGTAGGGGACCGTGAGGAACGGGGTGGTGTCGAGGTCCGAGCGGGCCAGGGCGTGGTTCTGGTTCCAGCCGGTCTTGGTGAGGAAGTACCGGAAGTCGGTGGTGGAGTGCCGCGCGGTGAACTGCCAGCGGAAGGTGTAGCTCTGCCCACCGGTGACCTTGGTCGTCGGCCAGGCCGCGCCCGAGGGGGTGGTCGGCTTGTCCAGCGCGCCGAAGTTGGTGTGGTTGCCGGAACAGATCTGGCCGTCCGCGGGACCGGCCGCCGGGAAGCCCTTGGGCGCCTCGACGCTCTGGGGCTCGTACTGGATGGCACCGCAGCCGGTGACCGTGCCGTTGGCGCAGAGCTTCTGCCGGCTGATGGGCAGGTCGGTGTAGCCGTGACCGCTGGCACCGCCCGCGGAGAGCGCGAAGGCTCCCGCGGTGGTGAGGCCCAGCACGGCCGCGTACCACTTCGCTTTTCTGGTCGTCCGTATGCGCATGCTGCCGCTCCTGGAGGACGTGGGGGAGGCTCTCGTGAGCCGTGAGCCGCGCGCGTGATTTCCAGGTCTAGACCAAGTCCCAGATTATTGGCAGGCGTTGAACATGTCCAGACCAATCACAAATCTGTCCGGCCGGCTCTCGAACCCGTCCGTCGCCCTCACGAACCCGTCCACCCCGCTCACGACGAGTCCTCCCTGCGCCCGGTGCAGAACGCCACCGTCAGGTCCTTCACCAACGCCTTGCGTTCGTAGTCGTCCAGCTCGACCAGCCCGCGCATGGTCAGCCGGGTCACCGTGTCCTCGACCGAGTCGACGACGGAGGTGAGCACGGAGTCGCGGCACTGGGCGTCCAGGGCCGCGATCCGGCGGCGCTGCATCACGGCCGTGATCTCGGGGGCGTACTCGATCCGGGTCGGCTGCACCGAGAACACCTCCAGGCCGACCGGCGCCGTGTCCGCGGCGACCAGCCGGGTCAGCGCCTCGCCGACCGCGTCCGTGTTGCGCAGCGTCGCCGCGTCCTTGATGACGGCGGGCGGCGCTTCGGCCGGAAGCCGCGAGAGGACCCGTGACAGCGCCGCCTCCACGCACTCGCGCAGATACGCCAGATGGTCCTCGACGCCGAGCGTGGCGCGCGCGGTGTCCCGCACCCGCCACACGACGAGCACGACCACCCGCAGCGCGACCCCGTTCGCGTCGACGACCGACATCGGCTCACTGCGCCAGTGCCGCAGCCGTACGTCGACCCGGCGGCGCCGCACCAGCGGGTTGATCCACAGCAGCCCGGTGCGCCGGACCGTGCCGCAGTACCCCCCGAACAGGCCGAGCACCCAGGCCCGTCCGGTCCGGCCGCGGGCGAGACCGCCGAAGCCGAACAGGCCGAGCGCGCCCGCCCCGGCGTACCCGGCCCACTGCGCGGGCCCGAGCCCGGCGCCCGGCGACCAGGGCAGCGCGAGCCCCCGCATCGCGGCCGGCG
Source organism: Streptomyces sp. SD15 (assembly GCF_054462255.1). Lineage (NCBI taxonomy): Bacteria > Bacillati > Actinomycetota > Actinomycetes > Kitasatosporales > Streptomycetaceae > Streptomyces > Streptomyces sp. SD15. The sequence goes on along the minus strand of NZ_JBTLMO010000048.1, from coordinate 48,863 downwards.
GCAGCACACCGGCCCACCATGAGGTGAGTACACATCCGGCCAGACCGCAGGCCCCGGCCAGCACACCCGCCACTCCGGACGACACCCGTGCGGGGCGCTCCACGAGTTCGGGGTCGACCTCCGGCACCGGGCGCGGCGCGCTGCCCGGCGCGGGCCGCCGGATCCGGGGCTGTTCTCCGGTCCCGCGCCGGCGCCCCACGACGGCGGGCGCGGGCGGCACGGACACCGGCTCGGGGTCGTCCCGGAAAAGAAGGTGGACGGGGATCTCGGTGGTCGACTCGTTCTGGATGAGCCGGGCGGACCGGGTGCCGACGCCCTCGGACGGCCCCTTGGACCCGGGGGGCCGGGAGGGCGCCCCTTCGGAGTCCGGGGTGTGTGAAGTAGTCGTTGTCATACGTGCCTCCATGCCTCCGCGCGTGGAAGTGTGATCCCGACCGTGTGGCGATCCCGAGGTGCTGCGCCCTCGATGTGCCGCGATCCCGAGCTGCCGTGACCTCGACGTGCCGCGATCCCGACGTGCCGTGACCCCGACCGCCTCGTGGCCCCGGTCTTGTCGTGGCCCCAGCCCTGCCCCCGCCCCGGTCCTGCCGCGGTTCCGCCCGCGTCAGGAGAAGAGCCGGCGCCACGTCTCCGGCCCCGGGTAACCGGAGGGCGTGGTCTTCGCCCCCGCGCCCAGGACGGCACCCGGGCCCACACCCGCGCTCCCGGCCGGCCTGTTGTAGCGGTAGGGCACATAGCGGTCCGAGTTGCGCCAGTACCTGTGCGGGGTGGCCTGCCTGCGGGCGTGCCGGCGGGTCTGTTCGTAGGCGATGTCATACGTGTGGGTGTAATCCGTCCAGCCGCCGAAGAGGACGACGTGCGAGCCTTTCTCGGGATCCGCCATATTGCGGAAGAGAAGAATGTCGCCGGGCTGCAGCCGATCGCGGGAAATGCGTACGCCGAACGTGCCGAGGCTGCCCGTCCATTCGTTCCCCGGCAGGTTCCAGGCCATCGAGACATAGCCCGAGCAGTCCTTCCGGTATCCGTCCGGCCAGTGCGCGTACCTGCTGTACGGCACCTGCGCGGCGACCCCCTTCTTGGCCCGGTTGATGATCTCCGCCCGTGTGGTCATGGGTACCTTGACCCTGCCTCCCGGCGTCCCGGGCGCAGCCGGCTTTCCGCCCGCTCCGTGCAGCGGGGCCTTGCTTCCCTGCGGGGTGTCGGGCTCCTCACCTGCGGGGATGCCCGGCCGTGCGAGTCCGTACGCGACCGCCACGGCGGGCATCGGCTGCCCCACGGCCAGAACCGTGCCCGCCGCCGCGGCCGGCGCCGGCGCTCCCCGTGCCGCCGGACGGCCGACCGGGCCGGAGGACGAGGAAGAAGAGGAAGAAGAGGAACAGGGCAGGGCGCACCGCCCGTGCACGCATCCGGGGCAATCGCAACCGCTCGCGGGATCGAATTCCTCGAATACCGGAGCCGCCATGCGATTCCCCTCACACTCCAGATGGAAATCTCCGCACTTCTGCACACGCGCCAGTTTCTCAACTGTCCTCCGGTGTCGCATGTTGACGGTCCGAATGATGTACCCGGCCCGGTAGCGCCGCATGCGGAGAGGGCCGGACCCCGGGTCCGCGGTGCGGGAGCACCCTTCCCGGTCGGGTAAAGTTCTCGGGTCAGCGCGCGCCGCTAGCTCAGTTGGTTAGAGCAGCTGACTCTTAATCAGCGGGTCCGGGGTTCGAGTCCCTGGCGGCGCACCGACCGAAGGGCCCCTCACCACAGTGAGGGGCCCTTCGCCGTACGGGGAGGGGAGGCACGCAGGGGAGGCGTGCGCCCGGGGGCGTACGGAGAGGCGTACGCCTGAGGACGTACGAGCGAGGGCGTACGAGACGTACGTACGAGGCACGCGGGCGGGACACGAGAGGCGCGGCATATGCATGCGGCGTATGGGACAGTGACCTCATCCTCGCACACGCGTCCCAATTAGCGCGTATGACCGGTTAACACCGCGTTTCGCATCTTGCGATCATGATGAACCGCGTAGAACCCTGGGCTTCAAGGGACTGTCGATACCTGACAGTTGGGGGCTCGGACCGGTTGCGCGCATGGGGGGTTGGGGGCCCCGTTCGCGAACAGATGCCGAGGGGGGCATCATGCAACCGGAAGGCCGTCGTTCCATGTCCATAGGGTGTGGATGACGTGGAGACGCCGGCCGGCCAGCGATGCGTCCGGGACGGTCAAGGGGGACCCAACGGGCGCCAAGAACCGACGAACACGCACTCGATCGTGCGTGCGGGGGGATGACTCATGACGTCGACGCCGACGGGCGCCCGGCAGAACTTCGACCCGTCAGAAACGACACAGCTCAGGATGCCGGGACACCGGACCGGAGGATTCCGCAGGATCAAGAACACCCTGCCGAGATATGACTACGAGCATTACAGTCGGCTCGCGGGACCCCTCACACAGCCCGATCCCACCAAGCCGTACAAGGTGCAGTACCGCACGCTGCTGTCCCAGGAGCCGCACCGCATACGGGCCGCCCTGATGCTGGGAGCGGCGCCGCTGCTCTCGCTGATCCTGCTCGGCTGGCTGCTCCAGCCCGACCACTGGACCGAACGCGACTACCCCGCCTACGACTTCCTGCCGACGCTCGACATCGTGATGCTGGTCTCGATCGGCCTGATCGAGTTCTTCCGCTGCATGAACGTGCTGTCGAACGCGCACGCGACCCTGGTCGCCCGCGACCCCATCCCCGTGGTGCCCGAGACCGGCACCAGAGTCGCCTTCCTCACCTCCTTCGTGCCCGGCAAGGAGCCCCTCGCCATGGTGACGAAGACCCTGGAGGCGGCCGTCAAGCTGCGCCACCGGGGTCTTCTGCACATCTGGCTCCTCGACGAGGGCGACGACCCCGAGGTGAAGGCGGTCTGCGAGCGCCTGGGCGTGCACCACTTCTCCCGCAAGGGCGTCGCGAAGTGGAACCAGGCCAAGGGCCCGCACCGCGCCAAGACCAAGCACGGCAACTACAACGCCTGGCTCGAGGCCCACGGCGACGCGTACGACTTCTTCGCCTCGGTCGACACCGACCACGTACCGCTGCCCAACTACCTGGAGCGGATGCTCGGCTTCTTCCGCGACCCGGACGTCGGCTTCGTCATCGGCCCGCAGGTGTACGGCAACTACGACAACCCCATCACCAAGGCCGCCGAGTCCCAGCAGTTCCTCTTCCACGCGCTGATCCAGCGCGCCGGCAACGCCTACGGCGCGCCGATGTTCGTGGGCACCTCCAACGCCGTACGCATCAAGGCGCTGAAGCAGATCGGCGGTCTGTACGACTCGATCACCGAGGACATGGCGACCGGCTTCGAGATCCACCGCCACCGCAACCCCGCCACCGGAAAGAAGTGGCGCTCGGTCTACACGCCCGACGTGCTCGCGGTCGGCGAGGGTCCGAACGCCTGGACGGACTTCTTCACCCAGCAGCTGCGCTGGTCGCGAGGGACGTACGAGACGATCCTCAAGCAGTATTGGAAGGGCTGGTACTCGCTGCCGCCGAGCAAGCTCTTCAACTACACCATGATGATCATCTTCTACCCGATGTCGGCCCTCAACTGGATCCTCGCGGCGCTGAGTTGCGCACTGTTCCTGGGCCTGGGCGCCTCGGGCGTGGACATCGACCCGACGGTCTGGCTGATGCTGTACGGCAACGCGTCCGCGCTGCAGATCGGCCTGTACGTCTGGAACCGCCGGCACAACGTCTCGCCGCACGAGCCCGAGGGCTCCGGCGGCGTCGCGGGCATGATGATGTCGGCGCTCTCCGCGCCGATCTACGCCCGCTCGCTGATGGACGCCGTGCTGCGCCGCAAGAGCAAGTTCGTGGTGACCCCCAAGGGTGATTCGGCCAGCCCGGACACGCTGTTCGGAACCTTCCGGATCCACTTGTTCTTCATTCTGGTCTTCGCCGGCTCGATCGTCGCCGGATTCCTGCTCGGGCACTCCCACCCCGCGATGATCATCTGGGCCTGCTTCGCCCTGCTGATCACCGCGTCGCCGATCTTGGCCTGGCGCTGGACTCTGCGCCAGGCCAAGAAGAAGCCCCCGGTGTCGGCCGCATCCGAGGAGACCGCGGTCCTGCCCGCGGGGCCCTCCGTGGCCCAGCCGTCCGGGGCCCAGCCGTCCGGAGCCCCTTCGTCCGTGCCCCAGCAGGAGCAGCATGCACCGCATGCCCCACACGCGCCGCATGCCCCGCAGCACAAGCCCAGTTGGGCTTCGGCTCAGGGCGGCAATGACCAGACCATGCAGATCGCCCTTGGGGGACGTAAGAAATGAAAGACGGTGCCCGTCGCCGCCGTGCTCGTCGTCTTGCGATAGGCGGGGCGGTGGTGCTCGCTCTCGCCGGCATGAACGGGCCGTGGGTGTACCGCGTCAGCAAGGAGCAATATCACCAGTACACGATCAACAAGCCCGAGTACAAAGCCGCCAACGGGCACTGGGACATCGTCGAGTTCCCCGAGGAGTACCGGCAGAACACGATCCACGCCGCCCTGCTGCACACCGGCAAGGTGCTGCTGATCGCGGGCTCGGGCAACAACCAGGAAAACTTCGACGCGAAGCAGTTCGACACCCGGATCTGGGACCCGGTCAAGAAGACCATCAAGAAGGTGCCGACGCCGAGCGACCTGTTCTGCACGGGCCACACGCAACTCGCCAACGGCAATCTGCTGATCGCCGGCGGCACCAAGCGGTACGAGACGCTGAAGGGTGACGTCACCAAGGCCGGCGGCCTGATGATCGTCCACAACGAGAACCCCGACAAGCCGATCACCCTGCCCGCGGGCACCAAGTTCACCGGCAAGGAGAACGGCAAGACGTTCGTCTCCAAGGACCCGGTGCTCGTCCCGCGCGCGAAGAAGGTCTTCGACAAGGCGACCGGCAAGTTCCTGCGCAACGACCCGGGCCTCGGCCGTATCTACGTCGAGGCGCAGAAGAGCGGCCAGAAGTACGAGACGGGTACGCAGGACAACTACCGGATCCAGGGCCTGACCGGCTCCGACGCCCGCAACACGTACGGCATCGCGCAGAAGCTCGCCCTGGACAAGAAGGACTTCCAGGGGATCAAGGACGCCTACGAGTTCGATCCGGTCGCCGAGAAGTACATCAAGGTCGACCCGATGAACGAGGCCCGCTGGTACCCGACGCTGACCACACTGTCCGACGGCAAGATCCTCAGCCTCTCCGGTCTGGACGAGATCGGCCAGCTGGTCCCGGGCAAGAACGAGATCTTCGACCCCAGGACCAAGAAGTGGACCTACACCGAGGGCGTCCGGCAGTTCCCGACCTACCCGGCGATCTCCCTGATGCAGAACGGCAAGCTGTTCTACTCCGGCGCGAACGCCGGCTACGGACCGGACGACGTGGGCCGCGACCCCGGCGTCTGGGACCTGGAGAGCAACAAGTTCACCGAGCTGCCCGGGCTGAGCGACCCGAACATGATGGAGACCGCGGGCACGGTGCTGCTGCCGCCCGCGCAGGACGAGAAGTACATGGTGATCGGCGGCGGCGGGGTCGGCGAGTCCAAGCTGTCCAGCAAGAAGACCCGGCTCATCGACCTCATGGACGAGAACCCGAAGTTCGTGGACGGGCCCGAGCTGGAGAAGGGCACCCGCTATCCGCAGTCCTCGATCCTGCCCGACGACACCGTCCTGGTCTCCGGCGGCTCCGAGGACTACCGCGGCCGCAGCGACTCCAACATCCTCCAGGCGCGGATCTACAACCCCACGTCGAACACCTTCGACCAGGTCGCCGACCCCCTGGTGGGCCGCAACTACCACTCGGGCTCGATCCTGCTGCCCGACGGCCGCGTGATGTTCTTCGGCTCCAACTCGCTGTACGCGGACAAGGCCAACACCAAGCCCGCCACCTTCGAGCAGCGCATCGAGATCTACACGCCGCCGTACCTCTTCCGCGACGCGCAGCCCTCGCTCTCCGGCGGCCCGAAGACGATCGCGCGCGGCGCCTCGGCCACGTTCACCTCGCAGCACGCGACGTCCATCAAGACGGCCCGGCTGATCCGCCCGAGCGCGTCCACCCACGTCACCGACGTCGACCAGAAGTCCATCGCCCTGGACTTCAAGAAGACGAAGAACGGCATCACGGTGACGGTCCCGAAGAACCGAAACCTGGTCGAGTCCGGCTGGTACATGCTCTTCGTCACGGACGACCAGGGCACACCGAGCAAGGCACAGTGGGTCAAGGTGCCTTGATTTTTTGAGGGTTACGTGACTGGGGGCGCCCTCCGCAAGAAGGGCGCCCCCAACCCACCTAGGGGCGCGGGGCTGTGACATTGTGCGGCTCCGCCGCGTGGGCGCGACAAGCCCCAACGCACCCGCACCCGCCGAACCACCCGCGCCCCCGACCTCAGTCGCTGGCCTTCGCGAGCTTCAACGCGTAATCGGCCCACCACTGACCGGCCTTGGGCCCTCCCTTGCACTCCCCGTCCGACTCCCCCGGCCGCTTGACCCACAGATACGCGTCGACCAGCGGATCGGCGGTCTTGGTCGTCGGATTCTCACCCAGCGCCCGCCCCGGCGGATTGCACCAGTTCTCGTCGGCCTCACCGGCCGTGTACGGACCGTTGCCGTTGCGGCTGGTGTCGATCACGAAGGGCTTGCCGCCGACCTTCGCGGACAACTGCTTGCCGTACGCGATGGAGTCCTGGGTCGAGTAGAAGTTGGAGACGTTGACCGAGAAGCCGTCGGCCTCGTCGATGCCGGCCTGCTTCAGTGGGTCGAAGATCTGGTCGGGGTGCCCCCAGCCCGCGTTGCCCGCGTCCAGGTACACCTTGGTGTTCTTCAAGGACTTGAGCTTGGTGACGGCGCCCTTGAGCAGGAAGTAGCGCTCCTCCTGGAACTCGGCCGGGGTGCACTGGTTGACCAGGTGCAGGATCGCGTCCGGCTCGAGGATCACCGTCGCGGGCCGGTCCTCGATACCGCGGGCGACCCCGTCGATCCACTCCCGGTAGGCGTCGCCGTCCGCGGCGCCGCCCTGCGAGAACTGGCCGCAGTCGCGGTGCGGAATGTTGTAGAGGACCAGGATCGCGTCCCGGTCGGCCTTCTCCGCGGCCTCGGTGAAACCACGCGCCTCCGCCTCCGGATTCTCCGGCCCGATCCACTCGCCGGTCGGCTGCTCGGCTATCTTGCGGATCTGCTCGGCCTCGGCCTCCTTGCCCGCCTTGACGTACGTGGCGACCTGCTCCGCCGCGTTCCCGGCCGGATTGACCCAGAACGGGTCCGAATTCTTGGGCTGTTGTGTGATCCCGGCCCCTGAATTGTCGCTACCGCCGCTATCTTCGCTCTTGTCGCCGCCTCCCGAGGAGAAACACCCCGCGAGCAGCAGTGCCGCCCCCGCCACTGCCACGGACGCCCGAGCTCCGGCCCCCCTACTGCCGTACATGCAACTCCCCCTCGGGTGCACTGTCCTAAGGGTCAATCGTGACATAGGTGTCGCCTCGCCACGAGATCGCCGGAGTGTTGTCGGAGAGCTGTTACAGCGCGGTGCCGCACCGAGGTCGCGACGGGAGCCGTCGCGGGCTTCGAGGGCTCGACGGACCTTCGGTGAAGCCTCCCGATACACCCTCCACCTGCACACATCACACAGAGCCATGCGCTGTCGACTTGGCGTCAAACACCCTCTAGGCCAAAACGCTCATCCGTTCTAGAGTTGCCTCAAACGGCCCCGGCCCCCGGCCAGTTGTCGTCATCTGTAGCCAGCCATGATCTTTCGGATCGGTCCCAGAACCTCCCGCGCCGGACGCCGGGTTACTCCCGCAGCCCGTGCGCCCGCGGTCGAGGACCAGCCCGGTCGACGACTCCCGGGGGGAGCGGGTCGTCGACCGGGCCAGGTTGTGGGAGCGGGTAGCGGGAGCAGGCAGCGGGGAGCCGCCCGTCACAGCCCCTCGCCGGTGAGGTACGCCGACACGACCACGTTGGCGGTATACGTGCGACTCGCCCGGTCGAAGGTGCCGCCGCAGGTGACGAGCCTCAGCTCCGCCCGCCCCGACTCCTTTGGCCCGTAAGCCTGTTGGGCGTCGAAGTGGTCGCGCGAGAAGACCTGGACGTCGTCCACGGTGAACTCGGCGACCGTCCCGTCGTCGCGGACCACCCGGACCGTCTCGCCCGGCTGCACCGCGCTGAGCTTGTAGAAGACCGCGGGCCGGGTCTCGGTGTCGACGTGCCCCACGAACAGCGCGGTTCCGGCCGCTCCCGGCCGCACCCCGGCGGCGTACCAGCCGACCACGCCCGGCTGGTCGAACGGCGGTGGATCGATCGCCCCCTGCGGATCGAGTCCGCGCCCCACGACCGGCGCCTGCACCCCCATCGACGGAATGTCGATGCGCTGCGGTGTGGCATTCCCCAACGGCTTCAGCGCGGGCGGCAGCCGCACCTCCGGCGGCCGTCCGACCGCCGCGATGTCCCCCGTCGTCGGCGCCGATATCCCATGCCGTATGTCGGACACCTCATGGCCCCACAGCCACAGCCCGACCAGCAGCATCGCCCAGGCGACACCCATCAGCAGGCGCCCGGCGCCGGATGAACGCTCGCGTTCGGCCATGTCACTCGGCGTTGCCACGGACCCGGCGGGCACCGCGCAGCGCCACAGCCACTGCGGCGGCGCTCGCGAGGACGAGGCCGATCACCGCCTGCTTGGTGCCGGGGCCGGTCTCCCGGGCGTCGACGGAGGCGAAGTGGGCGGTGCCGCCGCCACCCGCGTGCACGGGGGCGACGGGCGAGGCGGGCGCCATGGGGGCTGCAGGGGCCTTCGGGGTCGCGCCGGCCTGTCGAGCCACCGCGACCGCGCCCTTGACCTTGTCGTCGTAGCCGTCGCAGCTGACCTTGACGTCGTACGTGCCGGGCGTGAGCGAGGAGCGTACGCGCGTCTCGCCGACGAGCGCGCCACCCTCACCCGTCAGCCGGGCGTCCGCGACGAACGCCCCGGAGACCGCGGTGCCGATCCGCCCCGCGCAGCCCAGCGCCCGCAGCTGGATGTCGCTGCCGGGGGCCGGGGACACGGGCGTCACGGAGACGCCCGTCGAGTCGGTCGGGACCGCCGAGTCGTGGGGATCGGCCGCGTACGCGGTGGGAGTCAGCGCGGCCGCGACCACCGCCCCGGCACAGAGAGTGAGTCGCCATGAACCCATCGTGAAACCTCCAGACACCTGGAGACTCCTCCTTGGGACCGTTCGGCGCATCCTGAGGCGCCCACGACTGCTCCGTACGTGTGTTTTGGGAGCGTTCTTCAGAGCGTCTTCGGGGCGGTCTTCGGGGCGTCTTGGGAGCGGTCAGACGCGGTCGACGAGGTCCGCGATCGAGTCCACGACCTTGGAGGGCCGGAAGGGGTACTGCTCGATCTCCTCGCGCGTGGTCAGACCGGTCAGCACGAGATACGTCTCCATCCCCGCCTCCAGTCCGGCCAGGACGTCCGTGTCCATACGGTCGCCGATCATCGCGCTGGTCTCGGAGTGCGCGCCGATGGCATTGAGGCCCGTCCGCATCATCAGCGGATTCGGCTTGCCCGCGAAGTACGGCTGCTTGCCGGTCGCCTTGGTGATCAGCGCGGCGACAGCGCCGGTGGCGGGCAGCGGACCCTCGGTGGAGGGACCGGTCTCGTCGGGGTTGGTGGCGATGAAACGGGCACCGCCCTTGATCAGCCGGACCGCCTTCGTCATGGCCTCGAAGGAGTACGTGCGGGTCTCACCGAGGACGACGTAGTCCGGTTCGTGGTCGGTGAGGACGTACCCGATGTCGTGCAGCGCGGTGGTCAGGCCCGCCTCGCCGATGACGTACGCCGTGCCGCCGGGGCGCTGGTCCTCCAGGAACTTGGCGGTGGCCAGGGCGGAGGTCCAGATGTTCTCGACCGGCACGTCCAGGCCCATGCGCCGGAGCCTGGCGTGCAGGTCACGGGCGGTGTAGATGGAGTTGTTGGTGAGCACCAGGAAGGGCTTCCCGGATTCCCGCAGCTTCTTTATGAAGGCGTCGGCGCCTGGGATCGGCACACCCTCGTGGATGAGCACACCGTCCATGTCGGTGAGCCACGATGCGATGGGCTTGCGGTCTGCCATGTACCGATCTCCTGCCTTACGCCGTGCTGCGGGAGCCCAGCCTAGCGATCGTCGGCGATCAGCTTCCGGTCGCGGTTCCCCAGGGGATCGGGGCCGGGGCGCAAGGTCTCATCGGCTTCGGCGACTTCAGCGACTTCGGCGACTTCAGCGGCGTCCTGCCCTGAACCAGCGGGACGCCGCGACGAGGGCGGCGCCGAGGGCGAAGAGGACGGCGCTCGCCGCGGCGGTCAACCCGTGCGGCGCGCCCGAGCCGGTGCTGGCCATCTGGTCGGAGGACGGCGTCTGCTGTGGCGCGGCGTCCGGTACGGCGTCCGGCTCGGCTTGGCTGTCAGCGCCGCGGACTTCGCCACTGTCGGTGGCTGTGCTGGTAGCGCTGTCGTCATCGCCGGCGTCATCGCCGCCCTCCTCGCCGTCGCGCTCGCCCGCCACGCGTTTTTCCTCATCGATCCGGAACCGATAGTCGTTCGACTCCCCCACCCAGTCCCCGTCGTTGTTGTGCCGCTGCACCACGGCCGCGTTGGCGACGACGTCGTTCGGCACGGCGGCGTCGGAGGTCACGGAGAGCCTGACCTTCACGGTGAGCGTCCGGCCCGGGCCGACCGTGAACCCAGGGAAACCGTCGTCGAAGGCCCCCACGCTCTCGTCGGCGTCGCTCTTCTCGAAGGCGACCGGGTGCGCGCGCTCGCCGTCGTAGAACTCCAGCCGCGTCTGCTCCGGCCGCAACGACCGCAGGTCGTCCACGAGCACGACGATCGGGTGGATGTTGCCGCAGGTGTTCGCCGTGGTGTTGGTCAGGTCGATGTACCAGGTCCGGAAGTCGCCGCCGACGTCGTAGACGGCGGGGCCGCCGTGGATCCGGGTCGTGATGGGGAAGGCGCGGGTGTCCGGGGCGGTGCAGGTGGGGCGGAGGTTCTCGGCGGCGCCCACGGGGGTGAGCGCCTGGGCGGGGGCCGACGCGGGTGCGAGACCCAGGGCGGGGGCGGCGGCGGTCAGGGCGAAGGGAACGGACTTTCGCAGTCGCATGAGGGGGCCTTTGCCGATCGAGGGCGGTAGGGATCGGGAGCGTCAGGCGGTACCGGGCAACGGCGGCCCCTCCGACCCTGCCACGCCCCCCACACCGACCCCGGCCCATCACGCCCGCAGAGCGGCATTCTTCAGCCCATCGGGCGATATTTTTTAGCCCGTCCGGCGTTTGAGGACGAGGCCGTCCAGGCCTCCCCCCCAACCGGCAGGCGGCCGGGGCCCGTAGGACAGGGCCCCGGCCGGGCGGGGAGTCGTCTGCCGGTCAGTCGAGCGCGGCGAACATGCCGGGCTCGTACGAACCCCCCGGGTTGTGCACGATCACGTTCATCCGGGTGGCCGCGTTGAGCAGGGAGACCAGGCAGACCAGCGCACCGACCTGATCGTCGTCGTAGTGCTTGCGCACCTCGGCCCACGTCTCGTCGGACACGCCGTGGTCGCCGAGCAGGGTGCCCTCCTCGGTGAGCGCCAGCGCGGCCCGCTCGGCCTCGGTGAACACGGTGCTGTGGCGCCAGGCGGCGACCAGGTTGAGCCGGAGCGCGGTTTCACCGGCGGCCGCGGCCTCCTTGGTGTGGATGTCGACACAGAAACCGCAGCCGTTGATCTGGCCGACCCGCACCCCCACCAGTTCCCGCAGGGTCTTCGGCAGCGTCGACGCTTCCAGGGCCGACGAGGCGTTGTAGAGCCGCTTGGCGACCTTCGCGGCGGTCGGGCTGTCGAACAGGTTGAAACGGGATTCCATCGCTTCGTCCTCACTCGTGGTGTTGTGCGCTGCCGCACTGAACGACCACAAGATGCCGACGACCCGATCCCTGTGACGGCGCGGCGATGTGACGTACGCCACCGATCGCGGGTGTCACAAAGCGGTGGGGACCGACGTCTCGTGCATGGCCAGTCGACAGCGAACGGGCAGGAGCCGGCGATGAGCGAGCGAACAACGGACACACCCGAGCCGGTCGCTCGTGGCGGCCGCATGGACCGCGTCACCGAGGCGTTCGTCGCCCACCGCAACCTGCTGTTCACCGTCGCCTACGAGATGCTCGGCTCGGCCGCCGACGCCGAGGATGTCCTACAGGAGACCTGGTTGCGGTGGGTGGGCGTCGATCTCGACACCGTGCGGAATCAGCGTGCCTACCTGGTCCGGATCACCACGCGGCAGGCGCTGAGCCATCTGCGCACGCTCGGTCGGCGCAAGGAGTCCTACGTCGGCTCCTGGTTGCCCGAGCCGCTGCTGACCGCGCCCGACGTGGCCGAGGACGTCGAGTTGGCCGACAGTGTCTCGATGGCGATGCTGCTGGTCCTTGAGACGCTCACGCCGACCGAGCGGGCGGTGTTCGTGCTGCGCGAGGTGTTCGCTCTGGGGTACGACGAGATCGCCGAAGCCGTCGACAAGAACCCGGCCGCGGTCCGCCAGATCGCCCATCGGGCGCGGGCGCACGTCGCGGCGCGCCGACCGCGCGGGGTCGTTTCCACAGCTGAGGCCCGCCGTGCGGTCGAGGCGTTCCAAGGGGCGATCGAAACGGGCGATCTGCAGAGCCTGTTCGATCTGCTCGCGCCGGACGTGGTCCTCGTGGGTGACGGCGGCGGAGTCAGGCAGGCCGTGCTGCGGCCCATCGTGGGGGCCGACCAGGTGGCCCGCGTCCTGGCTGAAGGTCTGCCCAGGATCGGCCGCGAGGCGTCGGTCGAGCCGGTGCAGATCAATGGCGGTCCGGCTCTGGTCATCCGGCTCAACGGAGAGGTCGACGTCGTGGCGGTGCGGATCGACGACGGCTTGATCAGCGGACTCTACGTCGTGCGCAATCCCGAGAAGCTGTCGCGCATCGAGCGGGAGACCGCGGTGAGCCGCTGAGTCCGAAGGAACCAGCGGTGAGCCGCTGAGTCCGACGAAACCAGCGGTGAGCCACCGAGTCCGACGAAAACAGCGGTGAGCCACCGAGCCCGAAGGAGCCTCACCCCTCCCCCCGCCCGAACAACGGCGCCAACAGCAATTGCGCCGCCCCCTCCGCAACCCCACGCGCCCCACCGGGAGCGACCCGCACCGGAACCACCGCGTCCGCCCCCTCCCGCCGAGCCCGCTCGTCGAGAACCGCACCGACACCCCGTACGAACGCCTCCTGGTGGACCGCGACGGTACGTCCGCCGAGCAGCACCAGGTCGATGTCCAACAACCCCACCAGATTCGCGGCGCCCGCCCCCAGCACCCGCGCCGCCTCGTCCACGGCACCGCGCGCCACCGCACCGAGGCACAGCGCCTCTATGCACCCCCGGTTGCCGCAGCCGCACGGGGGCCCGTCCAACTGGATGACCTGATGCCCGAATTCCCCCGCGCCGGTGCGGGCCCCCCGATGCACCGCCCCACCGATCACGAGCCCGGCCCCGAGCCCCGTACCGAGATGCAGATAGGCGAAGGAGACGAAGCCCCCGACGCCACCCACCGCAAGCCCCAACGCCGCCGCGTTCGTGTCCTTGTCCACGACCACCGGCACCCCGAGCCGCCCCGCCAGCGCGTCCCGCAGCGCGAACCCGTCCCATTCCGGGAACCCGGTGACCCGGTGCAGCACGCCCCGCACATGATCGAGGGGCCCGGGCAGGGCGACCCCGACGCCCACCACGGACACCCCCGCTCCCGCGAGCAGGGCCTCGACCTCCTTGGCCGCCTCCTCGACGACGGCCTGCGCCCCGGCCCCCAGATCGAGCGGAGCCCTCCGCTCGGCGACCACCGCACCCGTGAGATCGCAGAGCACGACCGTCAGCTCGTCCCGGTCGAGGTGCAGCCCGACCGCGTGCCCGGCCTCGGGGACGAGCCGCAGCACGGTACGCGGTTTGCCGCCGGTCGAGGCGCGGCGTCCCGCCTCCGCCGCCAGACCGTCCGCCCGCAGCCGAGCGGTGATCTTGCTGACGGCCTGCGGGGTCAGCCCGGTGCGCTCGGCGAGTTCGAGGCGGCTGATGCCGGCGGGCCCGGCCGTACGCAGCAGGTCGAGCACGAGCGCGGCGTTGTGTGTGCGCAACCCGAGCAGATTCACGCCCGCCTCCGCCCCAGGACCACGCACCCCCGCCAAGCTCACTCCCGCCCCCTCTCCTGCGCCCGCAACCGCACCCGCACCCGCATCGGTCCTGTTCACGTACGCCATTGTCCCCCGCGCTTGCACTTTGGCAACAGCGTTGCGAAAGTGGAGCCATGACAGGAAGCATGACTGGTACAGGTTCCGCCCCCGGCTCCCCCCTGCGCGTAGGCCTCATCGGCTACGGCCTCGCGGGCTCCGTCTTTCACGCCCCGCTGATCGCCGCCACCGAGGGTCTGACCCTGGACACGATCGTCACCTCGAACCCGGAGCGGCAGCAGCAGGCCCGCGCCGAGCTGGGCGACGGCGTCCGGTTCGCCGCCACGCCCGACGACCTCTGGGCGCGCGCCGACGAGCTGGACCTGATCGTCATCGCGTCCCCGAACAAGACCCACGTCCCGCTCGCCACCACCGCCCTCAAGGCCGGCCTCCCGGTCGTGGTCGACAAGCCCATCGCCGGCACCGCGGCCGAGGCCCGCGAGCTCGCCGCACTCGCGGACGAGCGCGGACTCCTCCTCTCCGTCTTCCAGAACCGCCGCTGGGACAACGACTTCCTGACCCTCCGCAAGCTGGTGGCGGAGGGCGAGCTCGGCGACGTATGGCGCTTCGAGTCCCGTTTCGAGCGCTGGCGTCCGCAGCCCAAGGGCGGCTGGCGCGAGTCCGGCGACCCGGCAGAGATCGGAGGTCTCCTCTACGACCTCGGCAGCCACGTCGTCGACCAGGCCCTCGTCCTCTTCGGCCCCGCGACCTCGGTGTACGCCGAGTCGGACATCCGCCGCCCCGGCGCCCTGACCGACGACGACACCTTCTTCGCGATCACGCACGAGAACGGCGTCCGCTCCCACCTCTACGTCTCCGCGACCACCGCCCAACTCGGCCCGCGCTTCCGCGTACTGGGCTCGCAGGCCGGTTACGTGAAGTACGGCCTCGACCCCCAGGAGGCCGACCTGCGCGAAGGTAAGCGGCCGGACACCGAGGCCGAGTGGGGAGTCGAACCCGAGTCCCTCTGGGGCCGCGTCGGCTCCGGCGAGTCCCCACTCACGGGCGGCGGCCGCCCCGAGCCCACGCTCCCCGGCGCGTACCAGACGTACTACGCGGCCATCGCCGCCGCCCTGCGCGACGGTGCCCCGAACCCGGTCACCGCGCACGAGGCCGCGGCCGCCCTCGACGTCCTGGAGGCGGCCCTCCGCTCCGCCCGCGAAGGCGCGGTGGTGTCGCTGTGAGCGCGTCGGAGATCGCCGAACTGGAGGAGCAGGAGCGCCGGTTGGTGCTCGCGCACTTCACGCACGACGACGCGTGGACCCTGGGCACGCTCCTCGTCGAGCTGGCCCGGGCTCAGGACGCCCCCGTCGCCATCGACATCCGCCGCGGCGGCCAGCAGCTCTTCCACGCGGCGCTGCCGGGCTCGACCCCCGACAACGACGCCTGGATCGACCGCAAGCGCCGCGTCGTCGAGCGCTACGGCTGCTCCTCACTCCTCGTCGGCTCCCGCTTCCGCGCCAAGGGCACGACCTTCGAGGAGTCCGCCCGCCTCGACCCCGACGTGTACGCGGCCCACGGCGGCGCGTTCCCCCTCGCGGTCGAGGGAGCAGGCGTCATCGGTACGGTCGTCGTCTCCGGCCTGCCCCAGGTCGAGGACCACGCAATGGTGGTAGCGGCACTGGACCAGTTCCTGCGCAGCTGACGCACACACCCGCGCCCCGACAGGGGCGCGGGACCGTGACATATGCGGCGGAGCCAAACATTCCAGGCCAGCTGAAGCGCCCCGACAGGGGCGCGGGGCCGTGACATATGCGGCTCCACCGCGGGGCGCGACCAGCCACGACGCCCCCGCAGCCGACAACCCACCCGCAGCACCCCAAGCCCTCCAGCCAACCCAGCAGAGCGCTTACGCCTGCTTGAACTCCTGCCGCTGCCGCCCCAACCCCCCGATCTCCAACTCGACCACATCCCCGGCCCGCAGAAACGGCTTCGGATCGGGCTGCCCGAGCGCAACCCCCGCCGGCGTCCCGGTGTTGATGACGTCGCCGGGGTAAAGCGTCATGAACTGGCTTACATAACGCACCACTTCCGCGACCGGGAAGATCTGCTCGGCGGTCGTGCCGTCCTGCTTGAGCTCACCGTTGACCCAGAGCCTCAGCGACAGGTTCTGCGGGTCCGGCACCTCGTCCGCCGTCACCAGCCACGGCCCCAGCGGGTTGAACGTCTCGCAGTTCTTGCCCTTGTCCCAGGTTCCGCCGCGCTCGATCTGGAACTCGCGTTCGGAGACGTCGTGCGCCACCGCGTACCCGGCGACATGCGCGAGCGCCTCCTCATGGGACTCCAGGTAGCGGGCCGTACGGCCGATGACGACCGCCAGCTCCACCTCCCAGTCGGTCTTGACCGACCCGCGCGGCACGAGCACCGTGTCGTGCGGGCCGACCACCGTGTCCGCCGCCTTGAAGAAGATCACCGGCTCGGCGGGCGGCTCGGCCCCGGTCTCTCGCGCGTGGTCGTGGTAGTTCAGGCCGATGCACACGATCTTGCCGATCCGGGCCAGCGGCGGCCCGATCCGCAGCCCGTCCGCGTCCAGCACCGGCAGCCCACCGGAATCGCCGGACCCACCGGACTCGGCGGCCGCGCGGATCCGGCCGAGCGCCGCGCCATCGGCGAGCAGCGCCCCGTCGATGTCCGGGACGATGCCCGACAGATCCCGGAGGTTTCCCTCGGCGTCGAGCAGCGCGGGCCGCTCCGCCCCCGCCGTACCGACTCGCAGCAGCTTCATGGTCACAATCTCCCTCGATCGAGCGCGGGCAGCCGCCGACGGGTGCAGCCATCGGAGGACTGGTCGATCCTCCAATCTCAAGGTCCAGTCCGCAATACCCCGTTCACGGACTGGACCGCCCGCCACCACCACCGCTGTCCCTTCTTCCTTAGGGCCTGTCCGGCGGATCATGCCGCAGACGCGGGGCCTGGCACGCCCACCGGCGATTATCAGGCGCCGTTGCTTCCCTGCGACCTGATCCGCCGGACAGGCCCTAGCGCTGCATGTGTGTGCGGCGGCTGGTGCTGTGACCACGTAGGTTCGCCGGGTCGGTGGTCGTGGCGGTTGGATGTGCGGTGACGTCCGTTCGACCGGTGGAGGCGCGGTGGCTGAGCCTGTCCGTGTGGGCAGACTGACCGACCAGGAGGGGCAGAAGCTGCAGCAGATCGTGCGCCGCGGCAGCACCAGTTCGGTGCGCTACCGGCGCGCGATGATGCTGCTGGCCTCGGCCGGCGGGAACCGGGTGTCCGCCGCTGGGCGAAGAAGAACAAGGTCGAGCTGTGCTTCACGCCGACCTACGCCTCCTGGGCCAACCCGATCGAGGCCCACTTCGGCCCGCTGCGGCAGTTCACCCTGGCCAACTCCCACCACCGCAGGCCATCCCGCGCAGACCCAGGCCCTGCACCGCTACCTGCGCTGGCGCAACGCCAACGCCCGCCACCCCGACGTACTCGCCGCCCAACGCAAGGAACGCGCCCGCATCCGCAGCGAGAAGGGCATCCGATGGGGCGGACGCCCCCTCGCCGTCGCAGCCTGAACTCGAGTGGGCCCTCGCGTCACCTTCGCCAGAACAGGTGGTGCGTCACGCCGCTCGGGCTGGGCACGACCTCCAGGTGGAACCGGTCGAGCAGCTCATCGGGGGACTCCCAGAGTCGTAGTCCGGACCCGAGCTTTACCGGCGAGACCGCCACATGCATGGTGTCGACGAGGTCAGCATCAAGGAACTGCCGGATGGTGGTGACCCCGCCGCCGAGCCGGACGTCCTTGCCCTGTGCCGCTTCCCGCGCCCGTTCGAGGACCGTGGCCGGGTCGCCGTCGACGAAGTGGAACGTGGTGTCGGAGAGCGTGAACGACGGACGCTTGTAGTGAGTCATGACGAACACCGGCGTGCGGAACGGGGGCTCCTCCCCCCACCAGCCGCGCCACTCATGGTCCTGCCAGGGCCCGCGCTGGGGCCCGAACTTGTTGCGGCCCATGATCTCGGCACCGATGTTGCGTGCGAAGTCTCGCGTGAAATAGTCGTCGAGGCCCCGGCTCCCCCCAGGATCCGTGCGCATGGGCCAGCTCGCCGTGGCTCCGGCCCAGGCGAACAGCCTCGCCGGGTCGACGGCGTGGCCGAACGGACTCTCAAGGCTCTGGTCCTCACCGGCACCGATTCCGTCACTCGAGACGGTGAAGTTCATGACTCTCAGCAGTTGATCCACGTGTTTCCTCGTCAGGTTCTGTCGCGTCATCGTGTGGCGAGGCGCCGCACATCATGACGTCGAACGGGACGTGGCCGGATCGACAGCGGCCCGCAACTTTTTCCAAGGCGCGTCAGGAAGCGGCCCCGCTGGCGGTGTGGCCGTGGCGGACGCGGACGGCATCGACCGGGGTGACCGCCGCGACCATTCACATGCGTCGCAACGGACATCACCGCCCATCCAACCGTTCCAACCGCCAACCCGGCGAACCTTCCCGGTCAGAGCACTAGCCGGGCGATGAAGGAACGCAGTGGTCCGCGCCGTCCTCGTCTGCGCAGTTCGATCTTGCATGTCGCATGGAGCACCACTGCTCAAGCCGACCGGACGGACGGTGATTAAAATGGTCCCTCATGTCGAAGCCTGACGAACTGCTTGTTGACGTCGCCACCCTGGTGGAGTCCGGACACAGCAATCAGATGTCTCTGACCGTGGTCGCCGGTGGTGCTGTCATCACGGGTCGGCTGGCTCCCGAAGCAGTCTGGAGGCAGCGGGTGTCGGAGGTCCTGGCGGACTCGGCCCGCCTGAGCGACTTCTCCGCCGTCTTCACCGCTACGACGCGTGAGGTGGGGCCGCCCACGCATCTGCATTTCCATGTGGCGCGGATTCTGCAGGGCACGGTGGGGATCCCGGAGACGGGCGGGATGTACCGCGTGGCGATCGATGATGTCAGTGCTTGGACCATGGGCGACTTCAGCTACTCCGATCACTGACCCCGCCACTGCGCGCTGAGGAACCCCTCGGTACACGCTGAGGGTCCGACCGGCGCATCCCGGTCGGACCTTCACTGCTGTTTTGGTGGCGGCTCGCGCTTGCCCGTCGGTCAGACGGCAGCAGGGGCGCCGAGCATCGCGGAAGCCTGCTGCAACGGACTGAGGACACGCGTGGGTGCGGCGGCGTGGGGAAGGCCGGGGCAGGTGAAGCCGAGCCGGCGCATGGCCCGGAGGACTTCGCCGGCGCTGAAATCGCGGCGGTCCTGGCCTGTGATGACCTGCCCGACCTGCTTGACGGGGTAGGTGCGGCGGCCGATGACCACGGACTCGCCGATGCACTGCTCGGGCTTGACGCCCTTCATGGATTCCAGGACGCCGCTCTTGGTGAGGTCGAACGGGAAGCGGGCGATGACACAGCGCATGATGCCTCACAGGGAGAAGAGGGGGATGGTTCTGCCGCGGTGAGGCGGTTCAGTGGGCCAGGGCGAGGACGCCCAGAGCACCGCCCTGCTCGTCGACGACAGGCGGGGCACCGAGCCGGCGGCCGCGCATCGCGTGGTTGGCTTCGGCCATCGTGGTCACGGGCGGGGTGAACGGCCCGCGGTCGTCGAGAATGTCGCGCAGCTGGACCCGGTCCGTGTACGCGGAGCTGTCACGGACAGCAGCGAGCTGGGCCTGGGTGACCAAACCGGTGCACAGGCCGTCGTTGTCGCAGACGAGCAGGTGCTCGGTGCGGGCACTGGCCATGACGGACAGGGCCACCTCGATGGTCATGTCGTCGCAGACCTGAGGTCCGGCCGTGTCCATGGCGTCGGCCACCGTCCTGTGCGCGGGAGCGGCGCTCGCCGTGCGGGGTTGCATCTGAACCAGTGTCAAAACGTGCCTCCTGCAGAGACGGGTCAATTTCCTGATCATGAACTAGGCCGCTGCGTCGAAGGAGGACTGGCGCACGGTCACGCGCCGGGCAGCCGAAGCGGGGCTGCGTCGGCCGCGTGGGGCCGCGCTGCGCTTGCGCCGCTCGGTTACCGGCGTGGTGATCGTCACGGGGATGCCGGAGGGGGTCCGGGCGCCGGTGATCCGGCTGAGTGCCTCTTCGCCGGAGCGGACCTGGGTGGTCTGGGGGACGATGCCGGCGGTTGCCATGAGGCGGGTCATGTCGCGGCGCTGGTTGGGGGTGACCAGGGTGACGACGCTGCCGGACTCGCCGGCCCGCGCGGTACGGCCGCCGCGGTGGAGGTAGTCCTTGTGGTCGGTCGGCGGGTCGACGTTGACGACGAGGTCGAGGTTGTCGACGTGGATGCCGCGCGCCGCGACGTTCGTCGCGACGAGCACGGTGACGTGCCCGGTTTTGAACTGGGACAGGGTCCGGGTGCGCTGCGGCTGCGACTTCCCGCCGTGCAGGGCGGCCGCCCGCACGCCGCTGTTCAGCAGGTCCTGCGTCAGCCGGTCGACGGCGTGCTTGGTGTCCAGGAACATGATCACCCGGCCTTCGCGCGCCGCGATCTCGGTCGTCGTCCGGTGCTTGTCGGCGCCGTGGACGTGCAGGACGTGGTGCTCCATCGTGGTGACCGCGCCTGCGGACGGGTCGACGGAGTGGACGACCGGGTCGGTGAGGTAGCGGCGGACCAGGAGGTCGACGTTGCGGTCGAGGGTGGCGGAGAACAGCATCCGCTGGCCCTCGGGGCGTACCTGGTCCAGGAGCGCGGTGACCTGGGGCATGAAGCCCATATCGGCCATCTGGTCGGCCTCGTCCAGGACGGTGATCGCGACCTGGTTCAGCCGGCAGTCACCCCGGTCGATGAGGTCCTTGAGGCGGCCCGGCGTCGCGACGACGACTTCGGCACCACGGCGCAGTGCACTGACCTGCCTGCCGATCGGCATTCCGCCGACGACGGTGGCCAGGCGCAGCCTCACCGAGCGGGCGTAGGGGGTAAGAGCGTCGGTCACCTGCTGTGCCAGTTCACGTGTCGGCACGAGGATCAGGGCCAGCGGCCGGCAGGGCTCGGCGCGCTGTCCGGCGGTGCGGGCCAGCAGGGCCAGGCCGAAGGCGAGGGTCTTGCCTGAGCCGGTGCGTCCGCGACCGAGAACGTCGCGGCCCGCGAGGGTGTTGGGCAGGGTCGCGCCCTGGATCGGAAACGGGATCTTCATGCCTTGCGCGGTGAGCGAGGCCAGCAGCCGCTCGGGCATGTCGAGGTCGGCGAACGCCTCGACGGCGGCCAGCGCTGGAGTGATCGTCTTCGGCAGGGCGAACTCGCCCTGGACCGCCGCGGGCCGCCGACCCTGGCTGCCCGGGCGGCTCGGCCCTCCGGAACGGCTCGGGGCGGGCGCGCCGAAGCGGCTGCCCCGGTGCGAACCGGCGCCGGAGCCGAAAGCGGGGCCGCCGGTACGGCTGCGGGTGCGGGAGGAGCGGTTGTTCGTACGCGAGGGGTTCATTCAGAACCTTCCTTGATACGGCACGCATCAAGGAATTCTCGCAGCGGAAGAGCAGCGCGGGGAATTACAAGAACGGGCCGAACGGAATGCGAAAGCAGATCTGGCCTGCGGTGAATCCGGTGCGAGTGCAGGCGATGAAATGGGTGACGTCATGCGGACGTGAAATCCAGGACGTCGACGGGTGCAGATGTAAAGAGGCCCGCATTCCTGGAGAGGGATCCCGGGTGGCGTTGTCCCACAGGGGAAGCCTCGGGGAATTCCCGCAGCTGGGGCCCGCACCCCGAGGGATGCGGGCTCCAGCTACGAAGTGCGCGTCAGTGCTCAGACGGGAACGATATTCTCGGCCGTCGGGCCCTTCTGGCCCTGCGCGATGTCGAAGGTGACCTTCTGACCTTCGAGCAGCTCGCAGAAGCCCTGGGCGGCGATGTTCGAGAAGTGGGCGAACACGTCAGCGCCGCCACCGTCCTGCTCGATGAAGCCGAAACCCTTGGCTGCGTTGAACCACTTCACAGTGCCAGACGCCATGTCATATCTCCTTTGGGGCAGTACGCCGGGACCCGCAATCCACGGATACCGGGTCGCCGCGATGATGCCCCGCCCGGAGGATGACCGGAAATATAAAACGCTTCCCGCGGCTGAAAATACCGACGAAGGCGTTGAAGTTTTGGGAACCACGACTGCAACTGAGATCGACAGTAGCATGCGGTAGCGGCCTGTGTACGGTTAATAATTCCGCTCTGCTCGTTGCAGTAAACACACTGCCCGCGCGGCGCATTAAACTCTCGTCTCGCGGTCATAGATATTGATCCACCCGGAACGCAGCCTTCCAGGAAGAGCGGTCGCTGTTTGCGGCTCGAAGGACACAACCGCCGCGCAGCGCTGCTGCTGCTGCGCGGCCCTGTTCACGTGTGCCGAGGAGTTGATCACCGTGCGGTGGGCGAACACGTCCGGGCCGCCACCGTCCTGGGCGATGAAGCCAAAGCCCTTCCCGCGTTGAACCACTTCACAGTTCCCGTAGCCATGCCTCATGCCTTCGAGTCGATGAACGCCTCCCACGCCATGCGGCAGACGGAGGCGGTCGCCTGGCTCCTCCGCCACAGCAGAACGCCCACGACGAAGGCGTGGGCGAAGGGAACTTCCTGACCATGGCAGTTGACGCAGACGCCACGCGTCCGCACAGCCTGTCACCACAGAAAACGACCCATGCGACGCGCCACACTCCCGACAGGTGTGTGCGGTGCCCAGAGGGCACGCACCACCTCAGCCCGCGGTCATCGGGTTCTCTGATGCGGCGGCGTGGCGGTATTCGGCGTTGATGCGCTGGGCTTCTTCGAGCTGGTCTTCGAGGATGATGATGCGGCAGGCGGCCTCGATGGGGGTGCCCTGGTCGACGAGTTCCCGGGCGCGGGCGGCGATGCGCAGCTGGTAGCGGGAGTAGCGGCGGTGGCCGCCCTCGGAGCGGAGCGGGGTGATGAGGCGGGCTTCACCGATGGCGCGGAGGAAGCCCTGGGTGGTGCCGAGCATTTCGGCGGCCCGGCCCATCGTGTAGGCGGGGTAGTCGTCGTCATCGAGACGGCCGAACGAGTCGCCTGCTGTCATTTGCACCTCTCTGTGGAACGCGTGGAGGGGCCCTGGTGCCAATGGCACCAGGGCCCCGAAGGAACTGCTACACCATCTGCCGACCCTGATACTGCGCCGGCCTTCTGTTTCCGCAGACCCGACCAAGATGCTGTCGGGGGCGCGGGGATCGCGGTTGCTTGACCGGAGACCACCTCACTATCGATGTCCTGCGGTACCCGGGCTCAAGGTTTCCGCCCGGGCGATCCTGATGGCGCCTGGCTCCTCCGTTCTTCCCTCTGGGATCAATCACTTACCAAGCGGGGTACTGCGTACTGCTGGTGATGCGAACTGCTCAGTGGCCTGTGACAGCGCCACTCTTCGACAGCCAGCCCCGTCGCCCGTCCTGCGTCTGCTCTGGCTTAGAACCCCACTGCCGAACTTCCCGGTGCGCGCGTCCGCAGCCGACGCCTTCACCGAGGTGCTGCTCACTGACTTCACTGCCGGGTACTTGCGAACTGCACTTACCGAACTGCTACTGCGTGAACTGCGGTACTGCTCACGGCGGCCCCTGATCACTGCGGGCCACCCGGTTCGGTCGTCAGTCCCGTCGCCGTCCTGCAACAACCCTGGCTTCGGAACTCCACCACCGCACCGTCCTGCGAACCGCAACTGCGGTACTGCTGCCCGGCAGTTCATCTCTGCCGGGCCTTGCTCGATCTCGGCTACGAGAGAAACCATAACCACACCACCGTCCAATGTCTACTCTGGCCGACATAGATTTCCGTGAGCCAGGCAGAGAGATAGTCGACCTCGACCACTGAACGGGTACTCACTCACTCACGAATACAGAACCACCCGCTCCACGGCGCTCCACGTCGAACTGGTGACCACATACAACGCGGCGGCCAGCGGCACCACCGCGACGGTGACGAGCGTGAAGAAGGACAGGAACGGCATGAACTTGCTGACCGTCCCCAGCCCAGGCACCTGCTCACCCCCGGCCACCGGAGCGGCGGCAGCCATCATCCGCTTGCCGCTCCGGTAGTTGAAGGTCGCGACCGCGGCGACGACGGCGAACAGCCCGAGATACACGAGCCCCTGCGCCCCGAACACTCCCCCGCTCCCCAGCGCGTCCACCCACCGGTCACCGAGCGGCGCGGCGAACAGCTCGTGCCCGAGCAGGGCGTTGGCCTCGCCGCCGATCGTCGCGCTGGAGAACAGCTGGTAGAGGAGGATGAACGCGGGCGCCTGAAGCAGGCTGGGCAGACAGCCCGACAGCGGCGACACCCGTTCCTGCGCGTGCAACTCCAGCACCGCCTTCTGCAGCTTCTCGGGATTCTTCCGGTGCTTCTTGCGCAACTCCGCGATCCGCGGCTGGAGTTCGGCCCGGGCCCGCTGCCCTCGCGCCGCCGCCCGGGACAGGGGGTGCACGAGCAGTCGTACGAGCGCGGTGAACAGGACGATCGCGGCGGCTGCCGCGGAGGCATGGAACAACGGCTGGAGCAGATCGGCGAGTTGCTCGACCAGACCTGCGAAGACGGACATGAACGCGGACATGGATGTGGGCATGGGTGCGGATATGGATGTGGACATGGGTGAGCCCTCCGGGGGTCTCGTCGTGCCGGGTCGAGGAGATGTCGGCATGACGACCCGCGCGAGGTCACCAGGGAGATGGAGAAGGGGGGTGACCTACGCGGTGATCGCCGGGAGGGCACACCCCGGCGCCCGGGGGCGCCTACGCCCCGCCGCGTCGGGATCGCGTTGGGGCAGGAAGGCCGTGCGGTGCTCTCGGTCTCGTATGGCTGTCCGTATGCGCGTACGCGGGACGGCGGGCGCGCAGCGCGCGGCGATGAGGGCGCAGGCGGCGAGTGCGGAGCCGGCCGCGGCGGTCGCGGCGAACGCCACGGCGACCGCGGCGGAGAGGCTGCCGGTGTCGAGCACGGCGACAGCGAGAAGGAGTACGAGCAGCACGGCGGCGGGGCGCGTGGTCGCCCAGACACGGATCATCGCCCGCTTCTCCCCCTCCCCCTCCGCTACGCAGGACCCGTTTCGATCGGCTGGAGCAGCCGCTTCGGCCTGAGCAGCGCCCGGCTGACCGGATCCACCGGGTCCGGATCGAGTCCGGGGCCCGGCACCATCTCAACGTCCGGGACAGGTACGAGAGTTCCGCAGGCGGGGCATTCGCCGTACGGGCCCAGTTCCGTGCCGCAGGTCGCGTGGCGGAAGTAGCGCAGCCGGGTCTCGTCGATGTGCCGGCGGCCCCACATGCCCAGTGAGCGCACGGTGGGCCAGAGCGCGATGCCGCGGTCGGTGATGACGTACTCGTCGCGGGGCGGCGACTCCTGGTAGCGGCGCTTCTCGAGGATGCCCTCGGCGGTCAGCGTGTGGAGGCGGGCCGCGAGGACGGCGCGCGGGATGCCGAGGTGGACGAGGAAGTCGTTGTAGCGCCGTACGCCGTAGAGCGCGTCGCGCACGACGAGGAGCGTCCACCGCTCGCCGACGATCTCGAGCGCGCGGGCGATCGAGCACTCCTGCGTCGCGTAGTCCTTGCCGAGAGCCATGACCCCACTGTAGCCACTTTCCGACTTGTTGGTTCAGTGACCGAACCTAGGATGCTACGGTCGTCCCACACAGAAGGTTCGATGACTGAACCTACCCCCCCAAAGTCTGAAGGGCAGGTCATGGCACAGCTCGATCGCATCGCCGTCACGTCCGCCGACACGGCACGCGACGCGCCTGCCGCGCACGGCACCCCTCGCGCGACCCTCACCCTCGCCCTCACCAGCGCCGCCACCGCCGTGGCCCTGATGACGTACACCGCCCCGATGGTCACGCTCCCCCAGACCGCCGCCGCGCTGCACACCCCCCTCTCCGCCCAGGCCTGGCTGCTCAACGGCACCCCGCTGGGCCTGGCAGCGCTGCTCCTGGTCGCGGGCAGCCTCGCCGACGACTACGGCCGCCGCCGGATCTTCCTGTCCGGCACCGTCGCACTCGGCATCACCACCGCCCTCGGCGCGCTCGCGACCTCGACCTGGCTCTTCACCCTGGCCCGCGTCGCCCAGGGCGCGGCGAGCGCGGCGATCCTCGCGAGCAGCCTGGGCCTGCTCGTCCACGCCTTCCCGACCCCGCGCGGCAGGCTGCACGCGACCGGCGTCTGGGGCGCGTTCGTCAGCGGCGGCATCGCGGCGGGCCCGCTGCTCGCGGGGGCGCTCGCCTCGACGCTGGACTGGCGGGCGGCGTACGCCGTCCTGGGCACGGTCGCGCTGGCCGTCGCCGGACTCGGCACCCGTGCGCTCACCGAGTCCAAGGCGCCCCGGGGCGGCCGGCCCGACCTGGCCGGAGCCGTCACCTTCGGCCTGGCACTCGTCGCCCTGGTGGCCGCGCTCACCCTGGGCCGCGACGGCTGGCTGCGCCCGTCGGTGGGCCTCCTGCTGGCGGCGTTCCTCGTGCTGACGTCGGTGTTCGTCCTGGTCGAGCGCCGTAGCCGTACGCCCATGATCGACCTCGGTCTGCTCCGGCACCGGCGCTTCCTCGCCTCCTCCGCGGGCGGTCTGTTCACGGGCTTCGCGGTGATCGGCCTCTTCAGCTTCCTGCCGGCGCTGCTCCAGCAGGCGCTGGGCCTGTCCGCGCTGGACACGGCGTGGCTGACCCTGCTCTGGGCCGGGCTGGCCTTCGTGGTCGCCCTGCATGTGCGGCGCCTCGCGGGCCGGGTCTCGCCGCGCCACCAACTCGTCCTCGGCTTCGCGCTGCACGCGGTCGGCGTTCTGACCATGCTCGGCGCGGTCGGCGCCGGTTCGTGGACCCGGCTGCTGCCCGGCTTCATCGTCGCCGGCGTGGGCAGCGGGCTGCTCAACGCCGCCCTCCCGCTCCTCGCGGTCGAATCCGTCCCCGCGACGCGCGCCGCGATGGGGTCGGGCGCGCAGCAGACGTTCCGCTACATCGGGTCGTGCGCCGGCGTCGCCGTGACCATCGCGCTGGTGACGTCCTCCGGTGGGCTCGCGCACGGCGCGGACATCGCGATCGCCGTCTCGGCGGGGCTGGCGGTGGTGGCGGGGGTGAGCGTGCTGGCGCTGAGGGAGCGCGGGTGACGCAACGGGCTACGGGGCTACGGGGTTACGGGGCTCCTCAGCGAGGCCGCATGGACGTGAGCTTCCCCCAGACCACCAGCCGATACCTGGACGTGTACTCGGGCGTGCAGGTGGTGAGGGTGATGTAGTACCCGGGCTCGCTGTACCCGTAGGCGGGCCGGACGGTACTGCGGGGCACCTCGCGGATGACGCTGCCGTCGCTCGCGGAGGTCTGTGGCAGGGTCTTGTCGACGACGTACGTGTAGCGGGCGCCCTCGGTCTCGACGGCGATCTCGTCACCGCGCCGGAGCCGGTTGATGTACCGGAACGGCTCACCGTGCGTGTTCCGGTGCCCCGCGAGCGCGAAGTTCCCGGCCTGGCCGGGCTGTTGGGTGTGCGGGTAGTGGCCGACGTACCCCTTGTTCAGCACGTCCCGCTTGCCGACACCCTCGGCGACGGGAACGCGGAGGCCGAGCCGGGGGATGGAGAGGATGGCGTAGGCCTGGGACCAACGGGGCGGATTCCGGCTCTGTTCGACCGAGGCGGACCCCCCGGACCCGGTGACCGAAGGCGCACCGCTGGACGTACTCGGCGATCCGGACGGCCGGCCCGCATCCGCACCCCCCTCCGCTCCCTCCACTCCCTCGACCCCCTTCGCCCCCTCCTCATCCCCTCTCCCCCACTCCCGCTCCAGCG
Organism: Streptomyces sp. SD15; assembly: GCF_054462255.1. Taxonomy (NCBI): domain Bacteria; kingdom Bacillati; phylum Actinomycetota; class Actinomycetes; order Kitasatosporales; family Streptomycetaceae; genus Streptomyces; species Streptomyces sp. SD15. The sequence goes on along the minus strand of NZ_JBTLMO010000048.1, from coordinate 20,956 downwards.
CCTGGACCTCCCTCTCGGCCCCCTCCCGAGCCTCCCGATTGGTCCACCACAGCTGATGCACGACAAGAAGCAGCAGCACCACCCCGAAGGTGACGAGAACCTCACCCCCACCCCACAGCACACGCCGGTACGCGGCCCGCCGCCGCCGAGTGCCGTGATGCACGATCCCCGGAGCCCGCATACGCACGCCTCGCCTCCTCGACCGGGCCCGCACGATAAGGGCTGCGTCCTCAACTCACCAGCCACGAACACGGAGCACGAGCGCCCCGTCCCCGACAAGATCGGCTGACCTCACCCGGCGCCACCGCCCACCCGACCGCTCCCGCCAGGCGCCGGCCGATCGGAATCCGGGCCTCCCCTCGGGCTCTGCCACTCTCAGGTCACCCGCTGGCCTGCAGGTATCTCTCCCCCGTACGACATCGGCAGTACGGTGTCCCCCATGCGCCCCGACACGTCTGCCGAGCACGTCGACCACAACGCCGAAGCAGCGCGCCTGGAGCGGACTGCCGGCCTCTATCCCGAGGACGCCGAACACCTGCTCGTGCAGGCCGCGGCCCACCTCGAACTGTCCGGCGACCGCCCCAGCGCCACCGCGCTCTACGACCGCCTCCTGTCGTCCTCCGCCCCCCTGGAGCGCCCCCACCTGGTCCGCGCCCTCAAGGCGGCGAACCTGTGGGAGTACGGCCACGAGGCCGAGGCGCGAGCGATCATCGACGGCGTGCGCGCCGCGTCCCCCCGGGACCCCGCCCCCTGGGTGATCGTGGCCGAGGCCCTGGAGTCCCACGACGAGCTGGAAGCGGCGCAGGAGACGTTCACCGAGGCCGCCCAGCTGCTCCTCACGGACGTGCCGGAGCCCCCGTACGCCACCTATCCCGTCCTCTTCGGCCGCCACCGCGTCCGCCGCATGCTCGGCCGGTCCCACGACAACTGGGACACCCAGGCCGACACCCTCCACACGTCCCCGGTCTCCCTGGACGAACTCCACGACCCCAAGCGGGTCTGGTCCCTCGGCTCCGACAACCCGGCGGAACTGCAGGCGGAAATCTCCCGCCTACGAGCCGAGCTGAGCACCCACCGCGAGGCCCTCTCCCGCCCCTTCCCGGTAGCGGTCCTGCACTGGCCGACGGGTGAGCTGACGGAGCTGGTGGCCGCGTATCCCTCGTTGGCGGAGGAGTACCCCACCCATGAGCTGCACCTCGCGACGATAGAGGCCTCCCTGCGCGAACTGGCGGCTTCCGGCACCCCGAATCTGGGCATCGTGACGGGGACGGCCCCGTCGTACGAGGCCTTCGCGGCATCGGAAGGGGCTTCGCCGGGGGACTCCGACTTGCTGCCGCAGTACGCGACGACGCTGGCGGCACGGGGACGAGCGGAGGCTTGGCCGCCGCAGAGGGGGAGCGGGTGCTGGTGTGGCTCGGGGCGGGGTTATGGGGAGTGTCACGGCGCGGAGGCGTAACAGCACCTGACTTCAGGAGCGCCGACGGGGGGAGGCGGACATGTCCCAGCCGTGGCTGACGTTCGCCTTCCTCTTCGCCGCCGGGTGGCTGGCCTACGGCCTCCGCGTCGTCCGCCGCGGCCTCCGCGAGCGCAGGGGCGTACGGCTGCTCGGTGTGCGGGGCTCCCGCACGCAGGGCGAGGTCGTCCGCGGGCCACGCCACGAGGGCCCGACCTTTCACCCTCCCCAGATCCGCTACCAGGCGGGCCCGAGGAACCAGACCTATCGCCGGGCTCCACTCAACGCGGATCTGCACTCCCTGTGGGTGGGCTTCGAGGTGGTGGCACGGTACGACCCGGAGGACCCCCGCCGTGTGGTCGTCGTCCGCACACAGCAGACGTTCAACCCCGGAACGTACGTGGTGAACGGGGTGCTGCTCTGTTTGTTCGGGGTGGGGTTGGCGGTGTGGGCGCTCATCTGACGAACCCCGAGCCCCAGGGCCTACGCCCACCGAGCGATCCACCACGAACCGCCTCAAGCACTCCCCCCACTCCCAGCCGCCCGCCCGCTTGCCCTCCGTACTGGAGCGGCCCGGGTCAAGGGTGACCCGAAGGGCCATCGCCGAAGGCCACTCGGAACGCAGCGCAACGAAGTAAAGCGCCGGAGGCGGGCCGCGGGAGCTCGACACCGCCCAAGAAGCGGCCGACCCCAACATGTACCTGAACTCACCACGGCACACCAACTCCCCCAGAACCACACCAGATCTGTACGATCCGACAGAGGTAACCGATGCCCACAAGATGGGATAAATAAGAAGCATCCACGGCCAAAGCCTTTGACAAATAAGGGACTTATCGCCCCTGTTCGGCATCCAACTCCCTCTATGTCCAACCTTTGCAGTACGGTCACACTCACCGTCTGTTGGATGTAAGGGGCTGCTACCTTCGAAGCAGGCCCTGACCTGTGCATTTGAGGAAGCATGCCTTACAAGTCCGGCGCCGACTGGCAGTACGACGTACCTACAACTGGCAGCACACACTTGCCGCCAGACGCGGGCTACGGCAGGGCTCTGACCAACCAGGGCTATGGCTTCGAGGTCGCTGTCGCTGACCTAATCGACAACTCCATTGATGCCAAGGCCGACAAGATTGTCGTGCACTTCCTGCGCGATGGCGATCGGATCCTCACGCTGCTGATCGTCGACAACGGCAAGGGCATGGACGAAGAAGGGCTCGACGCCGCGATGACGGTGGGGCACCGCCGTGATTACAGCGAGAGCGCCCTCGGCATGTACGGCACTGGCCTGAAAGCCGCTTCGCTTTCTCACGCTTCTTCACTCACCATAGTCAGCCGCACAAGGCGAAGCCGCGCTGCGGGGCGCCGCCTCACGGCTGAGGGCATCGCAGACAGCTTCCGCTGCGACACCGTCGACCCACGGTACGCGCAGGAGCTCGTAGACCGTTACGACGGGATCATCGAGTGGCAGGGAACCGTCGTGCGCTGGGATGGCGTGCGGGCCTTCGAGACAGTCGCGCGCGGCCAAAGCGACCAGTTCCTGTCGAAGGCCATCGCCCGCCTTGAGACCCACCTCGGCCTCTATCTCCACCGGTATCTGCAGCGGGGCCTGAAGCTCGACATTGCCGTATGGGACGTGGGAAGCGGAGAGCAAGGCCTGGGCGAGGAAGTGGATCACATCGCTGTTGAAGCCCTGGACCCCTTCGGGTACAAGGTGCCGGGCAAAGCGGGCTACCCCAGAAACTTCACAGCCCCGGTGGAAGGGCTGGGAGACCTCCGCCTGACCGCCCACATCTGGCCAGCCAAGTCCAAGCAGGCAGGCTTCCGCCAGATCGGCTCGCTCACCGAGAGACAAGGTTTCTACTTCTACCGGAATGACCGCCTCGTACAGGCGGGAGGGTGGAACGGCTGGCGGAATCCTGAGGGGCACCTTGTTCTAGCGCGGGTCGCCGTCGATCTTCCGTCTCGCGAGAACAACGTCCTGAGCCTCGACGTGAAGAAGGAGAGAGTCACTGTCACTCCGGCCTTCACTGATGCCCTCGACAAGGCGACGGACTCCAGTGGAAGCCACTTCCGGAACTACCTGGCTGACGCCGAGACTGCCTACAGAGACGGTTCGAGGCGTAACGAGATCGTACGCAAGCCCGTCACTCCCCCAGGAAAGGGCCTGGATCCCAAGGTCAAGCGAGTCATCAAGGAAGAGCTGCCTGAGAAGCCAGGCGAAGAGCCGATCGCCTTCACCTGGGGCACTCTTCCCCCCGACCAGTTCTTCGGCCTAGACCGTGAGCAAAATGCCGTGATCCTCAACAAGGCGTACCGGGACGACTTCAACGACGGCAGGCGTGGTGGAGCGAACGACGCCCCCGTGACAAAGACCCTGCTGTATCTGCTTCTTGAGGACTGCTTCGGGCTCGGGCGCTGGGAGCGCAGCCGCCAAGACCGCCTGGACTACTGGAACACCATCCTCCTGTCCTCAGTGGAAGCGCAGCGCACGCGGCGTGCGCAGCCATTCTCCTGACACCTGCAGCACAGCCATTCCTGATTCACCACTGATCCGGACTGAGGACTTCAGATGAGCGACACCCCAGCCACCGCGCTCCTTGAGATTCACACCTATGCCCTGGCCGGTATGGGGAGTGTTCCCCGGCACTTCGCGCGTTGGGCCGCCCTTGCCGCAGACGAGGACTATCCGGACGCTGACCTGAGTGAGGACCTGTTTCGCGCCTATCTCGTCGGCGGCGACGAGGCCCTCAGAGCTCTGTGGAGTCGTCACCTCACAGCTTGGGACTTCGCCGAGGATCCTCAGTGGGCACTCGCCATCCCCGCCCGCACCGAAGAACGGCGTACAGCCGTGTACGACCGGCTCCGGTTCGGAAGTGACTTGCGGAAGGCGCTGGATGACGCCGTACCAGTGGCGAAGATCCCGGGCCCCACAGTGATCACGCGTGATTTCACCCCCTGGTACACCCCGGAGCGGGCAGCCTCCCGTTCCTTCTACTGGACGTCGTACGAGCAGAAACTCCGTGACAAGGGCTGGTCCGACGCAGCGATCGCAAGCCTCGACGAGGCAAGCCGGGCAGTCGTCGAACGCCTCACCGATCCAGAGCAAGAGACGGCCCGGCAGGCGAAGGGCTTGGTCGTCGGATATGTCCAGTCAGGGAAGACTGCCAACTTCACTGGTGTCGCCGCCAAGGCGATCGACGCCGGCTACCGCCTCGTCATCGTGCTGGGCGGCACCCTTAACCTGCTGCGCGCTCAGACCCAGCGCCGTCTCGACATGGAGTTGATCGGGCAGGAGAACATCCTGCGGGGCGCCGATATCACGGACCTCGACTCCCTGGTCGGCGTGGACTACATCGGCGACGACGATTCGGACTGGCACGAGTTCGTCCAGCACGGAGCACGCCCGTCCGTGCTCGGCGCGTTCGACATCGAGCGGCTGACGACTCGGGACAACGACTACAAGAGCCTGGCGCAAGGTATCCGGGCCCTTGAGTTCGAGAAGCGTGAACCGACCCGTCCGCTGCATGATCAGGCGAACCTCCACCACGCGGCCGCCCGCATCCTGGTGGTGAAGAAGAACAAGTCCGTTCTGACCAAACTCGTCAAGGACCTCAAGCAGATTCACGGACTGCTCGGAGAGCTGCCTGCCCTGATCATCGATGACGAGTCCGACCAGGCATCCGTGAACACCCTGGACCCCAAGAGGTGGGAACAAGGCAGCACGGAACGCACGTCCATCAACGGGCTGATCTCTCAGCTCCTGAAGCTGCTTCCGCGCGCGCAGTATGTGGGCTACACAGCCACGCCCTTCGCCAACGTCTTCATCGATCCTGGTGACGACGAAGACATCTTCCCCAGCGACTTCCTGATCTCACTTCCTCGTCCCTCTGGGTACATGGGCGCGCAGGACTTCCACGATCTGGATTCGGCGATACCCAGGGAAGAGCGCACGTACGCCAACTCTCAGGAGAAGGCGCATATCAGAGACATCTACGAGTCGACCGGGGACCGTCTACAGGAAGCCATGGACGCCTTCGTCCTGTCTGGCGCGCTGAAGCTTTACCGGGCTGACCACGGCGTGCCAGACGGTCCGTTCCGGCATCACACGATGCTCGCTCATCAGTCGGTGCGGAGGGACGATCACGCGGAACTCGCGCTGCTCATCAACTCCATGTGGCATCAGGCGGGCTACAGCTCGGCCGCCGGCCACGAACGCCTTGCCGCACTGTGGGCTTCGGACTTCGCTCCGGTCAGTGAGGCACGCGCCTCAGACCTACCCGCTCCTGCCTCCTATGAGGAACTGCGCGCCTATATATACGAGGCGCATCACCGCATCGGCTCGGGCGGTCAGCCGGTCATCGTCGTAAACGGCGACTCAGACCGCTACTTCGATCAGCTGAACCTCGACTTCGACCGGACGCAGCACGTCTGGAAGATCCTCGTGGGCGGAACGAAGCTCTCTCGCGGTTTCACCGTGGAAGGCTTGACCACCACCTACTACCGGCGCACCACTCAGCAAGCGGACACCCTGATGCAGATGGGACGCTGGTTCGGATTCCGGCCTGGCTACCGAGACCTGGTCCGTCTCTACATCGGGCGGGAGGAGCCATTCGGCCGCAACCGGTACGCCGATCTGTACGAGGCCTACGAAGCGATCTGCCGCGACGAGGAAACGTTCCGGGAGCAGCTGGCCCAGTACGCCGTGGTAGTCGACGGACAGCCCCAGATCACGCCCATGCAGGTGCCGCCGCTCGTGGCACAGCACCTGCCCTGGATCAGGCCTTCGGCCCGCAACAAGATGTTCAACGCGGAGCTGGTGGAGATCCGCTCCCCTGGCCGTCCCATCGAGCCCGCGTCGTACCCCGTGAACAACGCGACGCTGAAGCGGAACACTGAGCGCTGGCGCCCCTTGCTGGACTCGCTCAACGCAACCCCGACGACGTTCAGTAATCCACCGGATGACTCCAGTTCGCTCACGCGGAGTTTCGAGGCACTGACGGGCACGGTTTCTCACAGTGAGCTTGTCAGCGCGCTTTCTCAGCTCGAATGGGAGCGCGACGGGCACTTCGACCCCCATTTGACCTATCTCAGGCAGCTTGACGGCACGCTCGCCAAGGTGGATAACTGGCTGGTCATATCACCTCGTCTGGCCGCGAGCACGCGCGTGGAGGCCAGCGTGCTCGGTTCGCTGCCGTTGTCTCTGGTCCGCCGAAGCCGGCAGACCGGCAAGACCTCCTTCGGCCGCATTGCCAGCGTGGAACACCGCACCGCGGCTCAACGCCTGATCGACGGGGCGTCCTCGCCGCCGGAGACCCGGCCTGTTCACAGCGCCGGGATCGGGGCGACGACGGGAGTGATGCTCCTGTACCCCGTCGTGGAGGGAGACAGCCACAGCGACGTGCAGGCGGTCGTCCGGAGCGGTGCCGCCGATCCGTCGAAGATCGTGATGGCTTTCACCTTGATCCCGCCGGCCTCAGCAGTGAGCGCAGACCGTGGTCTTGTGCGTTTTCGCGCCAAGAGCTCGCGATACGTCGATGCGGCAACGATCCCAGCTGGTTCGTCCTGAGTTCTGACTGCCTCAGCGTTGAGGCCAACCCGCTACCCGGGTGGGCCTCAACGCTTGCGTGAGACGGCCTCGGCCTTGGTCGTCGCCGACAGCCGCACCTGCTCCGCAACGGCCCGCTTGGGTCTACGCTCTGAGGCGTGCCCGATGATCCCCAGTGGGAAGCGCCAGCAGGCTCCTGGGCTTCGTCCGCGGCTCGTCGCCGCAATATGCAGGCGATCCGCAGCCGTGACACGAAGCCTGAAAGGCTGATCCGGCGACTCGTCCATGCCCAAGGGCTGCGCTTTCGCGTTGCTGCCCGGCCCCTGCCAGACCTTCGCCGAACGGCCGACATGGTGTTCCGTCCGGCGAAGGTGGCTGTGTTCATCGACGGCTGCTACTGGCACGGATGCCCCGAACACTACGTTCCGCCCAAAACGAATTCGGGATACTGGTCGGAAAAGGTCGTACGCAACGTCGAGCGGGACCGTGACACCGACGAGCGCCTCATGCAGGCCGGATGGCTCGTGCTCCGCTTCTGGGAGCACGAGCCATCAGACGTCTGCGCCAGTAAGATTGCCGCGACGGTCATTAGCCGCCGGGCGGCGGACTTGGGGAACAGCTGAAACCGGCAACGCCGTTTGCACCGAGCGCGGCGTGCGGAGCGCGGCACGACCGGTATCCATCGTGTAGCTCTTGAGCAACTCTTCCCGTTGCTCTGGCCGCAGAACAGCAGCAATGGCCCGCCCAACCGCCTCAGCGACTGGCGGGGGAAAGGCGTTTCCTACCTGGCGATACTTGGCCGTCTTCTTTCCCTGGAATTTCCATCCGGGCGGGAACCCCTGGATAATGGCAGCCTGCTCGACAGTCAGCATGGGTCCAGCAGGACGGAAGAGATCACGCCCCGGGTCGCACTCGATTGGATCGTTCGCGACACCCATTGCGTCAACCCCCAGAAATTCCCAGGCCCGCTTGGCTCTGGTGGGCCCGAGGTCGGCACCACCGTGCTTCTTTGAGCCTCCGACCAGGGTAGGAGCAACCCCCTTGCCAGCCTCGGCAGCCTCAGTGGCCTTGCGGAGCCAGTCCCGGTAAACCTGCCTGCCCGTGCGTTGACCAGCCTTCGCCCGCTCACCGTACTCGTTCTTGCTCCAGAACTCTCGGCAGCGCGTCTCCATACTCTCGGCAAGTTCACCGACGACTGTCGCCTGTTTTCCATCAAGTTCGGTAGGCCACAAGAACTCAACGCCAGAACGCTTCAGAGCATCTTCGTGAATCGCAACCAAGATAGCCCTGGGCCGGAGTTGGGGAACGCCGAATTTACTTGCGTCCATCCTGCGCCAGACCTGACGCATGACCTGATCCTGCTCGTCAGCTGAATGATCGCTTTGAATTTCGGGAACCACATAGCCAAGCTCGCGAAGTTCATCCAGGATATCCCGACGGTAGTCAATGAAAACCTCGGGGGGCTCGAGAATTCCCCGGACGTTCTCAATCATGACCGCCTTAGGCATGAGGGCCCTGATGATCCTAAGAGCATCGGGGAATAGATCACGCTCGTCATCCTTCCCCAGTCTTTTTCCCGCGAGGGAAAACGGCGGGCACGGAACGCCGCCGGCCAGCAAGTCGAGCTGCCCCTTCTTAAGCCCAAGGCCTTCATGCGCCTTAGACCCGAGGAATTCCTTCACATCCATGGGTTCGAGAGCTTGAGTATGCTGCTCATCCCACCCTGGCCAGCCACTCACATTCGCCTTGAGCGTCCGTACAGCGTGCGGATCCCACTCAACAAGGGCCAAGTGATCAAACCCGGCGTTGTGCAGTCCAACGGCTTGCCCGCCTGCCCCGGCACAGATCTCCACAGAGGTCAGTGGCTGGGCAAACTGCGGACGCTGGCGGCCGCTGGCGCGCATGGCGCTCCTTCCGGGAGTGACTCAAAACAGATCTCAAGTGTCCCAGAGACCGTGATCACGCACCGGTTCTTGGACACTTGATACCCAGGAGTCTCGCATTCCCCCGGGTCTCCGGCTCCCGCCGGGTCTGGAGCCACGAGCTACGTCACTCAGAGCTATCTGCTACCCATGTGACGCAGCAGCGCCTCCATGTCACTCGGCGCGAGACCGGCCGCCACCGAGGGCTCTTCCTCCAGGTCGGCGAGCTGCTGCACCGTAGGATCGTCAAGGATCTTGCCCATGAACTCAAGCTTCTGATCGAGCCGTACCTCAACTACCTCATCGATTGTGTTACGCGCTGCAAGCACTGTGACCCGTGTTTCGGTATCGGGAGCCAGGCCGAGGCGATGGATCCGGTCGAGACTCTGGAGGAAACGTCCGGCCATAAAGTCGCGGTCCACATACACGGCGTCGTGACAGACGTGATGAAGGCTGATGCCCTCGCCCAGGGTCGCGGGGTTGGAGATCAGCACCATGCTGCTGGGGTCCTCACGGAAGCGTCGCAGTTGCTCATCCCGGTCCGGTGTCCCCCCGTACACCACTGCTGGACAGTACTTCTCCAGCATCTGCGCCAAGGTCGTCAAGCTGCGTACGAACGTCGTCCAGACCAGCGTCTTGCGGCCCCGCTCGGCGTTCTCAGCGACGATGGCCACCACTTCCTTGTACTTGGGCGATACCTCATGGTCAGGCAGGTTCTGCATCAGTGAGTACAGCGAACTGCCCGCAGGGATCTCCAGTGGGGGCAACTGGTACACCAGCGGCTCGTAGCGGCTGCCACCCTCCACCAGGAGAGCCGGGCTCGTCGCCGCCATCAGGAGGCGCAGAGCTGACTTGCCGAGGGAGCTGAGATCTTCGCGAGCGGCACCTCCGCTCATGCCACTCACCAGCGAGCTGTAGATCTCGGCGTGCAGGTCCGGCATATCGACGTACCGCGTCCGCAGTCTCATGGGCGGCAGGCCGAGTTCCTGCTTGGTTGTCCTGGTGAACAGCGGCCTGAGGACCGTGCTCGCGTAGGCAAGGTCGCCACCTGCGACGGCCTGTACCACCGTGCGCTGCCCATGGCCTGGCCAGACGAAGCCCAGCAGGTTCTCCAGATCCTTGGATCCGTTCGGCGCCGGCGTTCCAGTCAGGATCAACCTGCGTTCCGCCAGGGGGCCGAGCGCCATGCAAGCTGCACCATATGTGCCGCGAGCTCCGAGCTTCATCCTGTGCGCTTCGTCAAGAATGATCATTGAGGGAGCCGACTTCAACCAGCCGGCCAGCAAAGACAGCGATCGATCCAGCCTCTCGTAGTTGACGATCAGCACTTCCGCCCACTGATCCAAGGAACCATCGAGCACATGGGTCCGGAGTGGGTAGCTGAAACACACTGCGGTCTCGTAACGCCAGGACTCATAGGCAGACTTAGGGCAGACGACCAGAACTCTGCTGACCTTCCGCTGAACCTTCTGCGCGGCATACACAGCAAGCGCCACGCGAGTCTTGCCCGCTCCGGGCACGCTGAAGTTGGCCCCATGCCCCAGCGAGAGCAGCTTCGCGATGTCCCGGCGCTGAAACGTGTTGAGTTCGGCTTCCCAGGTGTCGCCGAGCATGTTCAGGACATCGTTGGATGCGACTTCCGGGTACGTCTCGGAGCCGGCCAAGCGGCCCTTGACGGTGTTGGCGTCCTGGACCACGCCAGCCACAAGACTCCGCAGTTCTGGCGCCCATTCGACACCCACGTGGTGGGGCCAGCTACTGAGGACACCAAGATCTGTGAGGAGCTCGTCAAGGGCAACCGAGGCGGTGAGCGGGCCCAGCTGGCCGCCGGTACGGAACCGGGCGGCCAGCTGGACAAGATCCTGCCTGTACTGATCAGTGGTCTTCAGGACCACACGCGTGCGTGCGGCGTCGAACCCCAGGTGCAGGGACGTTTCCGTTGCGCTCTCCGTCACTGGAGGCCCTCAGCAGCCGCGGCCGCAAGGAGCCAGGAGACCCCATCACCAGGGTTCGGGATGCCACGCCCTGCCTGCTGGGCAAGCTTGCGGAGGCTGTCCCGGAGTTTGAGCACGGCCTCGTCGAAGGCCTCCTCGTCCAGGCTGTTCGAGGTGCGGGCCTGGACGAGGTCGGTAACGCACTGGTCGATGTTGGCACAGGCGTCGATGAGGCGAGCCGGGGCCATTTGTTTACGCTTGCGGACGCGAGCATCCCTGCCATGGCTATCGATGGCCTTGTCGAACGCGTTCTTCGCCTCGTCGAGCAGCGCCTGCGCCTTGGCCTTGTCGCTGTCCGAAAGCTCCGATTCCGCGCTTCGAACGGTGGCCGCCGCGCGAAGGATCCGGTCGTTCAGAGCCCGGGCCGTCGATACCGCCGACGACGCCGCCGGCACGTCCAGACCAAGGCCAGGGACGGACACGGCCTCCGGTCGAGCAGCCGCTCCGTGCTCGACCAGATCCGCCGGCAGTACCTGGCTCAGATACCCCTGGTTCAGGAACTCCTCGTCAATGTGCCGCACATCCGTCTTCGAGAAGTCCAGGAGGATCGCCGCCAGCCGCCACTCCTTCAGGATCTCCGCCTGGTCGCGATCAAGGGTCTCCAGCTTCACGTACAAGCGCTGGAGTTCCTTAAGGCTTTCCTGGGCTCCCTCCCAGTCGACCAGTCGCAGCGCCACGCCCCCACCGCTCTTGCTGCGGTCGTTCAGTTCCTTGATCGTGCTGAGGATCCACCGTTCCTGGTGGTACGTCGAGGTCCTGATGCGGAACTCTTTGGCGATCTGCTCAGGCGTCCGCCCCAGCGACGCCTGCTCCTCCATCGCGATCAGCCGGTTGATGTACGTGTAAGCACGCCGCTGATCGAGACGCAGCTGGAGAGCCAGCTCAACGGCGTCGATGTCCGCCTGGATAAACGACGGCGGCAGCACTCCCACACGCATCGACTGCGCGCCGAGTTCCCTCAACGCGACGGCTCGAGTGTTGCCGTTCACCAGAACGCCGTGGTGTGTGACCAACCCGGGGTCATTCTGGCCGAACTTGAGCAGGTCTTCCTTCAACTTGTCGAACTCGGGGTCCCGCGAGTCCGGGTTCGTCGGCCGGGCCTGCAGCAGTGAACGCAAGTAGTCCTGGGCATCGTCACCGAACGGTTCCTTCTCCAGGACCTCATCCCTCGCAGGGTTGTGGGTGCGCTGGGCACGGATCCGGTGCGTACCAGGATTGAGGTAGAGCCCGTTGAGCGGAAGGTCAATCACATCGACATGCGTCTGCTGTCCGTTCCAGTCAACGGTGACGGTCTCCCGGGTACCTCCCGCGCCCCTCACCTCCTCAAGCCTCTTCTTGATCAGTTCGCTAAACTCTGCCGCACGCGGCGGCGGCGGGAATTCCCGCAGCATGACTTCCCCGTCCTCTGCCTGTTCTTACTAATCGATCACGTCGTTGATGGCCTGGGTCACGGCGGCACGGGACTCCTGGGGCAGGGTCCGGTAGATACCCCAGACCTTCTCAATCGGGCTGAACGTGCGCTGATCAGCGGCGATCCACTTGGCGAAGAGCCTCTGTTCAAGCGGGGCAAGGTCTTCCACGAGGTCCAGGAGCGCCCCGAGGTCGACCTCACGGTCAGGACCTCCACCAACCCCACACCGCTTGCACTCGGTCACAAGCTGATGCTCCTCGGCTGCATCAGCGTGCAGCACGCTACGGCGAGACACGTTCAGCTTCGCAAGTTCGATGCCTCCGCCGTCCTCGTAGGCCTCGCCAGCACCGATGCCACACGACCGGCACAAATTGTTGTCATCGTGCAGGACCTTCGCGCGCTGCGCGGCGGTCAGACTCCCCTTGTGCTTCGGCGCCTTCGACTGGCCAGGAATCCATACGTCGCCCCCGCGGGTCACAAACCGCTGCTCCTGCTGGAGCAGAGAGGGATCGTCACGGCTCGTGTCGATCCTCCAGCCGTGATCCCGGAGGTCCCTCAGCCGCCTGTCGATCTGCGCGACCTCCGGGAAGGCCTCACGCAGCTGAGCCTTGGTGAAGATGTTCCCCTCCCCCACCACCGTGATCAGCCACAGCGCCGCCTGCGCCTTGCTCCCCTTCACGTCCCGATAAGACGGCAATGCCATGAGCACCTCCGGTCAAGTCGTGTACAGCGCACCGCTTTGGACCACGAGGCACCTGGTAGCGCTTACGTGGATCAGCGTCCCCCGCTTCTCGGGCGGCTCATTCAGTTTGGCACTACAGGCCGAATGAAAGTCCAGCATCAGAACGCTTGCTCGCGAAATAGCAAGCGCAAGAGTCCTTCCTGACCCGTCATGCACAATTACCAGGACACCGCAGGGAGTTGGAACGGGTCGGGACGGGACGGAGAGGCAGAGCAGCATGACGCCAGTCGAGGGAACCTCTGCCGAACGCGGGTGGATAGACAAGGAGTTCCGCAGTGACGTTCCCCCTGGCAAGCGGGCACTCGCCACGGGCCTCCAGAGCCTATGCCGTCGACTCAAACCGAGCATTTCAGCTGAAACGGGAAATAGAGCACTTACTCAAGCGGAAGTAGCAAAACGTCTGCACAGCAATCCGAGTTCACTGTCCCGGTTCCTGAGCGGCCAGACAGTCCCAGACTGGGAGTTCATCGAGAGCCTGCACAAAGCAGCATGCTCCGACACCGGGAGTGACGAGAGCATCAGCGTGACCCTTGATGACTTGATGACCCGCCGCGCCGTTGCAGCAGCCGAACGACGACGCTGCAGCACGTGTGCCGACCTAAGCAAGAGAATCGATTCGCTCACACGGCAGCTCCGCAACGCCTGTTTGGCATGCGACCGGCGCGAAGACCTTGCAGAACTCGATGCACTGAGGGGCGAAGCCGCAGCGTTGCGGGCGGCCGTCGCGGAACTGGACGCGGCTAAAGCCGGCCTGCAAGCACGTCTGGCGGCTCAAGCTTCCCGAACTCCGCTGCCGGTCCCCCGCCGAAGGGGGGACCGGCAGCGGAGTCAACAGAACATGACGGCGGCACGTCAGCTAGCAGCACAGGCAGAAGACCTGGACAGGCGCGGCAGGCAGGACGCTGCGCTGACCCTGCTGCGCCAAACCACGGAAGTCCTCAGCCCAGCCGAGACCGCACTCGTCCTGCTCACACTCCGGCAACAGCGGCAGAACCATCTGGCCGACAACTTGATCCATATCTATGGCCGGGACCAAGGAGATCAGGACATCCTGCGGGTAGCTCTGGAACTCCATGAGCAGGGTGCCTCAGATGACGCCGGCGCAGTACTGCGAGCAGCGCTGAGATAGCCGCCGGCGCCAGAGTCCATAAGGTGGCGCCCGCTTAAGGAACGGGGTGCCTTGAGGGCGTCAGGCAGCCTCTGCCTCAGCTTCATAGTGCATCTGAGCCCGGTCGAGGATGTCGTCCGGGTCCAAGCCGTACGCAGCCGTCCAGTGCAGCAGGTCCGCAATCAACTCAACCGCCGACTCCTCAAGGCCCACTTCCTGCTTCCTACCGCGAGGCGCATGGCTGTCGCTGGGCCCCTGATAGTGCTCAAGCGTCCGGACGGCCCGCTCGATGCGCTGACAAGCTTCCCCGGAACCGATCGAGATCTCACACCAGACTGCTTTACCCGCCGCGGTCAGGACCGTTCCCCACTCCACCGCCAACGCCGCGAGCAGGTGCAGGCCGCGACCGCACTCCTTGTCACAGTCCACCGACCCGAGCGACGGCACGAGCGGGCTCTTGTCGTGGACTTCAAGCCGGAGCCGCTCCCCCAACCACTCAAGGATCAAGGTTGCTGAGGCACCTTCGCCGACGTGCTTGACGACGTTCGTTGCCAGCTCCGTAACGAGCAACTCTGCTTCGTCGGTAGCGGCGAGCACGCCCCAACGGCCCAGCTGCTGCGCGGCAGCTCTCCGGAGCAGGCGCACCTCCGCCGGCACCGCCTCGAAAGGCAGGACACAGCGGAGTCGAGGTTCGGTGACTTCGTAGCCAGGCATGGCCACTCCTCCCTCCCTGGCCACGCACATGCTGCGCCTGCCGTGTCCGTACGGCTGCACTGCGTAGCGATCTAAGAAAGGAGCATGGCACGGAGAAGTCTTGCCGTGTAACTTCTCACGAGAATCCATCGAGTGAATCTGATGGTGGGGCCGCCTGCCGGCTGCCTAGCCTGTTGAGGATCTCCGGGCCTGCCGCCCGGCTCATGGCGAAGGAGCCGCATGTCCGAACGGACCACAACCCGCCGCCGCCAACTAGGCGCGATGATGCGCAAGTTGCGCGCCCGCAAGGGGCTCACTCTTGAGGAGGCCGGGCTGCTCGTCGGCGTATCCAAGGCGACAGTAAGCCGGTACGAGACCCAAGCCGGACCGGTCAAGTGGCTCGTCATCGATGCGTTGTGCCGTGAGTACGAGGCAACTGACGCCGAGCGCAGAGCCGTTGTCGGGATCGCCAAGAACGCCAGACAGCAAGGCTGGTGGAGCTCCTTCGCCGACTCCATCCCGGAGAGCATGAACCTGCTGCTCACGCTTGAGGACGAAGCGGTACGCGAGAGTCACTTCGCGTGTGTCTATGTCCCAGGCCTCCTCCAGACGCGCGCGTACAGCACAGCGCTGCAGAAGGCCAACGAAGTACCCCTGGAAGCAACAGAGATCGAGCGCCTGGTCGACATCCGCATGAAGCGGCAGCAGATTCTCGACCGCCCGAAGCCGCTCCGCCTCTGGGCGATCCTCGACGAGTCCGTGATCCGCCGCGTCGTCGGGTCACCCCAGATTATGCAGGAGCAGCTCGACCGCTTGCTGGAAGCGAACGAGTCTCCGCACATCACGCTTCAGGTGCTGCCTTTCGCCAAGGGAGCCCATGCTGCCGCACTGGGAAGCTTCGTCATCGTCGGCGGGACCGAACCGGCCCTCGATGTGGTGTACGTCGACTTCCACACCGGTTCGCTCTTCCTGGAGAAGGACGAGGAACTGGAGCGATACAGACTTGCGTTCGAGTACCTCCAGGCGCAAGCGTTGGACATGGAGGCTTCCTCCGCCATGATCCATCACGCCCGCAAGGAGCTGTGAATGTCCTCCGGTCCCCAGCCCGTCTCCGAGCCCGTCTGGTTCAAGTCGTCGTACAGCGGCGGCAACGCGACCGAATGTGTGGAGGCCGCGTTCGTATCGGCCGGTGTCCTTGTACGGGACTCCAAACGGCCAGATGGTCCCAGTGTCGCGGTGTCGGCCGAGGCGTGGCACAAGTTCCTTACCGCATCGGCGAGGTGACCGGAAGGACAGCACTCCCCAGCCCGTAACTCTCTCCCTCAGGCGGAGCCACAGGGTCCCCGCGGCGATCAGACACCATCCAGCCATCACTGCACGCCAGGACCGGACGCCCAGTTGGCAACATCACTGTTCCTTGGAAGAGTTGGGCACTGCTGGTGAGGTCCGGGAGTCGAACGGGGCAGCGGTGCAGACGTGGAGACAGTTAGCACTGTTCGTGTGCGCCGTGGCGCTCGGCCTCGTCGCACTCCACCATCCACGAAGCCATGACGACGTCGTGGATGCGACCCAGTTCAGCATCGCCTTCTTCGCCACGCTACTGACCGGTGAGGCGGTCATATTCGCGCTTACGTTCTCCGCGGCCAGCTCCTGGCCCTCCTTACGCGCGATCGACAGCCACATCGCCTTCAGGGAATGGGTGCTCATCGGCTGGTTCGCGGCCTTGTTCACGGCTTGCGGACTCCTCGGCGACAACCCCGCCAGCGCCACCTACGGCGCGCTGCTGTTCCTCCTGGCCAACATCTTCGGGGTCTTCTCCTTCCTACAGCTCTTCGGCCTGGCCAGCATCGGCGGCCGCAATCGGTTGCTGCGCCGGACCCTGGCCGGGGCTCTGGCCCGCCAGGGGACGGGCTTCGGCTCCTTCTTCTACGAGCTCAAGAACGACCCCGTCATCAACTCCTATCTGGGCACCGTCAGCCAGGCCGGCACCAGCAACGACCCGACCGCGATCCGGGATCTTGTCGACCAACTGGTGGAGTCGGAGGTGCCTCCGGCTGCCGCCCAGGACGCCATCACCGTCCACCTCGACGTCCTGCACCGTCTTTCACGCGCCACGCTGGCCGGCGGCGCCGACCCTGTCCAGGTCAGCGCTTGCGCCCACGCACTGGTCGACTCGGTCATCCGCCACTGCCGTCGGCTGCCCGACCCCGCTCCGCCCCTGGGCGCGCTCAGCCGCTACCTGGCCTGGCTCGCCAACACCGCGCTGCTGATGTCGGTACGTGGCGTGGCCTCCAACCGGGCCGCCCGTGAACTCGTCGCCCTCACCACCGACGCTCGCCTGAAGATCCTGCGCTGCGTCGATCCTGATCCCAAGTCGGCCACTACGCGTGACGAACTCGGCACCATTTTCACCGGACCGCTCCAAGTGCTCCTGTGGAGCGGCGACTTCACCGAGTTCCATGGCGCTCACCAGGCCAGCGCTCTGTACGGCGCGTACGAAATCCTCACCGGTACCAAGTTCATGGGGAATTACTGGGACGGCGCCTCCATCCTCACCCAACTGCGCCAGGCCCTGTACGGCGGCGCGGATGCCGTGTCCTCGCCCGAAGCGGACGCCTCCCGGAGCGCCTTCGGCTCCGAAGCGGAGTACGACCACTTCTGGGCCCTGGTCTCCGTGACCGCACTCGCCACCCTGCGCGACGCTCGTCTGCCGCACCCGCCGGAGCTGATCCGTCCCGAATTCACGCCCGATCACCAGCTGTTGGGGGCCTACCTGCGCACCTTCGCCACCCACCGCTACTTCACCACCGCCGCGCAAGCCCGCGAAGCCCTTCTGAGCCTCGTCAGCCGCGCCGACCTTCCCGGTGCTCCCGCCGCGGAGATACGCAGGTCACGGAGTAACCGGACCTACCGCGTGCCCGTTCCGCTCGTCGAGCCGCACCAGCGGCCGACCGCGTTGATCCTTGCCATCGCCTGTCGCCTGGCGCCGCTCGCCCCCGGCGACAGCGACGCGGAGTTGCGTGCCTTCCTCAACGCACTCCCCCTCCCGGTCCTGACTGCCGCCGCTGGCCTCGCCGCCCGTGTCCTGCCGGGAGCCGCCGCGGAAACCGACCCCGTCGAGGCCATCACCATCGGCCTGAACGTTCTTCAGCTGGTGGGCGCCCACACTCGGGAGGGGACGTGACCACTCCCGCCATAGACGTGACTGCCTGGCGCGAACGCCTGGCCGACCTTGAGGCCGCCGAGGTGACCGCCGCCGTGGTCGTGCAATGCGACCAGGCTTGGCTCCAGCCCGAACTCACGGCGTTCCGCAACGAAGTCGACCAGGTCCTCATGACTGCCCAGTTGCGCCGCGGAGACCGAATCACCGTCACTCGCATCATCCTGCACAACCTTCCCCTCACCCCCGACGCCAACTACCGGCCGGCTGGCATCGACCGGGCGTTCAACGAATGGCACCACCGCCTGTCCGCCACCAACCTCCTGCTCTGCTCCGCCAGCCCATCCGCACCCCGCATCCATCGCCTCATCCTCCGCGGAGACCAGTCCGGGCCCCCTATCCCGGATATGGTCGAATTGCTAAGAAACGGCGACTGGACCGACCGCCACCAAGCCGGAATGGCGCTGCACACCGTGGACACCGACGGCGCCACTACCCCCCTCACCGGCTACGACATGGATCTGGATGGCCCGTTCGGCGACGCTGATCCCTCCATATACATGTAAGTGCACCCGCAACCAGCTCAATTGGATACTTGGAGACAAGGTGCCCGACACCCCCGAGGCCCCCCAGGACCACATCTTCCTCACTCAGGCCATCGACCTGTCCCGTCACGCCCTCGAAGACGAAGGCAAGACCCCCTTCGGGGCCCTTATCGTCATCGAAGGGGAAGTCATCGCCACCGGCACGAGCTCAGTCGTCGAGCTCCGTGACCCCACCGCCCACGCTGAAGTCATGGCCCTGCGCAACGCCGGTACCAAACTCGGGCGCCATCTCATGGAAGACGCTGTGATGTACGCAAGCAGCGAGCCCTGCCCCATGTGCCTGGTCGCCTGCTACTGGGCCCGCGTTCCTCGCCTCGTCTACGCTGCCACCAGCCATGACGTTGCCGTCAACGGATTCGAAGACCTCCAGTTCTACCGCCAGCTCGCGCTCCCCAACGCCGAACGGACCCTCCTCACGGAGACCGCTTTCGGCGGTGAAATCCGTGAGCTCGCGACCATGGCTCTCGCGAGCTGGGCAAACAAACTCCCCTCCCCCGTCGAACCTAAACTCTGAGCAACCGGAGTGTTCTGCTGTGTCGCAAGCTCATGAGGAAGAAGTCCTGGCCCGGATCGGTAAGGGGCTTGTCTATACCGAGTCGGAAGCAGCCTTCCAGGCCCCTCAGCGCCGCACGGAGCAGATCTTCGAGTACAACCACACCCCACCGAGCGAAACGGAAAAGCGTCGATCGCTGCTCGTTGCGATCTTCGGGTCGGTCGGAGAACGCACGGTGCTGCTGCCGCCGTTTCACGCCGGGTTCGGAAGCAACGTCCACATCGGTGACGACTTCTTCGGAAACGTGAACCTCACGTTTGTCGATGACGTGGACATCCGTATAGGCAACGGTGTGCTGATCGCACCCAGCGTGACACTGACCACGACGGGACACCCGGTGCATCCCTCGCGGCGCGTGGACTACGGGCGGTTCTCGGAACCGATCGTGATCGAGGACAAGGTTTG
The DNA here is from genome assembly GCF_054462255.1 of Streptomyces sp. SD15. Taxonomy (NCBI): domain Bacteria; kingdom Bacillati; phylum Actinomycetota; class Actinomycetes; order Kitasatosporales; family Streptomycetaceae; genus Streptomyces; species Streptomyces sp. SD15. The sequence goes on along the minus strand of NZ_JBTLMO010000048.1, from coordinate 1,365 downwards.
GATCGGCAGCAACGTGGTCGTCCTCCCAGGCGTCCGTATCGGATACGGATCGGTCATCGGCGCCGGCAGCGTCGTCAGCCGCAGTATTCCCCCCATGACCGTCGCGGTCGGAACTCCTTGCCGTGTGCTCCGCCCCATCACGGACGAAGATCTCACAACACGTACCGCCGGGCGTTAGCCTCGCGCTTTCGACCGAGATGGTGGCACAGTCGCCGCGGGCGGGAAGCAGCCCCTGGCGCCTGGATGCCCCTCCACGGCGAGGTCGCCCCCTGCCTTGCGCGGGGCATCTATACGGGAGTGTCGCGCATTGACCGCCGTATAAAGGTCCAGGACGTCGTCCACCGGAGCCGCCCCTACTAGGCCCGCGGCGAGCGCCTGGCCGTGCTCGTGCCGGGCCGTGACAAAGCTCCTAGGCTGGTAGTGCTCGGGGCACCGGAGGTGTGCCATGCCCGCGAGCATCTTCACGGCGCTATCTCGTTCGGGCTCGTCAGCGTCCCGATCACGGTCCTGAGCGCGACCGAAGACCACAGCGTCCGCTTCCGGAGGATCCGCACCGCCGACAACGGTTTAGTACGCAACCGCTACTGGTGGGACGCGGAGGACCGTGAGGTCACCTTCGGAGAAATAGGGCGCGGATATGAACCCGTCCCCCGGACTCCGAAAACGGCGGACGTGCTCGTCAGCATGTGACCATGGCTGTGAGCCGTCAATACCGAAAGATTTGACCTCTGATGGACGACCCGTCCTTCCCCAGTCCCGAGCCCGTCCCCTCCCCCAGTCCTCGCTCCGGCCCCGCTCAGGATGCCGTCTACGGAGAGATCCGCATCCGCCTGGACGCCGAGGACGGCACGCTAACGGTCGAAGGGGAGGAGATTCCACGGGCCGAACTGCGCCGCCTTGCGGGGGCGAAGGTCAACGAACACGTCCCCATCGGGACACGGGACGCCGACCGGCTGGTGCTGACCGTGGCCGGTGAGGACGCCCGCATCACGCCAGCCAGGGGATGGATCTCGCGCCGCTCCTACCGCGTGGACGTGGCGTACGGCGGTGCCGCCTACCGCCTGGTGCCATGCTCCCCGGCCGACAGCAAGCTGCTGAAGGACAGGCGCCGGATCGGGGTGCTGACCTCGAGTGGCGACGGCTCGGCGGAAGCCGAGTGGAAGCGCGGCGGGAAGGTGCTGCCACAGGACGCGGCGATCGGCTACGCCCTTGCGGCGGCCTTCGGCACGGGAGCGCAATCCCCCCTGGACTGGTTCCTGGACCCCGTCGACGCACTCCTGTCCCACTAATGCCGGGGCGGCATGCCGGCGGTCGGGCGGGTGGGGTTCTGTCAGGTGCAGATCTTGCCGGCGGGTGGGAGCTGGC
>NZ_JBTLMO010000047.1:0-62203 GCF_054462255.1 Streptomyces sp. SD15 | reverse complement strand
TGTGGTCGATGGCTGCCTTGCTGGCACCGGCCTGGCCATGAACGACTGACCGACATCACAAATTCAAGTTCAGTAGCAGGCTGCGGTTGACTAGCTGCAGGATCAACGGAAGAGGAACCCGCTCCCGGACTCACACCGGTAACTGCCTCGCTGACCGTTTGCACCCGCCCAAGCTGAGTCAATATGGCAGGGGCTGAGATGCCCACGGCGATAGCCGCATAGGAACCAGAAATTTGCCCGGACATCCCGAACAGTGCAGCTCCTGCCGCGCCCAAGACAGTGTGGAATACAGCAGCCACGAGATCTGGTGCTGGATCAAAGAACTCTCGCAGGCGTGGCGGCCCCGGTGTGTCCGTCGCTGGATCCGTTCTTCGGTGTTCACGCCGTGCCGTCTGCCATTCCATGGTTTGGTTGTAGGCATCGACCAATCCGCGTAATGACCCGCCCGCGGCACCGAGCACGAACAACATCGCCGTATCCACAGCCCCTCCAACATCTTCCCCGAGCTCGCCCTCAGTCCCGCATGAGGAGTCTGCACGAGCCTATGGTCGCGGGCACCACCCTTGCTGTGAACTGTTCCGATCTGTGCGGGCCCAAGCGGCTGCAACACCCCGGGTGTTGCAGCCCGTCGGCGAAGCCGACCCTGTAGGTCGCAGTCGCCGAAGGCGACTTCCCTCGGGTCTGCGCTCCGGCTGAGTGCCTAACTGCGCTGTAACGACGACGTACGCGAACAACCACGGACCCGAGGACAGTCGCCGCAGGTCACGGAGGTACCGGCTTGCCTCTGGACCATGATCGAATGGCTTCGGGACGAAGAGGTCAGCCCGTGTCGGTGGGTGGAGAAGATTTGGCCCCATCGCCTGTCCGTTCAACCTGCGCGACACACCTCCGACACACTCTGTGGCACCGCGCGCCCGCCGACTGGCTACGCAGCAGGTCAGAGGGGTTGTGAAGCGCTATCAGCGCAATCTCTCCGGAGCCGTGTGCGCAGGTTCGAATCCTGCCGGGGGCACTCACCCGGTCACAAGCTGAAACTAGCATTTGACCTGGTCGAATGCCGATACGAGAGAGCGGGAGTCAGTCTCACTGACTCCCGCTCTTTCTCGTTGCCTCTCACTGATGAGCGCGCACCACCGTGGAATCCACCCCGATGTCCCAGTAGATGTCACCGGCGGCATCCGCTTCGGCTTGGACCTGCTGGAGCGGCCGCTCCCAGGTTCCGTCGGCCGACCACAGCCGGTGCCGCTCATAGAGCGTCTTCCACGGCCCGAACCGTTCCGGCAGATCATCCCGCCCCCTGACCGAGCAACGATCCGACGAGGTGACAGTCACCTGGGCGGAAATCCCAGAGCTTACGCTCCCGGGCATGACCAAGTTCTTCGCCACTGTGTGCCTGCCGCCGACCGCGCCCCGGAAGGTTCCACAGGCGATAGCTGCCACCATGGCGCCCTACAACGCCAACCTCACCGAGGAATGGAATCCGGTCGGCCACTGGGACTGGTGGGCCATCCACTCCAGCCCGGGCAACGCCTACCTCGTGTTGCCTCCGCACGACGGCGACCGCAGGCTCGTCACGGCCTCAACCGTGCCGCGCAGGAAGGCCAAGCTCGATGCCCTCGGGCCGCTGGAATGCTACGGCGGGCCTCGGGGTCTGCTCGACTTCGACGGTATGCGGAAACGAGCGGCGCGCACGCATGACGCCCTGCTCGCCGCTTGGACCGAGCTGACCGCGATACACCCGCCGGCCCGCCCGCTCGCCGACTTCCTCGCTCGCCACGAGGCCGATCCGGAAAGGTACTCCTTGGCAGACGCCAAGAAGGAGCATCTGGCCCAGCCGCTGGTGCAGGACGTGGCCCAGCGGGCCGTCGCGGGGGACCCGCACTTTGACACGTCGTTCCTGCTCAACGACCCGGTTGCATACTTCGCGCAGGACCACGAGGAAGCCCGGCTGTGGTCGGTCCGGTGCGCCGTGCCCGGCTTCGCCCTGGTCACCCTTGATGGCTCGTGGATGGACGCGGACACGGACGGCCACTGGGAACAAGCCAACCGCTATCTCGACGGCCTCGACGCCGAGGCCGTCGTCCTCGACCTGCTCTGTCACTCCTGAGTCGTCAGACCGGGCCGACCCATGGAGGTCAGTCCGGCGGCTGTGCGGCGGGAGCCCATGATCGCCCGGACAGGATCTAGGCGGGGCTTGGCACGTCCATCTGCGGCGTTGCCGTCGGTTGCCGACTCCCCCATCGCGTCGACGCCCCTCTCCGCCTTGCAGTTGCACGCTCCAAGCCCCGCTCACCGGCGCTGTTTTGGCGCCGTTTCTTTCCTGCGACCTGCTCCGCCGGACAGACCCAGGGCCAGCGGCTCAGCCGACCGTCCACTTCTGGGCGGCGGTGCCGTTGCAAGTCCAGATCTGCAGCCGGGTGCCGTTGGCCGAGTTGGCGCCCGTCACGTCCAGACACTTGTTCGCCTGCGGGTTCACGATGTCGTTCGCCGAGGAGACGACCCACTTCTGGTTCGGTCCGCCCGTGCAGTCCCACAACTGGACCGTCGAGCCGTCCGCCGTCCCGTTGCCGGTGACGTCGAGGCACTTGCCGAGCGCGCGGATCGTCCCGTCCGAGCCGACGGTCCACTGCTGGGCGGCAGAGCCGTTGCAGTCGTAGAGCTGTACGGGGGTGCCGTTGGCGGAGTTCGCCGCCGCGACGTCCACGCACTTCCCGGCGAGCCCCTTGATCGCGACGCCGGCGGCCGTGTCGCCCGTGGTCACCGACACCGAGTCCACCAGCAGTTGCTGCGGGAAGACGGTGGAGCCGTCCGGGTCGCCCGGCCAGTAGCCGCCCACCGCCAGGTTCAGGATCAGGAAGAACGGCTTGTTGAACACCCAGGAGTTCCCGCCCAGGTCGGCGGGTGTGCGCCGCTGGTAGACGGTGCCGTCCACCGACCAGGTGATCGAGTCGGGGGCCCAGTCGATGGCGAAGGTGTGGAAGGCGTCGGCGAAGGCCTGGCCGTTGGGAAGCGAGTAGCCCGCGCCTATGCCGCCCGAGCCGGAGTAGCCCGGGCCGTGGATCGTGCCGTGGATGGTGGAGGGCTCGTAGCCGACGTTCTCCATGATGTCGATCTCGCCCGAGGCCGGCCAGTTGACCGGTGTGCCGAGCATCCAGAACGCGGGCCACATGCCCTGTCCGCGCGGGATCTTCATCCGGGCCTCGACGTGCCCGTACTGCGCGGTGAACTTCCCGGCCGTGTTCAGACGGGCCGATGTGTACTGGCAAGTCCCGTACCAGCACTGGTAGTTGGCCGGGTTCTCGCGCTTGGCCGTGATCACCAGATGACCCTGGCCGTCCAGGGCCGCGTTGTTGTTGCCCGACGTGTAGTACTGCCGCTCGTGGTTGTTGACGTTGTCGCCGGTCTCGATCTGCCACTTCGAGGAGTCGACGGCCGCTCCGGCGGCCCCGTCGAAGGTGTCGGAGAACACCACGGCGGCGGCCTCAACACTCGGGGCGTCTGCCTGTGCCGGGCCGATCGCGGCGGTCGCGACCAGCATGGCGGAGAGGGCGGCGAGGAGACATCTGCGGAGCGATCGTGGCGAGACCACGGCTCTCCCTTCCGGCGCACGGGTGCGCCGAGCGAGGTGGGGGGTGAGTGCGTCGCCCCGTGATTTAAGAAGTGAGATAAGGGGGCGTCAATAGTTTGGTACGGACCAGATGATGAAGGCTTGAAATGCGCCACGCCGTATTCGGCATCACCGATGCCCGGTACGAAGCCATACGTGCTGTTGCGTAAGACCCTGGAGAGGTCGTCGAAGGTTACCGTCGCCAAGTGCGCGCGAGCGCCTGGGCCTGCTGCGGGTGCGTGAGTAGCTCCCTGGTCTTGCTCAACACGGGGCCCGGACAGGGAAGATGGCCAAAACCAGGCTAATACCGTGGAGCCGATCGGCCCCAGCCACGACGTACGCCTTCTCTGGCATCAGGCGGCTGATCGCGCGGTGAGCGGAGCGAGCCGCCTTGATGATGTGGGGAAACTCAGTACCGATCCGAAGGCGCTCCCTCGCAGCCGGCCTCCGCACAGCAGCGGAGTACCGCAACCGCAGCGACAGCCCCCGTCCGTCAACGTCCCTTCGGGGCCGCGTAGCGGCCGGTATGGCCGTAACTGACCATCCTCGCTGGAGCTACGGATCAGAAGGTCCCGCCACCAGGAGACGGCTCGGCTCTCGTTCCGGGCCGTCCGTGGGGTAACAAGGGTTTCGGTGCCGCGGAGTTCAGCGCAGAGCCCCCCGCTCGTCTACATGGCATGTCGGCACACCCTGGAATACGTCGGGAGCTGCAGAGCCATAAAGGATGTTGAACGTCTCCAGTTGACAGGACCAGGCGCCGCCACAACGGCCGACTAACCGGCAGTTGATCTGCCATTGCAGCCACTGGCCGGGAGCCAGGCGAACGGCGGGCGGGCGCCGATTGCGTCGCGGCATGGCAAACATGCTCACCTCTGGTGGGATGGTGTCCCGCCGAGTGGTGTAGCTGCTCAAGTGAGGTTGATCCCCGCGGGAGGCTCATCCTCAGAGCCTTGCCGAACGGCGCGGAGGAGCACGGTGCCGAGGTCAGCGGCCAGCGCCCTGACGTCCGTCGCACCTCCCGGGCGTCTGCTCGTCAAGGTTCTTCCGCCGTGCCTCCACCTGAGGACGCCCCGCGTCCGAGATGCCGAGTTCCTCATGACATCCACCACCTATCCGCTCACGTCAGACCAAGCAGCGCAGACAAATCTCCCGACCATCCCCCACCAAGCCGACGGGAGGATTCAAGGTAGGATACATAGCATGAGTGAGCCTACCGGCAAGTACTCGATCACCATGCCGCGCGACATCGCCGAAGCCGCCAAAGCCCGCAGCGGCCCCTCCGGACTGTCCGCTTACGTCGCTGCAGCCGTTGCCCGTCAGATCGAACGGGACAACCTCAACGAACTCATCACGGTCGCGGAGGCCGAGCACGGCCCGATCACCGACGAAGAGATTCAGGCCCTGCGCGACCAACTCCACCAAGCCCGAGAGCAGCAGACCCCAGGCGGGGCGAACGCCGCGTGACCCCATCCCCCGCCATCCCCGGCGGCACCCTGGTTCTCGACAGCGAAGGGCTGGCCAAGGCCGTCCTGCGCGACCGTACGGTCACCGGCTGGCTCGCCCTCGCCCGCGCCGACGACCTGCGGGTGATCACTTCCGCAGCCACCCTCGCGGAAGTGATCCACCCACGGATCAATCGCCCAGCCCTGGAATGGACCCTGTCCCGCCTCGTCATCGAACCGGTCACCGAGCCCATTGCCCGCCACGCCGCCACCCTCCTCGCCGATGCCGGCCTGCACGGCCACAAGTACGCCATCGACGCCATGCTCAGCGCCACAGCCCTCGCCGCCCCCGGTCCGGCGACGGTCCTCACCTCAGACCCCGAGGATCTCATCGCCCTGTGCGGCTCTCGCATCACCGTCATCAAAGTCTGACGCCAGCAGTCGAGGGGTGCGTTCCCGACAGTGACTTCGGAGCGTCCGCTTTCGGCAGGCCCTGCACGTACCCGGAACTGTGGCTTCCATCATGGCGAATGTGATCTTGTCCTGGTGAGATCGCCGGATGCTCGGTTTCCTCCTCCGTCTCCTGCCGTTCTGGGTCCGCGAGCCCCTGCTCATCGCGGTCGGGTCTGTTCTCGGCGTACGCATCATGTATCTCGCCGTCCGCGATCACGATCGGGTCGCGGCCGGTCTCGGCGTGGTGTTCCTCGTGTTCACCGCAATACGCGTCTACGCGGTGATCCGGGCCCTGCGCGCACGCCGGAACCCGAGTCCGAGAGCCTCCGCAGACGGGGCGGCAGTCGATGCTGCCGCTCAGCCCCAGCCCCAGCTCCAGGCCGGAACCGGGCCGCGTCCCAGCCCGGACACTCCGGAGAAGGAGCACAACGCATGGAGCCAGGCCGTCGCGGCCGTGGCCGTGTTCGGGGCACTCGCGGCCGCGCTGTGGCTGGCCCCACGCTTCATGCCGTCCGACGACAACGCCCCGCAGCCCGCCTCGTGTTCGGGCGGGGCACACGAGGAGCTTCCGAATGCCTACAAGGACACGCCCCAGCCTGTGACCGGTGAAGAGCTGTGCAAGGCGCTCAACCGGCCGGACCTGGCCAAGCTCCTTGGAACGCCTGAAGAGACCGCGACCACTGTTTCCAGCACCAACAACACCGCTCCTCTGACGGATGGGAAGGTCGCCCAACCGGAGGCCGAGGTCACGTTCGACACGTACACCGTGAATGTCTCGGCCACTTACAACGAGCTGACGACCGACCAGTACGTGAAGCTGATGAAGTTCGGGGATGAGAAGGACATCAAGACGCTTACGGTTCTCGGTCGGCCCGCGGTTCTCTTCTCGGATCACACCATGAAGCTCGAGATCAATCTCGGGAGTGGCGGATCCGGCGGACCGGTCGAACAAGGCCCCCTGGCCAGGACGCTGTCCGTGGCCCTGGACCGTAATGACCGAGGCGGCTCCTGCGACATCACCGTGTGGAGCACGTCCGGAGCCCTCCCGAACGACAGCGTTCTCCTCAACATCGCCGAGAAGGTTCTTCCGAGGATCCCCGAACGACCTGTCCGATGAGACGCCGAAAACACCTCGGCGAAAAGATCGGTCCAGTCGCGCTGCCGGCGACGGCATCAGTCTTGCGCAACTTTATTGCTGGCTCATAGGAGGCCCGGCCGGAGGGTGCTCTTGCGTCTCGAGGCTAGGTGGCACGTCACAACGGCGACGAGCGAACTGCGAAGTTCTCTCCGCCGTAGAGAGACTCATAGCGAATCTCGATGAGCATTCTCCGGGAGATGAGTTCCCAAAACCATCTGTGCTCATCTTCGCTGAAACCATCGATGTGCAGCAAATAGCTCTTCTGCCCCACGAGAAGAGCCGCACCTTCTACCAGGGTCAGCACCTTAGGCTGAAACGGAAAGGACTGGGTTACTCTGCGATAGGTCTGCAGGTCCCACTGTCCGACGACCTCCCCGTCGAATGTCACTACAGTCTTCGTCACAATCGCCGGGCCAAGACCAGCATTGATGACCTCAAGGCGGGCTATGTCGTCGTTGTAGCCCTTGACCATCCGAATCTGCAGCAAAGGTCGCACAGACTGCCGGTTGTGTTCTCGGGCGGACTTTGTCTGCACCAGGCTGATCCAGAGTGAACCAACCGCTATCACGGTCGCGCAGACAGCAATGCCCGTATTAGCGTCCATCTTCGCCCCCCACCGATGCGGCACTTAACGAAGAGACTCATTCACCCGGCCTACGGTTCCACTGCTGGAGTACGCCGACGCGCCCCTTGCGCGACGTCGCGGGCGTTGTGCCGGGGGCCGGCGGCGATGCTGCTCTTCCCGGCGAGGCGAAGGGCGCCGATGGTGAGGTTGCGCCAACGACCAGAGCGTGCCGTACGCCGTGCGGATCGCGAGGGTCGGACACCTCGGCCACTCGCTCCAGCAGGCCCGGGATCTCCTCGGGCACGGCCCCGGGATGCTCGCGGAGTTGGCCAAAGGCAGGCGGGATCGGCGATGATGCGTCGGCGGACACGGTCTTCCACTCGGATCACGGGGCGTCGACTCCATGATCTTGGAAGGGCACGTCATCCGCCCGCGGCGTCCTCGGCCTCCCAGCGCAGCAGGTCGCCCGGCTGGCACTTGAGCACCTCGCAGAGCGCGGCGAGCGTCGCGAAGCGCACCGCCTTGGCGCGGCCGTTCTTGAGCACCGCCAGGTTGGCGGGCGTGATCCCCACGCGGTCCGCGAGCTCGCCCACGGACATCTTCCGCCTGGCCAGCATCACGTCGATGTCGACGACGATAGGCATCAGATCACCTCGTCCAACTCGGCCTGCATCTGCGCCGCTTCGACGTCGCGCGCGACGGCCTGGGCGAGCAGCATCCGCAGCACGAGCACGACGAGCGCGACCCCCAGGATGGCCACGCCGACCCCGCCCATGATGACGGTGACGCCCGGGTCCTCCCGCTGGCCCGGCGCATTGATGGCCGTGACCGCGAACCACACGAGGGCAGCCGCCACGATCGCGCCGATCACGCCGTCCACGTACCGGAAGGCGGCATGGGAGAACACGGTTCCGCGTCGCACCATCGTCACCAGCCGCCATACGCAGACCAGCGCGACCTGGACCGACGCCATGCCCAGGATCGTGATCACGCGCAGCGGGGTCAGCGGGAGCGACCCGTCCTCCGGGTCGGTGGCCAACGCCCACACCATCCCTGCCTGCACGAACACGGTGCCGGCGAGCACCACCACGAGCACGGCGCGCAGCACACCCACTGTCAGCTTCCCCACGACCCATCCTTCCATCGATTTACGATGGGAACCTATCGAAACTCGATATATGAAGCAAGGGCTGGGACGGAGGGTGGGCGGCAGTTCCGCACCGTGGCGGGACGCCGCCGCCTCCCATGGCATGGCGATTGCGCGAACTGTCTTGATCTTGCCGAAGCCCTGGGTAACACCCGACTGGCGTCCAAGGCGGTGTCGGCGCGTGCCAGAGTCGTGCCACGTCAGGCGGTCAGCCACGGTCAACGACGGTTCCCCACGGCCGAGATGTGCCGCTGAGCCGGGGCTCCTCGAGCCTGGAGGGCCCTGCACAAGAACACCGCCGTCGGCCCCGAGGTGTTCGACGGCGTAGGTGCGGACGTCGTCTCGGACGGCATCCGCGTCCCGGCGGGCGTAGCGCAGCAGGCGCTCCGGCCCGGTCGGACATCGCCCGCCCACGGACAGGGCCTACGCCATGGCCCGCGGTCACCGCACGATCTTCGGGAGTCCACATGACCCCCGATGATCATGCAGTGGCCGTATCTGTTCCCAGCCCTGCTCCTGCGTCACTTCGGGTGCGACACGCCGTTTCCTATGCGGTGCCGGGACCATCGAGGAAGCGAAGCAGCACGGCGGCCTCCGCGCGGAGCTGCGCGGCTCGGTCTGCGTGCGCGGGCGCAGTCAACTGCGCTGCAATCTCCAGCCGCTCGGCGGCCTCAGCGCGCACGACATCCACGGCACTGGGCTCGCTCACCTCGCGCCGCGCTGCTTCGGTGGCGTCGGCACCAACCGGCGACTGCTCAAGGGCCGAGCCGCGGAGCTCTGCTTCGTCCACGGGTACCACCTCAGCGTTGTCCAGCGCAGCAAGTGTTGTGCGCAGGGCGCTCACTGCGGCCTTGTCACGGGCGCGCATCGCGACCATCGAGCACGTCATGCCACAGAGCTGGCGCGACAACTGGCCTCCCCTGGATGACGACCCGTCCGAAGGTGTAGGCCGCGATGAGCTGGTTCACACCCTCGGCAACCTGTCTCTGGTCACGGCCCGTCTGAATCCCGCCCTCGGCAACATGGCATGGGACGACAAACGGCAGTGGCTCGGCGAACACAGCCTCCTGCGCCTCACCCACGGCACCCTGCTCAATCCCCCGCCGACCGCTGAGATCAGCGGCTGGGCCTCCACCTGGGACGAGCGCCGGATCCAAGCCCGCGGCGCCTACCTCGCGTCGCTGGCGCCGAGTATCTGGCCGTCGGCGGACGCACTGCTCGCCGCCCCTGTGTTCTCGGAGCCCGGCAGCAAGTGACACGGCGTGCGTCGCGCCGCCGAGGACGGCCTCGACGCTGGCCTCCTGGACGGGAGGCTCAGCCGTGCCAGATGGCGCGGATCTGTTCGGCGTGCTCGGCTGCCTGCCGCAGCCCTGCCCGGGCCGCGCCGGGGATGCGGGACGCGTCCAGGGGGTTACGGCCGAACGCGCGGCGGGCCGCTCGGTCCGGGACCAGCAGAGCGGCCCGGGCGCCGCCTGCGACAAGGGAGGCCACCTGATCGGAGGCGCCCGGGGTCGCCCCCGGCACGTTGGGAATCGGGGCCAGCACGACGACCCGTCGGCAGTCGTGCACCAAGTCGGCGTTGGTCGTGGAGCGCACGCCCCCGTCCATCCAGCGCCCCGCCCCGATCGTGATCGGCGGGAACAGCGGTGGCAGCGCGCAACTGGCCGACATCGCCGTCACCAGGTCGATTCCGCTGTCGGCACTGAAGCCGTTCGGCTCGCCGGTGAGCGCGTCCACCGCGAACAGCCGCACCGGCCTCTTCGGCCACTCCTGAACCGGCAGTTGGGGACGGATCGCGTCGAGGACCTCGGCCTCCGTCACGTCGCGCACTTTCAGCGCGAGCCTGCCCAGCCGTTTGACCACGGTCGCCGGGTCGCGCGAACCGAGCGCGGCCCACAGGTACTTGACCGTCATGGTGAAGGTGAAGTCCACCTCCATCATGGCCCGCTTGCGGGCGACCTGGACCGCGTACAGGTCGGCCGGCGCCGCACCTGTGGCCAGTTCCACCGCGAGCAGCGAGCCGGCTGACGTGCCGGCGAGCACGTCAGCACCGCCGAGGTCCACCCCGGCGTCGGCCAGCCCCGCCAGCATGCCGACCTGCCACGCGTACGCGGTCAGCCCTCCCCCACCCAACACCAGTGCCGTGTCCGCCACTTCCACCCTCCCGGCTATCGGGGACCGGTCCCCGTTTACCGTCCCGACGTTAGCACGCAACCGGGGAATGGTCCCCGCTTCCGCGCGTACATCTGAGGGATGACATGCGTACGGCACCGGGGTACTGGTGGCCGCGGCCGTATTCACCTCGCCGGTGCCGTCGGATGACGGCGAAGCGTTCCTAGCGTGGTTCCACGGGGCCTCGACGGCCTCCGACCCGCTCTTCCCGCCCTCTGCACGTCTTCAGGCATTGCCTTCAAGCACGCCTTCAAGCACGTCTTCAGGCACGTCTTCAGGCACGTCTTCAGGCACGCCCTCCGGGAGTATTCCGTGGCCACGTTCCTCTACCGGCTCGGCCGGTTCTCGTTCCGACGACGACGGCTCGTCCTGATGCTGTGGATCGCCGTCCTGGCCGCCGTCGGCATCGGGGCCGGCACCGTCTCCGCCGGCACGACGGACACCTTCGCCATCCCCGGCACCCAGTCCCAGAAGGCCCTGGACCTGCTGGAGAAGGAGTTCCCGCAGGCGTCGGCCTCCGGGGCCACCGCCCGGGTGGTGTTCGAGGCGCCGGACGGGCAGAAGCTGACCTCTGCGGCCACCAAGGCCGAGGTCGAGGACCTGGTCACCGAGCTGAAGTCGGCGTCCCAGGTGGCGAGTGTCGCCGACCCCTACACCAGCGGCACCGTCAGCAAGGACGGCGCCATCGGCTACGCCCAGGTGACCTACTCGGTCGTCCAGGCCGATGTCTCCGACCAGGCCCGCGCCGACCTGGAGCAGGTCGCCGAGCAGGGTGAGGAGGCCGGCCTCGCGGTGAGCATGGGTGGCACCGCCGTCAACGAAGAGCCCGAGCAGAGCGCGACCGAACTGATCGGCATCGCGATCGCCGCCGTCGTCATGGTCATCACCTTCGGCTCGCTGGTCTCAGCCGGACTGCCGCTGCTGACCGCGCTGTTCGGCGTCATCGCGGCGATCTGCGGGATCACCGTCGCGAGCGCGTTCATCGACCTCAGCTCCAACACCAGCACGCTGGCGCTGATGCTGGGCCTCGCGGTGGCCATCGACTACGCCCTGTTCATCGTCTCCCGCTATCGAGGGGAGCTGAGGGAGGGTCACGAGCCGGAGGAGGCCGCCGGGCGTGCCCTGGGGACGGCCGGGTCGGCCGTGGTGTTCGCCGGTCTGACCGTGGTCATCGCGCTGGCCGGGCTCGGCGTCATCGGCATCAAGATCCTGACCGACATCGGTCTCGGCGCCGCGTTCGCGGTCGTCGTCGCCGTGGTCATCGCCCTCACCCTGCTGCCCGCGATGCTCGGCTTCGTCGGTCCGCGGATCGCGACGGGGAAGCTCAAGACGCGCCGTATGCGGGCGATGGAGAGCGGCGAGCGCGAGCCGATGGGCGTGCGCTGGGCACGGTTCGTGCTGCGCAACCCGGTCAAGGTCCTCGCGGCCTCGGTGGCCGGTCTGCTCCTGCTCGCCCTTCCGGCCTTCTCGCTGCAACTCGGTATGCCCAGCGACGCGACGGCCACCCCCGGCAGTACCCAGCGCACCGCCTACGACACCATCACCGACGGCTTCGGCCCCGGCTACAACGGCCCGCTGACGGTCGTGGTCGACGCCCGCGGCAGCGAGGACCCCGAGGGCGCGGCCGATGACGCGGTAACCCTGCTCGACGACCTGCCCGACGTCGCGTCGGTGAGCCCGGCGACCTTCAACACGACCGGCGACGTGGCCCTGATCCGCGCCGTCCCGGACAGCTCCCCCACCAGCGAGGAGACGGTCGACCTCGTCTCCGAGATCCGCGACCGGGGCGCCGCCCTCCAGGACGACACCGGCGCCGAGCTGATGGTCACCGGCACCACCGGCCTCAACATCGACATCTCCGACAAGCTGAGCGACGCCCTGATCCCGTATCTGTGCGTGGTCGTCGGCCTGGCGCTGGTCCTGCTGATGCTGGTGTTCCGCTCGATCCTCGTCCCGCTCAAAGCAGCACTCGGCTTCCTTCTCAGCGTCCTCGCGACCCTCGGCGTCGTCGTCGCCGTCTTCCAGTGGGGCTGGGCCGCGGATGTCTTCGGCGTCGACCAGACCGGCCCGATCGTGAGCGTGCTGCCGATCTTCATGGTCGGCGTGGTGTTCGGGCTCGCGATGGACTACCAGGTCTTCCTCGTCACCCGGATGCGGGAGGAGTACGTCCACGGGGCCGAGCCGAGGGAAGCGGTGGTCGCCGGTTTCCGGCACGGGGCCCGGGTGGTCACGGCCGCCGCGGTCATCATGATCTCCGTGTTCGCCGGGTTCCTGTTCAGCGACACCGCGCTCATCAAGTCGATCGGCCTGGGCCTCGCCTCCGCCGTGCTCTTCGACGCCTTCGTGGTCCGCATGACCATCGTCCCGGCGGTCATGGCCCTGCTGGGCCGCCGCGCCTGGGCTCTGCCCGCCTGGCTCGACCGGGTGCTGCCCAACGTGGATGTCGAGGGCGAGAAGCTGCGGCACCTGCTGGGCAAGGGCCCCAAGGCCACGGAGGAGCCCGAGCCGGTTCCCACCGGAAAAGGCTGAGCGCCCGGCCGTACGATCCGAAGCAGGCGTACGGCACGAACCTCGGCCGTGACCACCCACCCCGCCCGCCGGTCCCACTCCCCCGGGGACCGGCGGGCGGCCCCTGTATCGAGAAGGTGTACGACGTGACCGCACCGACCGCTCCCGGGTCCTCGGCTCCTTCCGTCACGCCCGAGACCCTGCTGGGCGGTGCGGAGCGGCGCTCGGACGTCGCGGTCATGCAGTGGCTCATGCGGATGCGCCAGGCGGACCAGGCTCATCCGTGGGTCTGGCGATGGACGGTGCCGATCCTCTGCGCGGCGATCGGTGGCCCGGCTCTGCGGGACGCGGTGAACGGCATCGGACCCGGCGTACCGACGATGCTGGCGCTGATGGCCGGATACTGCGTTCCGCTGCTGTGGCGGCAGCGGCGACCCGTCCTGGTCTTCGCCCTCACCTCCGCCGTCGCCGCGGTGTCCCTCGTCCTGGACGCCGCCACGGGCTCCGAGGCCGCGCGGATCGTGGCGCTGCTCAATGTGGGCCGCCGGGGCCGGCCCGTCACGCTGGCCGTCTGTCTGGCGGTCGCCGTCACGCAGACGTCCGTAGCGGTCGTCGTCCGCGGCGACGCCCCGTCGACCGACCTGCAGACTCCGGTGCTGGCGCTCGTCCAGTCGGCGCTCGTGGCGGCGGTCGCCGCGGCAGGCCTGGTGGGCCGGGTCGTGAACGCGTACATCAGGGCCCTGCACGAGCGCGCCGTACGCCTCGAGGTCGAACGCGACCAGCGCGCCCGCCTCGCCGCCGCCGCCGAACGCGCCCGCGTCGCGCGCGAGATGCACGACATCCTCGGCCACACCCTCGCCGTCATCGTCGGGCTCGCGAACGGCGCCGCCGGACTCACCGAGGCGAAACCCCAACGGGGCGCCGAGATCCTGCGCATCATCGCCGACAGCGGACGCGGCGCCCTGGCCGAGCTGCGCCGCCTCCTCGCCGTCATCGGCGATGACGAGAAGGCCACCCCCGAAGAGACCCCGCTCGCCCCCCAGCCGGGCATCAACGACCTGAGACCCCTGCTGGAGCGCGTTCGGGCCGCCGGCCCCACCGTCACCCTGCACACCGACGGCGACCTGACCCATCTCGCCACCGGCCTCCAACTGGCCGTCTACCGCGTCGTCCAAGAGGCCCTGACCAACACCCTCAAGCACGCCGCCCCCGACACCACCGCCCATGTCACCGTCACCGCCGACGGCACCGCCGTACACGTCACCGTCGAGGACACCGGACCGCCGCGCACCCCGCCTACGCACGACCGAGAAGGCGAGGGACGCGGCCTGGTCGGGATGCGCGAGCGGGCCGCCCTCTACGGGGGAAGTGTCACCGCGGGCCCCAACCCCCTCGGAGGCTGGACGGTCCGCGCCCGCCTTCTGATCACGACCACGACCACGACCTCGACCACGGAGAAACGCCGCGCATGACCACCGTCCTCATCGTCGACGACCAGGCCCTGCAACGCCTCGGCTTCAGCATGCTCATCGAGCAGCACCCCGACCTGACCGTGGTCGGCGAGGCCAGGCATGGCGCCGAGGCGGTCCGCATGACCGCCGAACTGCGCCCCGACATCGTCCTGATGGACGTACGCATGCCCGGCATGGACGGCATCGAGGCCACCCGCCGCATCGTCGAGTCCGGCGGACGTTCCCGTGTCCTGGTGCTGACCACCTTCGACCTCGACGAGTACGCGTACGCCGCCCTGCGCGCCGGAGCCAGCGGGTTCCTGCTGAAAGACGCGCTGCCCGACGAACTCATCGCCGGTATCCGCGCGGTGGCCGCCGGGGACGCCGTCATCGCCCCCGGCCTGACCCGCAAACTCATCGACTCGTTCACCGAGCGGCTGCCCGGCCACACCCCCGAACAGGAACGCCAGCTCTCCGACCTCACCCCACGCGAACGCGAGGTCCTCACCGCCATCGCCTCCGGCTGGAGCAACGCCGAGATCGCCGAACGCCTCCACCTCGCCGAATCCACCGTCAAGTCGCACGTCAGCCGCATCCTCGCCAAGATCGGCGCCCGGGACCGCGTCCAGGCCGCCATCTTCGCCTACGACACGGGACTCGTCCGGCCGGCATGAGCCCCGGCGCGGCAGTCGCGACGCCGCGGAGATCCATCAGAAGCCCCCTAGGTACCCGCGTGGACGTAGGCGGCCTCGGTGCCCTGTGCCGACGACCGGGAGGAGAGCGCGCTGCCGAGCGCCCCGGCTATGAGCCCTCGCGTGGCGGGGTCGTCCTCCCCGATGTCCGCGAGCAGTTCCCGCATGATCTCGATGCTGGAGTCGAGGTGTTCCGGGTCGTCGAGACGGACGTCGTCCATACGGGTCAGCTGTGCGACCGTCCTGGCCAGGTCTTCGGCCAGGGCATCTCGCTCCGGGTCAGCCGGTTCGCCGGTGGAACTCGTGGGTTCGGTGGCGTCAGTGACAGTGGTGAGGACCGACACGGCGGCGACCGGCAGCGCGCCGTCGAAGCTGCCACGGCGCAGCAGGCCGAGCGGCAGGAAGTCGGCCGGGGCGTCGGCCGCCGCCGCCTCGGTCAGCTCCCGCGCGTTCATGGCGAGCACGTCCGCCCTGGAGGGTGCGGTCTCCCGCAGGTCCCGCGCCCGCAGTCCCGTGAGAGCGGCCAGCACCGCGACGTAGGCGTAACGGTGCGGCCGGTCGGCGGGCAGTGCGGCGAGGGCGGCGCTGTATCGGTTGATCCGCTCGTCGGCGAGCTCATCGGACAGCCCGTCGGACAGCTCGCCGGAGACCGAGCCGGACAGCGAGCCGGGGTCGAATGCGGTGACCAGGTCGAGGACGCACGCGATGGACACGACACAACGGGAGTTCCGGCATCCGGCAGCCCCTGGCGGTGAGGCCGGGGTCACAGATGTGGCGAGGGCAAGGTCACAGGCTCGGGCTCTGCTGTTGCTCAAGGACTCTGCCCTAGCATCCGAGCATGACAGTCCTGCCCAACGACGGGCTTTCGCTGGCCGCCGAGTTCCCTTCCGCGCCCCATGAACAGTGGCAGCGCCTCGTAGAGGGCGTACTGCGCAAGTCGGGCAAAGATGTCTCGGGCGCAGCAGCCGAGGACGCGCTGTCCACCCGGCTGGAGGACGGGCTCGTCACCCGGCCCCTGTACACGGCTCTGGATGCCACCCCGGACGCCGGGTTCCCCGGATTCGCCCCCTTCGTCCGTGGCGGCCGCGCCGAGGGAAGCAGCGTCGGCGGCTGGGACGTACGGCAGCGGCACGCGGCGGGTGCGGCCGAGACGGTGCTCGCGGACCTGGAGAACGGCGCCACCTCGCTCTGGCTGGTCGTCGGCGAGGGCGGATTCCCGGTGTCCTCGCTCCCCCAGGTCCTCGACGGTGTCTATCTCGACCTGGCGCCCGTGGTCCTCGAGGCGGGGCGCGACGTCGAGCCCGCCGCCCGGGAGTTGCTGCGCCTGTACGAGGAGCGGGGCGTCGCCGCCGAGGCCGCGCGCGGAAACCTCGGCGCGGACCCGCTGGGTCATGAGGCCCGTACGGGGAAGTCCTTCGACTTCGCGCCGGTGGCCGGGCTCGCGCGGCTGTGTGCCGAGACGTATCCGGGGCTGCGGGCGCTGATCGTGGACGCGCTGCCATACCACGAGGCCGGTGGCTCCGCCGCGCAGGAGCTGGGCTGCTCGCTGGCGACCGGGGTCGCCTATCTGCGGGAGCTGACCGAGGCGGGACTGTCGGCCGAACAGGCGTGCGCGCAACTTGAGTTCCGGTACGCCGCCACCGCCGACCAGTTCCTGACCATCGCCAAGCTGCGGGCCGCGCGCAGGCTGTGGGCGCGGGTCGCCGAGGTGTGCGGAGCGCCGGGCGCGGGTGCGCAGGTGCAGCACGCCGTGACCTCGCCGGTGATGATGTCGCGCCGGGACCCCTGGGTGAACATGCTGCGTACGACGATGGCCACGCTGGCGGCCGGAGTCGGCGGCGCCGACGCCGTCACCGTGCTGCCCTTCGACCATGCCCTCGGCCTGCCGGACGCGTTCGCCCGCCGTATCGCCCGCAACACCTCGACGATCCTGGTCGAGGAGTCGCATCTGTCCCGGGTGATCGACCCGGCGGGCGGTTCCTGGTACGTGGAGCAGCTCACCGACGAACTCGCCCACGCCGGCTGGGAGTTCTTCCAGCAGATCGAGCGGGCGGGCGGTCAGGCGGCGGCCCTGCGCTCGGGCCGGCTCGGGCAGGATCTGGCCGGCACCTGGGAGGCGCGCAGCGCGAAGCTCGCCAAGCGGCGCGAACCCATCACCGGGGTCAGCGAGTTCCCGTATCTCGCCGAGCGGCCGGTGGAGCGCGAGCCCGCACCCGAGCCCCCGTCCGGCGGACTGCCGCGCGTACGGCGCGACGAGGCCTACGAGGCTCTGCGGGCCCGCTCCGACGACCACCTCGCGGCGACCGGAACCCGGCCGCGGATCTTCCTCGCCACCCTGGGCCCCGCCGCCGCGCACACCGCACGCGCGACCTTCGCCTCGAACCTCTTCCAGGCGGGCGGCATCGAGCCCGTCACGGAGGGCACGTTCGAGGACAGCGGCGCCACCGTGGCCTGCCTGTGCTCCAGTGACGCGCTGTACGAGGAGCAGGCCGCCGAGGCCGCCGGGGCGCTGAAGGCGGCCGGCGCCGGGCAGGTGTTCCTGGCCGGCCGCCCCGACCGGTACACCGATGTCGACGCCTACGTCTTCGCCGGCTGTGACGCCGTCGCCGTACTCTCCACCACCCTCGACCGCATGGGAGTGTCCTGATGGGAATCCCCGACTTCTCCGGAATCGAGCTGGGGACGCCCACCGCCGACGGCAGCGCCGAAGCCTGGCGTCAAGCGATCGGCGGGGACGAGGCGTTCTGGGAGACCCCGGAGGGCATCGCCGTCAAACCGCTGTACACCGGCCGTGACCTGGAGGGCCTGGACTTCCTGGACACCTACCCGGGCATCGCCCCGTACCTGCGCGGCCCGTACCCGACGATGTACGTGAACCAGCCCTGGACCATCCGCCAGTACGCGGGCTTCTCCACCGCCGAGGAGTCCAACGCCTTCTACCGGCGCAATCTGGCCGCCGGTCAGAAGGGCCTGTCCGTCGCCTTCGACCTGCCGACCCACCGCGGCTACGACAGCGACCACCCGCGGGTGACGGGTGACGTCGGCATGGCGGGCGTGGCGATCGACTCGATCTACGACATGCGGCAGCTCTTCGACGGTATCCCGCTCGACAAGATGACCGTGTCGATGACGATGAACGGCGCGGTGCTGCCCATCCTCGCGCTGTACATCGTGGCGGCCGAGGAGCAGGGCGTACCGCCGGAGAAGCTGGCCGGGACCATCCAGAACGACATCCTCAAGGAGTTCATGGTCCGCAACACGTACATTTATCCGCCGAAGCCGTCGATGCGGATCATCTCCGACATCTTCGCCTTCACCTCGCAGCGGATGCCCCGCTACAACTCCATCTCCATCTCCGGCTATCACATCCAGGAGGCGGGTGCGACGGCCGATCTGGAGCTGGCGTACACGCTCGCGGACGGGGTCGAGTATCTGCGGGCGGGGCAGGCGGCGGGGCTGGACGTGGACGCGTTCGCGCCCCGGCTCTCCTTCTTCTGGGCGATCGGCATGAACTTCTTCATGGAGATCGCGAAGCTGCGGGCGGCCAGGCTGCTGTGGGCGAAGCTGGTCAAGCAGTTCGACCCGAAGAACGCCAAGTCGCTCTCGCTGCGCACCCATTCGCAGACGTCCGGGTGGTCGCTCACCGCGCAGGACGTGTTCAACAACGTCACGCGTACGTGTGTGGAGGCGATGGCCGCGACGCAGGGCCACACCCAGTCGCTGCACACCAACGCCCTCGACGAGGCACTCGCGCTGCCCACCGACTTCTCGGCGCGCATCGCCCGCAACACCCAGCTGCTGATCCAGCAGGAGTCCGGCACGACCCGGGTGATCGACCCGTGGGGCGGCAGCGCGTACGTCGAGAAGCTGACGTACGACCTCGCCCGCCGGGCCTGGCAGCACATCGAGGAGGTCGAGGCGGCGGGCGGCATGGCGCAGGCCATCGACGCGGGCATCCCGAAGCTGCGGGTGGAGGAGGCGGCGGCCCGCACACAGGCCCGGATCGACTCGGGGCGGCAGCCGGTGATCGGCGTCAACAAGTACCGGGTGGAGTCCGACGAGCAGATCGACGTTCTCAAGGTCGACAACTCCTCCGTACGCACCCAGCAGATCGAGAAGCTGCGGCGGCTGCGGGCGGAGCGGGACGAGCGGGCGTGCCAGGACGCGCTGGACGCGCTGACGCGGGCCGCCGCCGGTGAGGGCAATCTGCTGGAGCTGGCGGTCGACGCGGCCCGCGCGAAGGCCACCGTCGGGGAGATCTCCGACGCCCTGGAGAAGGTGTACGGGCGGCACGCGGGCCAGATCCGTACGATCGCGGGCGTGTACCGCACCGAAGCAGGGGAGTCGCCGTCCGTGGAGCGCACCCGTACGCTCGTCGACTCCTTCGAGGAGGCCGAGGGCCGCCGTCCGCGCATCCTGGTCGCCAAGATGGGCCAGGACGGTCACGACCGCGGCCAGAAGGTGATCGCCACCGCCTTCGCCGACCTCGGTTTCGACGTCGACGTCGGCCCGCTGTTCCAGACGCCGGCCGAGGTGGCCCGCCAGGCGGTGGAGGCGGATGTGCACATCGTGGGCGTCTCGTCGCTGGCCGCCGGGCACCTCACCCTCGTACCGGCGCTGCGGGAGCAGCTCGCCGAGGAGGGCCGCGAGGACATCATGATCGTCGTCGGCGGGGTGATTCCGCCGCAGGACGTACCGACGCTGCTGGAGATGGGCGCGGCTGCCGTCTTCCCGCCCGGGACGGTGATCCCGGACGCGGCCCACGACCTGGTCGAGCGACTGGCGGCCGGCCTCGGGCACGAGCTGTGATCGATCTTGACGGCTATGTGAAGGGCGTACTCGACGGGAAGCGGGCGCACATCGCGCGCGCCATCACGCTCGTCGAGTCCACCCGGCCCGATCACCGGTCTCTGGCCCAGGAGTTGCTGACCGAGCTGCTGCCGCACAGCGGCCGGGCGCGGCGGATCGGCATCAGCGGTGTGCCGGGCGTGGGCAAGTCGACGTTCATCGACGCGCTCGGCACGATGCTCACCGGGCTCGGGCACCGGGTCGCGGTGCTGGCCGTCGACCCGTCGTCGAGCCGTACCGGCGGGTCGATCCTGGGCGACAAGACCCGGATGGAGCGCCTGGCCGTGGACCCGGCGGCGTTCGTACGCCCCTCCCCCACCGCCGGCACGCTGGGCGGGGTCGCCAAGGCGACGCGTGAGTCGATCGTGGTGATGGAGGCGGCGGGCTACGACGTGGTGCTCGTCGAGACGGTCGGTGTCGGCCAGTCGGAGACCGCGGTCGCGGGCATGGTCGACTCCTTCCTGCTGCTCACGCTCGCCCGTACCGGGGACCAGTTGCAGGGCATCAAGAAGGGCGTGCTGGAACTCGCCGACGTGATCACCGTCAACAAGGCGGACGGCCCGCACGAGCGTGACGCCCGAGCGGCGGCACGGGAGTTGGCGGGCGCCCTGCGGCTGATGCACCCCGTGGACGCGGCCTGGACTCCCCCCGTGCTGAGTTGCAGCGCCCGGGAGTCGACCGGCCTGGACACCCTCTGGGAGCGCCTCGAACAGCACCGCGCACTCCTGGACTCCACGGGCCGTCTCGCCGCCAAGCGCCGCGAGCAGCAGGTCGAGTGGACCTGGACGATGGTCCGCGACGAGCTGCTCGGCCGCCTGCACGCGGATCCGGCCGTACGGTCCCTCACGCCCGACCTCGAACGACAGGTACGCGAGGGCGAGTTGACGGCCACGCTCGCCGCCGAGCGGATCCTTGAGGTGTTCGGGGGCGGGGCGGAGCGTTGAGCGGGGGCCGCCGTAGTCGGTGGGCACCGTGGTCGGCGGGCCGCCGGGGGTGGCGGGGTGGGATGGGCATGTCGGAGAGGCGCGGGGCGGACGGGGTTCGTGCTTATCGGGGGTTCTCGTCGAGTTCGTCCTTGGAAACGAGCTTCCCGTCGATGAAGCACAGCCGGTAGGACTTGGCCTCCATGGAGAAGAGGCCACCGCCTTCGGCGCGGTAGTACCTGCACACGGCATGCGCGGGGGTCGGCAGGCTGTCGGCGTCCCGGTCCACGTACGCCTGCTGCGTCGGCAGCACGGTCCGCAGATCCTCCCAACGCTGCCCCGCCGCCAGGTTCCGGTACGTCGTCGCGTCGAGCGTCGCGCTGTCCACGGCGTGGGAGAAGTACACCACCAGCATCACGCACACCACGGCCACCGCCACCACGGGGACCGCCAGCACTGCCGCCAGACTGCGGCGTACCCGCTGCTCGGCGTCCCGCTGCGCCGTGGCGGTCAACGGAGCACCGGGCACCGGCGGTTGGTCGGCGTCGCCGGATCCGTACCGGACACCGGAGTGCGGCAACCGGGCCGAGACCTCGAACCCGCCGCCGTCGCGGTGGCCCGCCGAGAGCGTGCCTCCGAGCACCCTGACCCGCTCGGAGAGGCCGACCAGCCCCATGCTGTTGCCGATCGCCTCGTGGGCAGGGCGGTCGTGGACGCCGTTGGTGACCGTGACGACGGTGTGGTCCGTCAGCCGGTCGATCCGGACCAGGACCTCCGCCCCGGGCGCGTGCTTGGCGGCGTTGGTGAGCGACTCCTGGACCACCCGCTGCACGGCCTCCTCCACCACCGCCGGGGCCGTGATGTCGAGGCCGATCCGTCTCAGGCCGACCAGCATTCCGGCGGTACGCGCGCGATCCACCGTCGTCACGAGGTCCTCGCGGGTCGACGTCGACTCCTGCGCGCTGTCCACCCGCAGTACCCCGATGATGTCGCTGAGGCGGCCGATCGCCAGGGCCGTGCTACGGCGCAGCTCCCCGGCCGTGGACCGGGCCGACTCGTCGAGCCGGGGGGCCACTTCGAGGGCGGCCGCCTGCATGGCGATCAGGGTGAGATCGTGGCCGAGCTGGTCGTGCATGTCCTGGGCGATCCGGGAACGTTCCCGGATCCGGGCCCGGTCGGCGGCGAGCTGGTGCTCCCGCTCCAGGTCCCGGGCCCGCTGCCAGCCCGCCAGCTCGAGTTCGCGGCGCTGATGGCGGTGGCGGCCCGCCAGCCAGGCCGTCACCGCGCCCACCAGCAGCGGAGCGCTGTTCACCCAGGTGGTGACATGGCCCGCCGTGGTGCCGATGACGCCCAGCGCGGTGAGTACGACGCTCACCGCCACCGCCACTTCGACGGGCCGCTCCCGCACATCGCCGCGTCGGCCGGCCAGGTAGCTCATGACGAACAGGCTGGGCGCGAACCAGGGGCTGATCAGGCTCAGGACCGCGCCGGCGCACCAGGACAACGGCAGCCGGGTGTCCCGGAAACCGACGACGGGCACGAGCAGCAGCACCCCGGCCAGCCGCCACCACAGGGGCGGCGAGTCCGCGTCGCCGGGGGAGTCGAGCAGCGCGGGGACGGCGAGCGCCACCCACAGCGCGGCACTCCGGACGATCTTGCGTCGGCCGGTCCCCTCGACGAGTATTCGGGTTCGGCTGGTTCTGCGAGCAGGTTCCGGCGCCGTATCCGGGTCTTTCATGGGGCGTCCTGGCGGAAAGCCGGTACGGCGACAACCTTGATGGCGACAACCTTGATGGACGCCTCGATGCAGACAGCCTCGATGGGGACAGCCTCGGTGAGGGAAGAAATGGGGAGCGCGTGATTCGAGTTCTGATCGCCGACGACGAGACGATGATGCGGGCGGGGGTCCGGGCCATCCTGTCGACCGATCCGGAGATCGAGGTGGTCGCCGAGGCCTCCACCGGCCGGGAGGCCGTGGAACTCGTACGTCGTCACCGGCCGGACGTGGCGCTCCTCGACGTGCAGATGCCCCAACTCGACGGCCTCGACGCCGCTTCGGAGATTCTGAAGTCCGACGCGGGTACGGCTGTGATCATCTTTACGACGTTCAGCAACGACGACTACATCGCCCGCGCCCTGAGTGAGGGGGCGAGTGGATTCCTGCTGAAGTCGGGAGATCCGCGCGATCTCATCGCGGGGGTGCACGCCGTCGCCGACGGGGCGGCCTATCTCTCTCCCGAGGCCGCGCACCGGGTGATTCGCGGTCTGTCCACGGGGCGGATGGCGCGGGGTTCCGCGGCGCGGGAGCGGGTCGACCGACTCAGCACCCGTGAACAGGAAGTGCTGACACTGCTCGGGGAAGGGCTGTCGAACGCTCAGATCGCCCGCCGACTGCACCTCGTCGAAGGCACAGTCAAAACTCATGTCAGTTCCCTTCTCGCCCGACTGGCTGTCGGCAATCGCGTCCAGGCGGCCATCATCGCCTACGAGGCCGGACTGATCGAAAGCGTCGGCTGATACCTGCGTACCTGCGTACGAAGTGTCGCGAGCGCCCCTTCATTTCATGCGCGCTCGGTCGGCCCACCCTCCGGGGAGAACGGGGTCGTATGCAACAAGTCCGACGAGATTGAAGATGGCGGCGACCGGTGGGGGAGGTCATTCGCCGCCATCGGCTCAAGCGTCCCGCCTGCGCAGGACCACGTAACCCGCGACCTGAGCGGCGACCACCCAGACGAGGACGACCAGCAGGGCGCCCGTCCGCCCGTACGGATCCGCGTCACCGTCCATCAGGTGCTGACCGGCCGTGGACGGGAGATAGTCCAGGATCTTCTTGGTGAAGTCGCTGCTGGACAGCGCCAGGGCGCCCGGCAGACCCGCGAGGATCATGAAGACCGTCGTCAGCGTGCCCACGGCGCTGCGGATCGCCGCCCCGATGCCGATGGCGAAGCCACCCATCAGCGCGATGTAGACACCGGTGCACAGGATGGTCGCCACCGCCTTGCCCATGTCGGAGTCGGCGTACTCGAACAGCAGCGGTGCGGTGGTGACCGTCCCGACCACGGCCAGCAGTGTCCCCACCACGAACATCACCGGGGCGGCGACCGCCGACTTGGCGAACAGCATCCGCCCACGCACGGGCACGCACTGCAGCGTCGTACGGATGCTTCCCGTGGAGTACTCGGTCGTGATCGCCAGCATGGCGAGCGCCACCACGGCGAACTGGACCATGTTCACGGCGAGGACCATGGGATGGGCGATCGGAATGTCGACCTCCTCACCGTCACTCCGGTAGCTGTTGGCGATGCTCACCCCCAGCCCCGACGCGAAGATCGCCATCAGGACGAGGGAACCGGCAAGACACCACCAAGTGGCGCGTACGGACCACAGTTTGGTCCACTCCGCGGCAACCGCGCCGATCGTGCCGCCGCGCCCCTGCTGCACGGCCACTGTCGACGTGGGCGTGCTCATGGCTGTGCTCGACATTTGCTCAGGCCTCGACTTCCTGGTGATCCGCATGAGCGGCTGCGCCCGCGGCCACGGGCTTCGACGACTCGTACTCGATGCTGTTGGCCGTCATCTCCATGTAGGCCTGCTCCAACGAGGCCTCGATGACGCGGAGTTCATGCAGTCGGATGCCCAGCTTGAAAACCATGTCGCCGATGGTCTCGACGGACACCCCGGAGACGAGGATCTCGTGCTCACCGTGCCGCTGGACCTCGAGCGACTGTGCCTCCAGGCGCTCGACCAAGGTGTCCATGCCATTGCCGTCGGGCGTACGCACCCGGACCGCGGTCAGTGAACTGCGGGCGATGACACGGTCGATGGTGTCGTCGGCGAGGAGCTTGCCCCGGCCGATCACCACGAGGTGGTCGGCGGTGAGCTGCATCTCGCTCATCAGGTGACTCGACACGAAGACGGTGCGCCCCTCCTGCGCCAGCGACCGCATCAGCTCACGCACCCAGCGCACACCGTCCGGGTCGAGGCCGTTGACGGGCTCGTCGAACAGCAGGATCTGCGGGTCACCGAGCAGCGCGCTCGCGATGCCTAGCCGCTGCCCCATGCCCAGGGAGAAGGAGCCGGCCCGCTTCTTGGCGACCTTCTCCAGGCCGACGATCTCCAGCACCTCGTCCACCCGCTTGCGCGGGATGCCGTTGCTGCGCGCCATGGCCAGCAGATGGCTGTGCGCGCTGCGTCCGGGGTGGAGCGCCTTGGCCTCTAGCAGCGCCCCGACCTCACGCAGCGGATGCGCCAGCGCCGCATAGGGCTTGCCGTTGATCAGCGCCTCACCCGAGGTCGGGTTGTCCAGGCCCATGATCATGCGCATGGTGGTGGACTTGCCGGCCCCGTTGGGGCCGAGGAACCCAGTGACCTTGCCCGGGGCGATGTCCAGGTCCAGGCCGTCCACAGCGACAGCCGTGTCGTACCGCTTCCTCACTGCACGCAGTGTGATCATTGCCAGTCCGTCCTCAGGTGTCCGTTCATGTGAGTGACGGTATGGGCCGGGGGTCCGCCCGGTCTTCGGCCGATCGACAGAGCGTCACTACGACTTTCGACAGAGGGTCTTGTGACAGAGAGAGACCTTCGGCAGAGATGACGGGAGGGCCCGTGCCTGCGGCGATCACCGTCGGCACGGGCCAGAACCGGCCCAGGTAGTCGAATCCCAACTGCGGCCGCAGCCCGGCCGCCGACCACCGTGCGGTGCTTTGGTTGAAGTGGCGCAGCAGTCCGTAGCCGATGCCCGAGCCCCGCACGGCCCACAGCTGCTCCTTTCCATGTACGGCGACCGGCGTCTCGCGGTGTTCAGTCTGATGCAGCCGGTGATCGTGCTGCTTCTGCTGAGTGAGATCTTCGGCAGCATGGCCAACCCCGACGACGTCCCGCACGGCATGCGCTACATCGACTACGTGGTGCCCGCCCTGCTGGTCACCACCGGTATCGGTTCGGCGCAGGGTGCGGGGGTGGGGCTGGTCAGGGACATGGACAACGGCATAGCGGCCCGGTTCCGGGTGCTGCCCGCCAACCTGTACTGAGCAGGAGTGGCTTCTGGTGACCGGATCACCGCCGACCGGGCGGTGGCCTACCGCATCCACCACGACACGGCACGCGGCCGTTCGATGCGCACGGCAATCCGGTCGGCGAGCCGCAGCGCTACTTCTACGACCTCTCGGGCAGCACCGAACACCGGGACGCGCAGCTCCGGCACGCGCTGACCCGGCTGCTGCACTACACCCGACGGTGCGGGGCCGCCGCGATCGCCATCGAGGACCTCGACTTCGCGGCGGACAAGGGCCGGGAGAAGCACGGCCGCAACAAACGCTTCCGCCGCCTGATCTCCCGCTTCCCCACCGCCAAACTCAAGGCCCGGCTGGTGTCGATGGCCGCCGAGCAGCAGGTGGCGGTCGTCGCGGTCGACCCGGCCTACACCTCTCGCTGGGGTGCCCAGCACTGGCAGAAACCGCTGACCACCCCACGACGTCAGACGTCCCGGCACGATGCGGCAAGCATCGCGGTCGGGCGACGCGCCCTCGGACACCCGATCCGGCGACGGACGGAGCGCACCGGATGCGCGCCACCGGGCCGTGGAGCGAAAGCGGGGGACCAGTGTGCCCAAGACCGTTCGGGGCACACGGCTGAGCAGGAGTCCTGGCAACAGGACTCACTCCCGCTCAGTCTTCAGGAACGGTTCATCGCTCTGGCGGCGTGGCTGCGCAGTGTGGAGCTGGCGCGCTCGCCACCAGCGCCGCGCTCATGGCCCTGGCGATGTACGTCGTCGGCCGTTCCTTCAAACGGCCGCCGAACGAGTGACCGGCGACCGGTGACAGATGAATGCCGCGATGCCGACTCCGGGGGAGGAGCCTCGCACCTCGGCATTCACTGCGTTTGAATCACTAGCCTCCTCAGCGTCCTCCGCCACCGCCGCCGCCGTTGCCGCCGCCGTTGCCGCCGCCGCCGTTGCCGCCACCGCCGCCGTGGCCTCCGCCACCGCCGCCGTCACCGCCGCCGTGGCCGCCACCGTCGCCGCCGCCGTCGCCGCCGTGGCCGTTGTCGCCGCCGTGGCCGTTGTCGCCGCCGCGTCCGTTGTCGCCGCCGCGTCCGTTGTCGCCGTTGTCGTGGTCGCCGTGTCCGTTGTCGTTGTCGCCGTGTCCGTTGTCGTTGTCGCCGTAGTCGTTGTCGTTGTCGTAACCGCGGTCGTATCCGTGGCCGTTGTCGCAGTCGTTGTCCCACCAGCCGTAGTCGCAGTCGCTGCTGTAGCTGGAATCGTTCGTCGGGACAGACGCCGAGGCCGTGCCCGTCGCGCCGATCGCGGCGCCACCGGCCATCAGAACGCCGGCCGCGGACACCGCGAACAGACGCTTCACGCGCTGTGATCGCATGGGTATACCTTTCCTTCCATTGTCTCGCGCGACTCTCGACGTCGCGGGACATATGGCCGCGCCCGCTAGGGGGAAATGTGCGGCGCGACTCGTGGCGTCGCCGCATGAATATGAGAGGCACGTCTGGGCCGCCGACGCCGCCCTGACTCCGCGTAAGGTTGCGCGGGCGGGGCTACGGTCGCGGTCCCGCTCTGTCAGGAACCTCGCCGGCCGGGGGGGGCGTGCCCCGGGTTGCGGCTCTCACTTGTAGACGCTAGTCCCCCATTCGCCGCTTGGCATCTTGAGTGGGCAACCAGTCCGCGCAACGGCACTGCGCGACACCTCGCCCGACCACCGCACGCGCACCAATCCGCACCGCGGTCACCGCCCACCAGGGCCCACTGCGACGCGCGCGCAACGCACGGATATGCGGCGGCACTTGAAGTCCGCAACGCAACTCCCTTACGGGGTCGGGCGGACCCATGCCCTGCGTTTCCCCTTGACTCAGCGCCAGACTCAAGGGAACGCCCCGGCTCAGGCCGACGCGCGCTTTCGTGGCGCGGTCTTTTTGGCGGTCGTCTTCTTGGCGGTGGACTTCTTGGTGCCCGCTGCCTGGGCTGTCGACTTGGCGGTGGTCTTGGGGGTGCTCTTGGCGGTGCTCTTGGCGGTGCTCTTGGCGGTGGTCCCCGCCGGGGCCTTCTTCGTCGCCGATTTCGTCGTCGTTTTCGTCGCCGTTTTCGTCGTCTTCTTGGCCGCCGACTTCGTCGCCGTCGATGTCGACTTCTTCCCGCCGACCGCCTTGGGCTCCGTACGAGCCGACTTGCGGGCCGGGAGCGGCGTGACCTCGGCGGCCTCGCCGGTGTCCTCGCCCCGCGACTCCTTGGCCGCGCGCACGCTCTTCTCCAGAGCGGCCATCAGGTCGAGCACCTTGCCTCCGGCCTCCACCCCGGCGGGGGCCGCGGGCGCCTGTTCGCCGGATGCCTTGGCGGCGATGAGCTGCTCGACCGCCTCGCGGTAGTCGTCGTGCAGATCGGCCAGGTCGACCTCGCCGAGGGTGTCCATGAGGGCGTCGGCCAGGTCCAGCTCCTTGTCACGGACGGTCACGCTCATGTCCGGGGCGGCCTCGTCCGCGGCGCGGATCTCGTCGGGCCAGAGCAGCCCGTGCATGGCGATCACGTCGTCGACCACCCGCAGCATGCCGAGCCGCTCCCGCCCCCGCAGCGCGTACTTCGCGATGGCCACCTTCTGGCTGCGTTTGAGGGCCTCGCGCAGCAGGACGTACGGCTTGGCGGCGGGAACGCCGTTCGCGGACAGGTAGTACGCCGTGTCCACCTGCAGCGGATCGATGCGGTCGGCCGGCACGAAGGCCACGATCTCGATCGTCTTCGTGGTCGGGATCGGCAGCGAGGCCAGATCCTCGTCCGTGATCGGGATCAGCGTGCCGTCCGCGTCCTCGTACGCCTTGCCGATCTCATCGGTGGTGACCTCGTGGTCCTCCAGCTCGCAGAACTTGCGGTACCGAATGCGGCCGCCGTCGTCGAGGTGGATCTGCCGGAAGGAGATCGAGTGGCTCTCCGTCGCGTTCACGAGCTTGATCGGAATGCTGACCAGGCCGAAGGAGATGGCGCCGTTCCAGATGGATCGCACGTGCAGCACCTTCCTGACACTGACACTGACGTTGGCACTGACACTGACGCTGGCGCCGACACGAATTCGGGAGGTGCCGGCAAAGACAGGCTAAACGGACGTTAGCGACACCACATCCGCAAGCATGCGACTCTCGTCATATGACGCCGATCGCGGAGGTCGCGGGACGAAGGCTCGCGCTCACCAATCTGGAAAAGGTCCTGTACCCCGCGACGGGCTTCACCAAGGGCGAGGTGCTGCACTACTGCGCGACGGCCGCGGACCCCCTGCTGGCACATCTGCGCAACCGGCCGGTCTCCTTCCTCCGCTACCCCGACGGACCGGACGGGCAGGTCTTCTTCACCAAGAACGTGCCGCCGGGCACACCCTCCTGGGTCGAGACCGCCGAGGTCCCCCGCACGGAAGGCCCCGCCCGTATGGTCCTGATCCAGGATCTCGCCTCGCTCATGTGGGCGGCGAACCTCGTCACCGAGTTCCACACGCCCCAGTGGCAGGCGGACGCGCCCGGTACGGCCGACCGGATCGTGTTCGACCTCGACCCGGGTGCGCCCGCGACGGTCGTCGAGTGCTGCGAGGTCGCGTTGTGGCTGCGGGAGCGGCTGGCCACGGACGGGATCGAGGCGTACGCGAAGACGTCCGGCTCGAAGGGGCTGCATCTGCTGGCGGCGCTGGTGCCGGCGCCGTCGAAGGACGTCAGCGCGTACGCGCGGGAGCTCGCCGTCGAGGCGGAGCAGGCGCTGCCCGCCCTCGTCACCCACCGGATGACGAAGAGCCTGCGGCCGGGGAAGGTCTTCGTCGACCACAGCCAGAACGCCGCCCGCAAGACCACGGCGACGCCGTACACCCTCCGTGCCCGGCCCGCACCGACCGTGTCCACGCCGGTCACCTGGGACGAGGTCGCGGGCTTCGATGACCCCGCGCGGTTCGTCTTCCTCGCCCAGGACATCACTCCGCGCCTCGAGCGGTACGGGGATCTCCTGGAGCCCCTACTGAACACCCACCACGCCGGCCCACTGCCGTGACCGGGGCCGGTGGGGGGATTTTCCGCCCCCGCCGCCCCTACCCGTCCCATCCCTGCCTGGGGGCTCCGCCCCCAGACCCCCGTTCGGCCTGGACGGCCTCGTCCTCAAACGCCGGACGGGCTGAAAGATCAAGCCCCGGCCGGGGATATCCAGCCTGTCCGGCGTTTGAGGACGAGCCCTTCGGGCGAAGGAGGGGGTCTGGGGGCGGAGCCCCCAGGGATGGGACGGGTAGGGGCGGCGGGGGCGAACTGCACCCGGCCCGGCGTCAGCCCTAGCGTTCGTTCAGCTCGGCTGCCACCAGCTCCGCGATCTGGACCGCGTTCAGCGCGGCGCCCTTGCGGAGGTTGTCGCTGGAGACGAAGAGGGCGAGACCGTTCTCGACGGTCTCGTCGCCGCGGATGCGACCGACGTACGAGGCGTCCTTGCCGGCCGCCTGGAGGGGGGTCGGGATCTCGGAGAGGGTGACGCCCGGGGCGCCGGCGAGCAGCTCCGTGGCGCGCTGCACGCTCAGCGGACGCGCGAAGCGGGCGTTCACCTGAAGGGAGTGGCCGGAGAAGACCGGGACACGGACGCAGGTGCCGGAGACCTTGAGGGCGGGGATCTCCAGGATCTTGCGGGACTCGTTGCGGAGCTTCTGCTCCTCGTCGGTCTCGTGCTGGCCGTCGTCGACGATGGAGCCGGCGAGCGGGATGACGTTGAAGGCGATGGGGCGCTTGTAGACGTGCGCCTCGGGGAAGTCGACCGCCTCGCCGTCGTGGGTCAGCTTGTCGGCGTCCGCGACGACCTTCAGCGCCTGGCCGTGCAGCTCGGCCACGCCCGCGAGGCCCGAGCCGGACACCGCCTGGTAGGTGGCGACGACCAGCGCCTCGAGGCCTGCCTCCTCGTGCAGCGGCTTCAGCACCGGCATCGCGGCCATCGTCGTGCAGTTCGGGTTGGCGATGATGCCCTTGGGGCGGTCGGCGATCGCGTGCGGGTTCACCTCGGAGACCACCAGGGGTACGTCCGGGTCCCTGCGCCAGGCGGAGGAGTTGTCGATCACGACCGGGCCCTGCGCGGCGACCTTCTCGGCCAGCGCCTTGGAGGTCGCGCCGCCCGCGGAGAACAGGACGATGTCCAGGCCGGAGTAGTCGGCCGTGGCCGCGTCCTCCACCGTCACTCCGTCGAGGACCGTCCCCGCCGAACGGGCCGAGGCGAACAGGCGCAGCTCGGTGACCGGGAACTCCCGCTCGACGAGGATCCTGCGCATGACTGTGCCGACCTGACCGGTGGCTCCGACGATTCCGACCCTCACGGCGACTCCCTTTGCGTGCGTTTTACGTGGTCCAGCGCTTCCATGATGCGTCTGACCCCGGCCCGCCTGTCCAATCCTTTGCCCAAGGGATGGGACAGAGGATGGGACCGGGATGGGACAGGTGAGGGGGCCGGGGGTGGGACGCAGGCCGGTGGCGATGCTGAGCCGCCGTATCGGTTCGAGGCGTTCGTCGAGTTCCCGGACGGCCTTGACGTCGAAGAGGCCGGCTGATGTGTAGCGGACCATCATCTCGGCCGCCGGGCCGGTGTGACGTATGACTCCACAGCCCTGTCCGGACAGCCTCCGCGAAACTCCGTCGGAGTGGGTCCGGGAAAGTCCCTCGAAGTGGGCCGAACGTTTTGGGCCGCCCCGGCGTCGTAGGGGAAACGTGGGAAGGGGAGGGGTGGCTGTGCTGCGC
Source organism: Streptomyces sp. SD15 (assembly GCF_054462255.1). Lineage (NCBI taxonomy): Bacteria > Bacillati > Actinomycetota > Actinomycetes > Kitasatosporales > Streptomycetaceae > Streptomyces > Streptomyces sp. SD15. The sequence continues at coordinate 30,526 of NZ_JBTLMO010000047.1, read as the reverse complement.
AGAAAGGCACGCCGTGCCCACGGGGACGTCCAGGAACAGGGAGTGGACGACCCCTTGGACGCGGCTCAGGAACGTCGGGTGCGAGCGGTGCTCGCGCTCGGCGGCGTACCGCAGGCGGACCTGCCGGACGGGGTGCAGCAGGTCCGCCTGCGGTTGCTGGAGCGCGCGGCGAAGGGCGACGAGGCGCCGCGTGACGTGTCCGCGTGGGCGGCGGTCGTCGCCTCGAACCTGGCGATGGACTGGCACCGGGCCAAGCGCCGCCAGGAGCGGCTCGGCGAGCGGCTCGCCTCGCTCCGGCCCCTGGAGCAACCCTCCGGTGAGGAGTCCAGCGTGCTCTCGCTCGCCGTCGCCCAGGGCCTGGACGAACTTCCCGACTACCAGCGTCAGGTCCTCGTCCTGCGTTTCTACGCCGATCTCTCCGTGCGCGGGATAGCCGAGGAACTCGGCGTCCCCGAGGGCACGGTCAAGAGCAGGCTGCACTCGGCGGTCCGCGCCCTGCGCGCCCGCCTGCACGAGGACGAGGTGGTGTGACGTGGCCGAATACGAGGGAGTGGACGCGCTGTGGGCCGCGATCACGGACGAACCGCTGCCCGAAGAGGCCCACGACGACGCCGAGTTCATGGCCGAGCACCGGTCGGCGGCGGCCGATGTGGCGCTGCTGCGGGAGCACTTGACGGTCATCGGGGAGGCGTTGGCGGCGGACGGTACGGACACGGCGGCGAAGCCGGCGCCGGTACGGGCGTCCAGGAAACGTGCCCGCCGCCCGGAGGGAGCCCCCAGGAACCGCGGCCGCCGGCCCCTAGCCCTCGCGCTGGGCGGCTTCGCCGTGGCCGCCGTCGCCACGATGGTCGTCGGGATGGGCTGGCTCCTCGCGCAGGGCGCGGGCGCCGGGCTGAGTGAGAGCAGCTCGGACAGCGGGGCCAAGGCGGCCGACAGCGCGGCCGGTGAGGCATCGCTGAGCGGCCCGGGCTATCTCGCCTGCTCCCGGCTCGTCGTCGAGGGGACGATCGCCGAGGTCGAGCCGGGCCCCGGCACCACACAGAACCGGATCACCCTCGACGTGGACCGCTACTACAAGCCGGAGAAGGGGAAGAGCGAGGTCGTCGTCGTCCTGGACGAGGAGGTCGCGCCCGACCCGCGCAAGGGCCGGCGCGTACTCGTCGCCCTCCAGGACAACCCGGCGACACCCGACGGCTGGACCACGGGTCAGCGGGCCATCGCCCGCGAGCGGGCCTGGATCCTGCAGGCGTTGCCCGAGTCCCGCACCGCCACCTGCCCATGAGCAGCACCGTCATCCGCCCATGAGCCGCGCCCTCAGCCGCCCATGAAAAAGGGGCGGGCGCCCGTTCCCGGACGCCCGCCCCCTACCCCCGTACAAACTACGGAATGACCTTCTCGATCTTCACGCTGCCGACGCCCGCGACCGTGCCGCGCGCGTTCACCAGCTGGACCTCTCCGAAGAACTCGCGTCCCTCGGGTGCGGCGGCCAGCGCGGTGACCGTGCCGGACACCGTGGTCGAGTCGCCCGTACCGAGCTTCACCGGCGCCGACTCGTCGACGTCGACGGTGCCGAGCGCGGAGGAGAAGAACACGTCCTTGTAGTCGTACGCGGTCGAGCCCGAGGGGACCGCGTAGCCCGCGACCTCGATGGTGTAGGTGCCGGCGGCGGGGTCGGGGATGGAGACCGACTCCTCCGAGTCGCCGTCCGCGTCCTGCGCGACCGCGGTGCCGGCGGCGTTGTACACCGTCAGGTCCAGGTCGGCGGCCGTGTCGGAGACATTGCCGATGGCGACGTCGAGGGACGTGACGCCCGCGGGCACGTCGACCGTGGTGGTCTGCACGGCGAGGTCGGCGATGGTCGGCCGGGCCGTCTTCGAGGAGCCGAACGTGCCGCCCTTCAGCGTGCCGTTCAGCGCGGCGTAGTTGTTCGTCACCTTCCAGGAGGCGGTGGCCGGGGTGCCGACCTTGGCCTCGGGAACGGTCACGACCTCCGGGTCGAAGGCCGCGCCGTACACGGTGGCGTCCAGCGTGTACGGGTTGTCGAGCAGCGGCGACGTACGCCGCGACTCGACCTCGATCTCCCAGACACCCGGCACCGGGTCGGCGTACGAACGCACGTCGGGCTTGCAGCCGTTGCCGTCGAGGTAGTTGTTGTAGCAGTACGGGGTGCCGGTGTTGTCGACCGGAACGCCGTACGGGTGGATGGCGATGAACCGGGTCTGGCTCTTGTCCTTCAGCCCGCCGATCGCGACCTCGAGGGACTTGGCGCCCTCGGGCACGGTCACGAAGTACGACTGGGTGCTGTTGCGCTGGACCGTGTTCGACGCCGAGTAGGTGTAGGCGAGCGGCGCGGAAACCACGGCCGCCGTCATGACCTGCTTGTCGATGCCCTCGGTCTTCGGGTCGTCGACCTCGAGGATCGCGCTCTTGATGCCCGTGGACCTCGGTGCGGCCTGGACCTTGACGGTCACCGGCTGGTTCAGCGGCAGGTTCACCTCGTCCGAGCCGACGATCCTGAAGGTGCTCGCCGCGTTGTTCTCGAAGTGCAGCTCGTGGCGGATCGCCTTGTCGGCGCCGGACGTACGGGTGATCGTTACGTCGTACGTCTTCTTCTGACCGGCCTTGAGGCCGCTCTCACGGTCGTACAGACCCGTGCCGAAGCCCGGGGTCTTCAGGAACTGGTCGATCGCGGTGTCGACCGGTGCCTTGACGGTGTAATCGTGGGCGGTGGCGCCGTCGAGGATCGAGTCCCAGGCGTCCTCGATGTTGATGAGCCCGGCTCCCTCCTCGTACGCCTGCACACCACTGATGTGGTCGGCGGTCGAGGTGAGCGCGGTGCGCAGGGTGGCGGGGGCGAGGTCGATCTTCTTCGCCTTGGCGGCGCTCAGCAGGAGCGCGGACGCGCCCGCGGCCTGCGGGGACGCCATCGAGGTGCCCTGGAGCATGCCGTAGCCGGCCGGCAGCTTGTAACCCGCCTCGGCGACCGGGGCGCCCGGCAGCCAGGTCTGGATGGTGTTGATCGCGGCACCCGGGGCGACCAGGGTCGGCGTGAACCCGCCGTCCTCACGCGGACCGCGCGAGGAGAACGGCATCATCGCGTACGACTTCTGCACGACCGACCCGTAGTTGGCGGCCCAGGTCTGCTTGGAGATGCTCGCGCCGACCGAGATGACCTTGTCGGCCAGGCCCGGGTCGCCGATGGTGTTGGCGCCGGGGCCGGAGTTGCCGGCCGAGATCACCAGCTGGACGCCGTAGGTGTCGATGAGGCGCGTGTACAGCTCGGCGCGCGCGTTGTTGCCGTCGTTCAGCGCGGGCAGACCGCCGATCGACATGTTGACGATGTCGACACCGCGGTTGACGACCAGGTCGATCATGCCCTCGGTGAGCGCGACGTTGGTGCAGCTCGGGCCGAAGAGGCAGGCACGGGACGAGACGATCTTCGCGCCCGGGGCGGCACCGTTCATCTCGCCGCCGAACAGGCCGTTCGCGGCGGTGATACCGGCCACGTGGGTGCCGTGCTCGCTGGAGATCATGCCGATGTTGACGTAGTCGGCCTTGTTGCCGGCGGCGTTGTAGACGACGTCCTTGCGGATCTCGACGACGAACGGGATGCGCTCGGCGACCTCGGTCGCCGGGTTGTCCGTGCCGAAGTAACCGATCTGGTAGCCGTCCTTGTACGGCTTCATCGGCTCTTCGTCACCGAATTCGTGGTCGTCGTCGAGGTCGACGCGGACCGTGCCGGAGGCGGCGTCGTACAGCACGCCCCAGGCGTCGGTGGTGTCGCCGTCGCGGTTGACGTCGCCGAGCTGGTCGCCGCCCGCGGTCACGGACTCGTAGAAGTAGTTGAACTTGTACGACCCGGCCGGCGCCGTGAACGCCTCGGCGGCGCCGCCGACGGGGGTCGCGGAGAACGCCGGGCCGGCCACCGAGGTGAGCATCCGCCGCCAGGCGCCGTCGCCGTCGGAGACCGGGTCGGTCGACGTCACCCAGTCGACGATCTTCCGCTCGCCGGTGGTGGTCTTCTGCAGCGCCGGGTGGGCGAGGTCCACGCCCGAGTCCAGGACGCCGATCGTGATGCCCCGGCCGTCCGCCTTCGGGTGGTCCTCCACGAAGTCGACGGCGCCCGTCTCGAAGGACGGGTTGTACGGGTTCTCGGCGGGAGTGTTCTTGTTCGGCGCGGAGTAGGCGGCCGAGCCCTTGCTCGCGGCGCCCTTCGCCGTGTCCGCGCTCGGCGTCGGGTCGTCCAGCGCGATCTCCTGGCGCAGGTCGATGCCGTGCACGGAGGTCAGCTTCACGGCGGCGGCGATGGCCGCGTCCGCCTTCGCGGTCGGGACGGTGGCGCGGACGTAGCCGACCTTGTCGAAGGTCCGGCCGACGAGACCGCCGTCGACCGCGTCCAGTTGGTCGGCGACCTGCTCGGTCCGGCCGGGCGCGGTGGCGATCATCATCGTGACGGTCTTGTCACCGGCGGCCTTGGCCTCGGTGAGGAGGTCCGCGTCGTCCGAACCGAGTTTGGCACTCGCGGACTTGCCCGGGTCGGGCGTGGTGGGTGCGGCAGGTGTGGCGGGTGCGTGGGTCGCGGCGAGGGCCATGGGTATCGGCCCGGCCGCGGAGAGCGCGGTCACCAGGCCTGCGGCCACGGCGATACGGGCCACGCGTCTCGCGCCCGATATCGGAGCGCGCTGAGGGTCGGGGGTCATCAGCATCCCTTGTAGGTAAAGGAACGAGCGTTTTGTGACCGGTCCCGACGTACGGGACGCGATCACCTCGGTCCGGTATGTGATCCCGGATGACCGCTCAGCTTTGCTCAAGGGGCTGTTGTTTGGGGAGAGTTGGCCGAGGTGGGATGGAACCATGGCGTACTTCCGCCATGCGCCATCGGGGACACAACGGCACGAACCGGGAGATTTCTGCGCGTCCGCTGCCCCTCCTACGCGCGTAGTGCGGGTGCTTCGGGGGGTGCCGTAACGTCTGTGTATGCCAAAAGAGTTGAGGGTGGCGGCCTACGCCGTATGCGTGCGCGACGGGCAGATGCTGCTGGCCCGCTGGGTCGCGGGCGACGGCCGAAAGCGGTGGACCCTGCCGGGCGGCGGCATGGACCACGGCGAGGATCCGTACGACACGGTCGTCCGCGAGGCCGAGGAGGAGACAGGGTACGCGGTCGAACCGGTCGCGCTGCTCGGCGTCGACTCCGAACTGCGCAGCCACCCGCGCCGGCTGGGCCCGGCCGCCGACTTCCACGCCCTCCGTATCGTCTACGAGGTCCGCGTCACCGGCGGCGAACTCCGCCACGAGACCAACGGCTCCACGGACATGGCGGCCTGGCACGCCCTCGACGAGGTGCCCGCCCTCGACCGGGTCGGGCTCGTCGACATGGGCCTCGCGCTGTGGCGGGAGCGACCGGCCCTGGGGCGTACCGAAGGGGCCGGGAAGTAGGTTCGGTACCCCGGGAAATGAACACGGAGTGACCGCGTCCGAGCCGTTCGGGGAGGGCTCCATGGACGCGCGTGGGCGCGCAGGGTAGTCCAAGATCCACGTACGGCGATCGGCGTTGCCCGTTGTGGCCCAGTTAACGTCCAGGTCACCCGTAGTGCCAACGATCCAGTGTGAGCGGGGAGTTACCGCAACCAGCCCCCGCGACCACTGCCGAAGCGTTCGCACTCGGGGAGATCGCGCCATGTCGCGCATACGCTCTGTCGCCACTGCCGCCGCCATGAACCGCCGTACGCTTCTCGCCGCCACCGGGGCGGTGACCCTCTCCGCGGGCGTCGGCTACGCCCTGCGGCCCGACTCCGAGGCGCACGCCGCCGCGGCGGGGGAGGCGCAGTCCGCCGCGTCGGGCGAGGCGCCCGTCGCCGTCTCGCGGCAGGCACCCGCCGCGCCGCTCGCTCCGTACGAGCGCGGCACCACCCTGCAGACCGTCGCCGCCCCGCGCACCGGCTCGGGCGGGTACCAGCGGCTCGGCAACGGCCCCGCCTGGAAGCGGGTGGTGCGCGGCGACCTGGCCGCGGCCAAGTCCGGCCGGGCCGAGCGGCGCACCGCGCTCGCCTCGTTCGTGCAGTTCACCGACCTGCACCTGATCGACACCCAGCACCCGCTGCGGCTCGAGTACCTGCGCTCCGGCGCGGTGAACGCGTGGCGCCCGCAGGAGTCGCTGACCGTCCACGGTGCCGTGTCGCTCGTCGAGCGGGTCAACTCGCTGCGGGGCGCCCCCGTCACCGGCTCCCCGCTGCACTTCGTCATGACCACCGGGGACAACACGGACAACAACTCCAAGACGGAGCTGGACTGGTTCCTGAAGGTCATGAGCGGTGGCCGCATCCGCCCCAACAGCGGCGACCCGCGCCACTACGAGGGCGTCCAGAACAGCGGCCTCAAGACGTACTGGCAGCCCGACGCGGCCCTGCGCGACGCCGACAAGCAGCGCGGCTTCCCGCAGCTGCACGGTTTCCTGGCCGCCGCCATCCGCGAGCTGCAAAGCCCCGGCCTCGGGCTGCCCTGGTACTCCACGGTCGGCAACCACGACGCGATGCCGCTGGGCTGCTACCGGCACGGCGACTCCTTCCTCGCCGAGTTCGCCGTCGGCGGCAAGAAGCTGATGTCGCTGCCCGCGTCGCAGAGCGTCGATCTGCGCGCCTCCATCAAGAACGACAAGGACCCGAAGGGCACCCAGCTCCGGGACCTGCTCAAGGCCCAGGCGCGGCAGCTCCGCTCGGTCACCCCGGACGAGTCGCGCGCCCCCTTCACGCCGGCTGAGTACCTCAAGGCGCACCTCGACCCGGCGAACACCGGGCCCGGCCCGGTCGGCCACGGCTACTCGCAGGCGAACGTCGCCGCGGGCACCCAGTACTACGCCTTCCGCATCGCCGACGACATCCTCGGCATCAGCCTCGACACCACCGACCCGGGCGGCCACTACCTGGGCTCCATCGGCACAGCCCAGCTGAAGTGGCTGGACAAGACGCTGCGCGACAACGCGGACTCGTACGCGATCATCTTCAGCCACCACACCAGCAAGTCGATGACCAACCGTCGCGCCGACCCCGCCCGCCCGGCCGAGAAGCGCCACGACGGCGAGGAGGTCGTCTCCACCCTCTCCCGGCACCGCAACGTCCTGGCCTGGGTGAACGGCCACACCCACAGGAACGAGATCATCCCGCACTCCGCGCCGAACAACGGCTCCTTCTGGGAGATCAACACCGCCTCGCACGTCGACTTCCCGCACCTCGCCCGCATCATCGAGGTCGTCGACAACAAGGACGGCACCCTCTCCCTCTTCACCACCCTCATCGAGTCCGCGGCCCCCCACCGCACCGACTACTCCGACCTCACCCAAACCGGCCTCGCCGCCCTGTACCGCGAACTCTCCTACAACACCCCGGGCCGAAACCCGGAACTGAGCGGCACATCGCGCGACCGCAACACGGAACTGGTGCTGAAGAAGGGCTGAGGCACGTCGGGCGGGCAGCGGACCGGTCGCCCGCCGGGCGGAACCTGAGTACGCGCACTCATGCACCCGGCCCCCGCCTCACCGGAAGGTGGGGGGCGGAGGTGCAGAGATGAAGGAGACCGTGGCGGCCCGGTGGCACCGAGTCCGCGGGCGGTGCGCCCGAGCGGGCGGACTGCTGCTGATATTCGCCCTGGTGGGGCTGTCGGCGGCGTGCTCCAGCGAGCCGTCGGAGACGGAACTGCGGACGCAGGCCACGTCGCCCGCAGCGGAGTCCCGCAGGGCGGCGGAGGAGCAGAAGATGCGCTCCCTCATCGAGCAACTGACCGCTGTCGAAGGCCTGGAGCACGTGCTCACGCGCTTCACCGACTCCTGCGCCAGGTTCTCCAACGGCTCGATCTTCGAGAACAACCGGTCTCCGCACACCCTCGAGTGCGGTATGCGGGCCGACGCCTACTTCGGCGTTCAGGGAGACATCACGGACACGCTGCCCCGAATCCGAGCGGCCGACATCGCGACCTGGGGGCCGCAGGACGGCGAGGGGCGGGACCTGTCGTACGCGGCCGGCACCGTGACCTACGCGCTCGACTACCACCGTGATCGCGGCCGGTTTTCGGACGGCACCCTGATGCCCGCGCCGACGCTCGAAGCCCCGGGGCTGCGGATCGACTGGGACCGGCCGGACCTGCCGCTTCCGAACCGGGTCGAGGAGCCTGCCCCGTGCCCCCCGGAGGGGGCCGGGATCTACCTGCGCTGCTCGACCGCTCCGGAGTCCCCGATGAGCGTGGCAGCCGCGCGGGCACGCTACGGCACCGTCCTGACCCTCAGCCTCGGTGGCTCGGGCTCCTCCGCGTACGACTACTTCACCGTGCCCCGCCGAAACTGACCCGCCGGAACCGACCCCCTCGGCCTTGAACTTGGAACAGGGCCCTAGGAGTGTGGCGCAGCTTTCAGAGCCGGGCCGCGCGTTCGGCGACGCTCCGCGTCGCCACCCTCAGATTCACTTCACCACCGGGCTGAAAGACTCTGCTGAGAGTCCTGAAACCCGATGCACTGCGAATGAATCCCGGTAGCCGTATGAGGAGGGGCCGCCGGCAACCCGGCGGCCCCTCCTCTCCCCTCCTGACGCTTTCCCGGACCGTCACTACCGGGGAAGCACCACGACATACGCCGCCGGATCGCGGTCGTTCGACGCCATCAGGGCGGTGCGTACGACCGTGGCCTGCTGCTCCAGCCCGTCGCGCAGCTTGCGCGGAGTGAGGTACACGACCGTGATGCCGAGCCGCTCCAGGTGCTCGCGCTTGCGGGCGTACTCCGACCAGAGGGCGTCCTCGTCCTGGCGGGGGGCGCGGGTGTCCAGCTCGACCGCCACCGCCTGCTCGGGCCAGTAGGCGTCGAGGTCGCCGAGGTGGGGGCCGCCGGGCAGGCGCAGGTCGACGTTCCACACCGGGTCGGGAAGGCCGTACTCCCGCACCATCCGGTACAGGCGGTCCTCCGCGATCACCCGGCCCTCGGCGAGGAGGGAGTCGACGGCGTCCACGACGTGCGGGCGGTTCAGCAGCCTCGCCTCGGTCAACTCCCGTACCACCGCAGTTGGTTCGCAGTGGTTGCCGCGTACCGCCTCGGTCAGCAGTCGGCGTACCGCGCCCGCGTCCTCCAGTTCCGCGACCGCGTCGGCGAGGGCGCGCGGGACGGGGGCGACCGGGACGCCGGTGACGTAGCAGGGGGCGGGGAGGGCGGCGGTGCGGACGATGTGGGCGCAGCCGTGCGAGCGGAGCCGGCGCAGGCGCGTGACCAGGACGTCGATCCGGTCGAGGGAGGTCAGCGGGGGCGCCGACGAGAAGCCGTGCAGGGTCAGTGCCGCCAGGCCCGTGATCAGCGCGTCCGTGGAGGGGTGGGGGGCGTGCGGCTGTTCGGCGCCCGGCTGGGCGGGGATGCCGGTGGCCGGGTCGGGCAGGGGGGAGCGGGCGGCGAACAGCAGGACCGCGTGCAGGCGTTCCTCGGAGGTGGGCGGGCCGGGGTGGAGCAGGAAGACGCCGGGGAGGATCTGCTGCCAGGGGCCGCCGGGCCGGCACTGCTCGTTCGCTCGGGCGGCCGTGACGCCGTGGGCGCGCAGCTGGGCGGTGGTCAGTACGCGCCGCCGTACCTCGGAGAGGTGGCGCAGGGGGCGGGGGGAGAGCGGGGTGTTGTGGTTCATGACCGGGGGTTTCCCGCGTCCGATCCGTCCCCTAACCGCTGTTACACGCCCGTCGACAAATCCGGACAAGCTCGCCCTAAAGTACGGGCGTTCGACTGCCGAAAGGCGCTGGTCCGGATGGGGAGCGGTAGGGGTTACGGCTTTCCATACCTGTATTTCGTAACCGCCGTGGGACCGACGCAATCAACGGGATCGGTGGATCCATGGTGGTGGGGCACCGACGGAATCGGTGCCCCACCCGGCAGGAGCTATTCGGCCGTCGCCGCCTCGTCACACCCCTGTGCCCGCAGGGCCCGAGCCAGATCGTCCCGCGCCTCCAGTACCAGCCGGCGCAGCGCCGGGGCCGCGTTCTCGTGGGTCGTCAGCCACGTGTCCGTCGCGTCCAGCGTCGTCTGCGGGTCCTGGAGGGACGGGAACAGGCCCTTCACCACGTCCATGCCGATCTGGATGGAGCGGTCGGCCCAGACGCGTTCGATCGCGGCGAAGTACTTCGCGGCGTACGGCGCGAGCAGCTCCCGCTGGGACGGCTGGACAAAGCCCGCGATCGTCGCCTCGACGAGGGCGTTGGAGAGCGCGTCGGACTCCACGACCGCCGCCCAGGCCTGTGCCTTGACCGCCGCCGACGGGCGGGCGGCGAGAGCGCGGACCTGGTGGCGCTTGCCGGAGGCCGTGTCGTCGCGGGCGAGTTCGGCGGCCACCGTGGACTCGTCCGCGACGCCGCGCGCGGCCAGCGGTTCAAGGAACGCCCAGCGCAGTTCCTGGTCGACGTCCAGGCCGTCGATCTTCGCGCTGCCCTCCAACAGGCCCCGGAGAAGCTGAAGATCGGCCTCTTCGGAGGCGACCGTCGCGAAGAAGCGGGCCCAGGCGAGCTGGTGCTGACCGGCGGGCTCGGCGAGCCGCAGTTCCGTCAGGGCGCCCTGGGCGAGCAGCCGCCCGCCCTCGGTGCGCCAGTCGGGCGCCGCGTAGTGGGTGAGCGCCGAGTAGACCCAGGCGTGCAGCATCTGGAGCACACCGATGTCGGACTCGCGGCCCGCGAAACGCAGCACCAGGTCCACGAAGTCCCGCGCCGGCATCAGCGCGTCCCGGGTGAGGTTCCACAGCGCCGACCAGCACAGGGCGCGAGCCAGCGGGTCGGTGATGTCGCCGAGCCGGTCCCGGAGTGCGGCCAGCGAGTTCTCGTCGAAGCGGATCTTGCAGTACGTCAGGTCGTCGTCGTTGACGAGGACCAGCTCGGGGGCGTCGGCGCCGACCAGCTCACCGACCACCGTGCGCGGGCCCTCGACGTCCACCTCGGCGCGCGCGTACCGCTCCAGGGCGCCGCCGGGCGAGCGCCGGTACAGACCCACCGCCACGCGATGCGGGCGCAGTTCGGGGTGGGACTCCGGCGCCTCCTGCAGCACGGCCAGTTCGGTGATGCGGCCCTCCGCGCTCAGGATCACCTGCGGAGTGAGGGAGTTGACCCCGGCCGTCTGCAGCCAGGCCCGCGACCAGGTCGCCAGGTCGCGGCCGCTCGTCTCCTCCAGGACGGAGAGGAGGTCGCCGAGGCGCGTGTTGCCGTACGCGTTCCGCTTGAAGTAACGGCGGGCGCCTTCGAGGAACGCGTCGCGGCCGACGTACGCCACCAACTGCTTCAGTACGGACGCGCCCTTGGCGTACGTGATGCCGTCGAAGTTGAGCTTGGCGTCCTCGAGGTCGTGGATGTCGGCCGTGATCGGGTGGGTGGAGGGGAGCTGGTCGGCGCGGTACGCCCAGGCCTTGCGGCGGTTGGCGAAGGTGATCCAGCCGTCCTTGAAGCGGGTCGCCTCCACCAGCGAGAACGCGCCCATGAAGTCGGCGAAGGACTCCTTGAGCCACAGGTCGTCCCACCACTCCATGGTGACGAGGTCGCCGAACCACATGTGCGCCATCTCGTGCAGGATGACGTTCGCCCGGCCCTCGTACGCCGTCTGCGTGACCTTCCCGCGGAAGATGTACTCCTCGCGGAAGGTGACGAGCCCGGGATTCTCCATCGCGCCGAGGTTGTACTCGGGCACGAACGCCTGGTCGTACTTCCCGAACGGGTACGGGTAGTCGAAGTGGTCGTGGAAGAAGTCCAGCCCCTGCTTCGTCACCAGGAACACGTCGTCGGCGTCGAAGTGCGGGGCGAGGCCCTTGCGGCACATCGCGCCGAGCGGGATCTCCAGCGTCGTACCGTCGTCGAAGGTGCGGGAGTAGCGGTCCGTGACGTAGTGGTACGGGCCCGCCGCGAACGCCGTGATGTACGTCGAGATCGGCTTGGTCTCGGCGAACCGCCATACGCCGTCGGCGAGTTCACCGACACCGTTGCTCCAGACGACCCATTCCTCGGGCGCCCGCACCTCGAACCGGAACGGCGCCTTGAGGTCCGGCTGCTCGAAGTTCGCGAACACGCGCCGGGAGTCGGCGGGCTCGTACTGGGTGTAGAGGTAGACCTCGCCGTCCTCGGGGTCGACGAAGCGGTGCATGCCCTCGCCGGTGCGGGAGTAGGCGCATTGCGCGTCGACGACCAGCTCGTTGTCGGCCTGGAGGTCTTCGAGCTGGACGCGTGTTCCGTCGAAGACGGCGCCGGGGTCGAGGTCCCTGCCGTTGAGTGAGACGGCGGTGACGCTCGGCGCGATCAGGTCGGCGAAGCTCGCCGCGCCGGGCTCGGCGCAGCGGAAGCGGATCGTGGTCACCGAGCGGAAGGTGCGCGGCTCGGCCTCGGTGTCCCCCACGGCGGATCGCAGGTCGAGGGACACCTCGTACCCGTCCACGGACAGCAGGGCCGCCCGCTCCTGGGCCTCGTCGCGGGACAGATTCTCACCGGGCACGTGCGGCACTCCCTCGGGGTGTCATGGCGATATAGCGGACAGGGCCGATCCTGCCATGGGCCCCTGACGCCGGACAGTGGGAACGGCGGCGGACACCGGGAATGGGGCGGGCGACCGTCGGTGTTGGCTGGGGAAAGACCATCTTCCGAGGAGCGACATGCCCGAGACGACCTCCGCCAAGACCCCCGTCGACTTCTGGTTCGACCCGCTCTGCCCCTGGGCCTGGATGACCTCGCGCTGGGTCCTGGAAGTGGAGAAGGTCCGGGACATCGAGGTCCGCTGGCACATCATGAGCCTCGCCGTGCTGAACGAGCCCAAGCTGGACGAGCTGCCCGAGGAGTACCGCGAGATGCTGGCCACCACCGCGTGGCAGCCGATCCGCGTCGTGACCGCCGCCTGGCAGAAGCACGGCGACGATGTCCTCGGCCCGCTCTACACCGCGCTCGGCACCCGCTTCCACAACGACGGCCAGGGCCCGACCCGCGAGGCGATCGTGGCGGCCCTCGACGAGGTCGGCCTCCCCGCCGACCTGATCGACTACGCCGACCAGGAGGACTTCGAGTTCGACGCCGAGCTGCGTGCCTCCCACAAGGAGGGCATCGAGAAGGTCGGCCAGGACGTCGGCACGCCGGTGATCGCGGTCCCGGGCGCCGACGGCGAGCAGGTCGGCTTCTTCGGTCCGGTCGTCACCCCGGCCCCGAAGGGTGAGGCCGCCGGCAGGCTCTGGGACGGCACGCTGCTCGTCGCCTCGACCCCGGGCTTCTACGAGATCAAGCGGACGCGGACGGCGGGGCCGGACTTCAGCAACCTCTAGGTCCTGTCCGGGGCGGGGGCCAGGAACTCCTCGGGGAGGGTGCCCCCGTCCCCCTTGGCGTACCAGCGCTGGAACCGCAGGCAGCGGGCGGCCTCGCAGCGCCAGTAGTCATCCACGTAGTCCGCCTGCGTGATCACTTTGACCGCCGCCTTCTCGGGGGGTTCCAGCAGGCGGAAGTTCTGCATCGTGCCGCAGTTCAGGCAGTCCAAGTACTTGCTCACGAGCACCTCCGCACCGGACGGATCTCCTGGACCCGCGATCCTAAGCCCCCAGGGGGTTCCGGCAAGAGCCATTCCGCTTTTCGCCGACCCGCCCGCGCGAGCAGGCCTCGACCTGGATACTGCGGGGTCATGAGTACGACGACGAGCGCGACCGACGCCATGAGCCCCGCACCTCTGGCGGGCACGACCCTGCTGCTGGCCCGGCACGGCCAGACCGTCTGGCACGCCGAGAACCGCTACGCGGGAGTGAGTGACGTCCCCCTCACGGATGAGGGCCGGGCTCAGGCGGAGGCCCTCGGCCGCTGGATCGCCGCCCACCCCGTGGACGCCGTCTGGACGTCGACGCTCTCTCGTGCCGTCGCCACCGCCGAACCCGCCTGCCGCGCCCTCGGCCTCGCCGCGCACCGCGAACCCGCCCTGCGCGAATGCGACTTCGGCGTCGTGGAGGGCCGCACCCTCGCCGAGTTCGAGGCCGAGAACCCGGCGCGGGCGAAGGCGTTCCGGACCTGCCCGGTGTCGTACCCCTTCCCGGAGGCGGAGGACCCCCGGACCGCCGCGGCCCGCGGCGCCGCCGTGCTGCGCCGCATCGCGAGCGCCCACCCCGGCGAACGCGTCCTGGTCGTCGCCCACAACACCCTGCTCCGGCTGGTGCTCTGTTCCCTGCTGTCCATCCCGCTGGGCGAATACCGCCGGGTGCTCCCGCGGCTGGGCAACGCGGCGGTCACCGAACTCCGGATGACGGACGGGACCGCGGCCTTGCTGTCCCTCAACGTGCCGTGCGGCTGAGCGGCCTCAGGGCCGCCGCAGCAACCCCCGCTCCATCGCCACCACCGACAAGGGTGCCGAGCGCTCCAGCGCGCCACGCCCACGGTGAATGAGTTCATGCCCAAAAGCCTGCCCGGCCAGGCCAGTTGGCGGACACGGGTACTCGGTTGAACTTGTCGTCCACCGATCGGTGGACCCTGGGGAGGGGAAGGCCCCCGCGAGTCACGTCCTCGCGGGGGCTCCCGTTTCTCCGCCTGCCGCGTGAAGGGTGAGAAGACGATCACGAGCAGGACGTTTCATACATCCCTCAGGGGGCGAGCAGCAACACATCCGCGCGGGACTTCGCTGCGGCGTAACGGCGGGCCACGTCCTGCCAGTTGACGACCTGCCACATGGCCTCGGACGAAGTCGACCTTCTGGTTCTTGTACTGGAGGTAGAAGGCGTGCTCCCAGGCGTCGAAGACCAGGATCGGGGTCGCGCCCTGGCCGACGTTGCCCTGGTGGTCGTAGACCTGCTCGACGATCAGCCGGCCGCTGAGCGGTTCATGGGCGAGGACGCCCCAGCCGGAGCCCTGCGTGGTCGCGGCGCTGGCCGGGGCAAGGCAAAGGAGCCGAAGTCCCGTGGGAACTTCAGCTCGATGCCACCGTTTCCGCTCATGTTGTGCCATTGGAGTTCTCTCCTGCCCGAGGGCTGGAGACTCTCCCCTGGATCGCTCCGGGGAGTTTGACGGCGGTGAGGCCCGTCCGGCGACGACCCTCCCGGCCGCCGGGCAGATCGCTGACCTGCCTCCGCCAACGTATCGGGACTGGGGCCACCGGGGGTTGACAACTGGTGATGCCCACCACAGCGAGTGATCAACCGCGCGCGTGTTCGAACAGGAGAGGTTGTTTGGGCGGGCACGACGAGTCCCCTCCGATCTCTTATTGCGAACATATTGCAACTGCACGTTAGCAACAAAAAGGCCCTCGCGTGGCGTACGCGAGGGCCTTTCACGGGTGAGGGACGTCAGTTGCCGGTGACGCGCGCCCGCTGCCAGGCGTACCCGACCGCCGCCAGGAGCAGCGTCATCCCGCCCGTCGAGTACAGCTGCACCCGCGTGTCCGGCTCCCGGGCCATCAGGACGAAGATCGCGACCATACCGGCCAGCGCCACCCACGTCAGCGCCGGGAACAGCCACATCCGTACGACCAGCCTCTCGGGCGCCTCGCGCTCCACCGTGCGCCGCAGCCGCAGCTGCGACACCGCGATGAAGATCCAGACGACCAGGATCACCGCACCGATCATGTTCAGCAGCCAGGGGAAGACGTCGTCGGGCCGCCAGTAGCTCAGCAGTACGCAGACGAAGCCGAAGACGCAGGAGACCAGCACGGCGACGCGCGGAACCCCGCCGGACACCGCGCCCAGCGCCTTCGGGCCCTGACCCCGCTCCACCAGCGAGTAGGCGATGCGCGAGGAGCCGTAGATGTTGGCGTTCATCGCCGAGAGCAGGGCCACCAGGACGACCACGTTCATCAGCTGACCGGCGCCCGGGATGCCCAGCTGGTCCAGGGCGGCGACGTACGGGCCCTTCTCGACGACCTCCTTGGAGTCCCACGGGACGAGGGTGACGATGACCGCCATCGAGCCGATGTAGAAGAGCGCGATGCGCCACATCGCCGTACGGACCGCGCTCGCCACGCCCTGGACCGGGTTCTCGGACTCGGCCGCCGCGATCGTCACGGTCTCCAGACCGCCGTACGCGAAGACCGACGCGAGCAGGCCGATGACCAGCCCCTCGCTGCCGTGCGGCAGGAAGTCGCTCAGGTTCGAGGCCCCGGGGGAGTCCGTGCCGGGCAGCACCCCGGCGATGGCCAGCACGCCGAGGACGAGGAACAGGCTGATCGCGCCGACCTTCAACGCGGCGAACCAGAACTCGAACTCGCCGAAGTTCTTCACGGCGGCGAGGTTCGCGGTGCAGAAGACCACCATGAAGAGGGCCACCCAGGCCCACTCGGGGGTACCGGGCAGCCAGCCGGTGACGATCTTCGCCGCGCCGATGCCCTCCAGGCCGACGGCCGTGCAGAGCAGGACCCAGAACGACCAGCCGGCGGTGAAGCCGGCCCAGGGGCCGATCGCCCGCTCGGCGTGCGCCGAGAAGGAGCCCGAGGACGGATACGCGGCCGACATCTCGCCGAGCATCCGCATCACCAGCATGACGAGCAGACCGGAGACGGCGTACGCGATCACGATCGACGGTCCGGCAGCGGCGATACCCGCGCCGGAGCCGACGAACAGGCCCGCGCCGATCACCCCGCCGAGGGCGATCATCGAGAGGTGGCGCTGCTTGAGGCCGTGGGAGAGGGAGACGCCCGTGTCGGTCGTACCGGGCGGGGCGTCGAGGGTGGTGCGGGACATGGGTGCGGGTGGTCCCTTACGTGCGAGTGCGTGCGTACGCACGAGAACGTGCGTGTGGGCAAAAACCCCCACAGTCTGGGCAGCCTCTCCGCTCAGAGGAAGAGGCTGCCCAGTATGCGGACGCGCGCCGTACGCAACGTAAAGGAATGGTCACCTATGGGTCATCCGGGCGTCATGCCACGGACGTGTGGTGCGAGGCGTCGCCCGCGATCGAGTGGCTCTCCTTGCCCTCGATTCCGACCGGCACGTCACCGGCGACGGTCACGCGGTGCAGGCGGCGCGGCAGGCCGTCGTAGTTGTCGATGGCGTAGTGCTGGGTGATCCGGTTGTCGAACAGCACGAGCTGGTTCGGCGACCAGCGGTGACGCAGGACGTTCTCCGGGCGGGTGACGTACGACTGGAACAGGTCGAGGATCTTGCGGGACTCGCCACGTCCCCTTGTGGCGCGGTGGATGGATCTTGCGGCCGCGGGGGCGAAGAACCCGCCGGGCACGGCGCCGGGTGTGGCCGATTTGGCGGGACTCTACAGTCCCCAGCCACCCCCCTCCGCGGACAAGACGACCCCACCCCAGTGACCAGCATCACGCCCCCGCAGGTGTACACCGCACTCTTTGTCAGAGATCCACCAACCCCCCGATCCCCGCTTTGTCGAGCGCTGATGGTGATCCCCGCAAGCCCCCTGGGATAGCGTCACCGTGTCCCGAACCCCAGCCACCCGCCGGAGTCCCCATGAGCACCGCTGCCGCCACGTCCCGCACAGGCATCCGCCCCGGCGAGGTCCTCGCCGACCTGCTGCCGGCCTCCCGCGTCAGGGACGCCGCCCTCGTGCTCGGTGGCGCCGCGCTCACCGGCCTCGCCGCCCAGATCGCGCTGCCCGTGCCGGGCTCCCCGGTACCGGTGACCGGCCAGACCTTCGCCGCCCTCCTCGTGGGCACGGCGCTGGGCGCGGGCCGCGGCTTCCTGTCGCTCCTCGTGTACGCGCTGGTCGGCATGGCAGGCATGCCGTGGTTCGCCGAAGGCGGCTCCGGCGCCGCGGCCCCCTCCCTCGGCTACGTCCTCGGCATGCTGTTCGCCTCCGCCGCCGTGGGCGCGCTCGCACGCCGCGGCGCCGACCGCTCGATGCTGCGCATGGCGGGCACGATGCTGCTGGGCGAGGCGATCATCTACGCGGTCGGCCTCCCGTACCTGGCCGCCGCCACCGGCATGTCGTTCAGCGCGACGATCGCGGCGGGCCTCACCCCGTTCCTGATCGGCGACGCCCTCAAGGCGGCGCTGGCGATGGGTGTGCTGCCCACGGCCTGGAAGTTCCTCAACCGGTGACGCCGTAGTTCCTGCGGAAAAGGTTCCTGCGGAAAAGCGGGCCGGGATGCCACACAGGGCATCCCGGCCCGCTTTGTCTGTGAGCGGGCTCAGGACTGCTGCTGTTGCCGGGGTCGTCGCCGCGCCCACCACAGGCCCACCGCCCCGGCAGAGATGAGCGCCGCCCCCGCCGCACCGAGTGGTAGGACGTCATTCTCGACGCCGGTCTCGGGCAGCTGGTCGCCGCCGGGTGTCACCGGGTTGTTCTCGGTGTCGAGGAGAAGCGGGGTGGTGGGGGCGTTCGGCGACGGGTTCGCCGCACCGAACGGCACCGGTCCCTGCTGCCAGAACGTCTTTTTCCCGTCGCTGTCCTGGACCGGCAGGCAGATCTTTCCGGTCTTGCTCAGGTCGAAGGTCGCGTCGACGGCGTACGACTTCGACTTTCCGGCCGCGAGATTACCGACATCGCAAATGAAACCACTGTTCGACCCCTCGGGCAGATCCGCTTCGGCCATCGCGGTGCAGCCCTTGACGCTCTTGACCTGGAGGCCGTCGAAACCGACCACCAAAAGCCGGATCTTGTCGCTTTCCTTGGTCCCCTCATTCTTTACGGTGGCGGTAATCGCCGTCTCCTGCGAGCTGTTGTCGACCGTGATCTTCTCGGGCAGTTCCGTGGTCAGCTTGACGCCCGCCGGTGCCTCGTCGACTGCCTTTCCTCCCTTGCTGCTTCCCGGCCCCTGGTCGTCCGCGACGGCGGTGTAGGAAAGGATCATCACGGCCGAGAAAGATGCCGCGAGCAGCGATCCCGCGATGGTCGTCGTGTGACGAGAACTCATGTTCGTCCCCCTTGGCTGCGCCTGAATTCGCAGTACTTGAAGAGGTACCACAAGATTTCTCCACACTATGCTGGTACGGCGTGAAGTGTGACCATTATGTTTCTGCTGTGACGGGCGATTGTGGCGGGTGTTGAGGGGGTGCAGGGGATTGACGGGGAATACGCGTGGTGGCGTTCCGGGATTATTGGTGACGGGTCGATATCGATTGGCCGAGAGTATTGGGCAGGGGGGAATGGGGCGGGTGTGGCGAGCGACCGACGAAATGCTCGACCGGCTGGTCGCCGTCAAGGAAATGCGGATCGACGGACTCGATCCGGAGGACACCCGCACCCGCCGGGAACGCACGCTGCGCGAAGCCAGGGCCACGGCCCGGATCGACCATCCCAACGTGGTGCGTATCTACGACGTCGTGGACGAGGGCGAGCGACTGTGGATCGTCATGGAACTGGTCGCAGGCCGTTCCCTCGAACAGATGGTGGTGGAGGACGGCCCGCTCGCCCCGCCCGCCGTGGCCCGGATCGGGCTCGAACTGGTGGCGGCCCTGAGCCAGGTGCACGCCGGGGGAGTGCTGCACCGGGACATCAAGCCGGGCAACGTCCTGGTCGAGCGGCGCGGCCGGCGGGTCGTTCTCACCGACTTCGGTATCGCCGCACTCCAGGACGCGGAGGCGCTCACCATGGTCGGGATGCTGGTGGGCTCACCCGACTACATGGCGCCCGAGCGCGTCTCCGGCCGCCCGCAGGGCCCGCCGTCCGACGTGTGGTCCCTCGGTGCGACGCTCTGCGCGGCCCTCGGCGGACGCTCCCCGTTCTCCCGCGCGACCACCCTGGCGACGCTGCACGCCGTGCTGTACGAGGAGCCGGAACTTCCCTCCTCCGCAGGTGACTTGCGGGACATCCTGGCTGCCCTCCTGGACAAGGAACCGTCGACTCGGCCCGGCCTGGACGAACTGGGGACGGCGTTGCGGCCGATCGCGTTCCCGGAGGGAGAGAGCGAGCCCGCCCCGACGCGACAGATGCCACAAGCACCACAAGCACCGCAAGCACAAGAGACGCCCGAACCGCCGGAACTCGTGCCGCCCGTACCCCCCGCCCATGAGGAGTCGCGCACTCCCGTGCTCCTGGAAGCGGAGCTCATACGCGCGGCACAGAGCCCGCCGTCGCAGCCGCAGCCGCAGCCGCAACCGGAGCCGGAGCGTGAGCGCGAGTCCGAACCTGAGCCCGAACCTCAGCCCGAGCCCGAACATCAATCCGAGTCCGAGTCCGAGCCCGATTCCGTCCACGACGCGATACCAGCGCAACGCACTCACACGCAGAAGAGCCCACCCGACCCCGGGCAGGCCACACCCGAGCCCTTGCCCACCGCAGCCGCCGAACCCCCCGCCACCGAGGCGCACTCGCAGGTCCGCTCGGAAGCCCCCTCCCCGTCCCCGTCCCCGTCCCCAACCCCAGCCCCAACCCCAACCCCAACCCCAACCCCCATCCCCTCCCCAGCCCCTTCCTCCCCCGCGTCCCTCGCGACATACCCGACAGTCCCCGGATCCGCAGCGTTGCCGCCGGGTGAACTCCCCGGCCCCGTCGTGCCGTCAGGCCCGCGGCGGAGCCGGCGCAGGATGGGGTTCGCCGCAGCCGGTGGTGTGGTGGTCGCGGGCGCCGCTGTCTGGCTCATCGTCGCGATGACCGACGGGTCCTCCCGCGACACGAACGGCGCGTCCCCGTCCTCCTCCTCCTCATCGGTGTCGACGGTCTCCTCCCCGTCACCCACCGTCGAGGGCACGTCCCGGCCGCCGAGCCTGCCCGCGGGCGCCCGCAAGGAGGCCGGGCTGTACGCATGGGTCCCGCCCAAGAGCTGGCAGCGGGTGGCGCAGAGCGGCTCCGAGGTGCACTACACCTCGCCCGACCGCGCACAGGAGATCGTGGCGAACGCGAGGCCTGCCCGGGGCGACCTGCTGGCGCAGTGGCAGCAGGCGGAGGCGGACACCAGCAAGGGGCTGAACTACCAGCGGATCCGCCTGGAGCGCACCACGTTCCGCAACGCCCCCGCGGTCTCCTGGGAGTACTCCGTCACCGCCAAGGGACGCCTCTGGCACGTCCGGCTGCTCGGCTTCCGCTCGGGCGGCACGTCCTACGAGATCAGCACCTGGTACCACCCGGACATCGAGGCCGCCGCGATCCGCGTCTACGACGAGGTCAAGAAGAGCTTCACGCCCCTGTGAGCCGCGCGCACACGCGGAGAAACACGCACACACAAAGAAAGGGGAGGGGGTCCGGGGCAGTGCGACCGCACTGCCCCGGACCCCCTCCCCTCATGCCACCGCGCTCAGCGAGCGTCGGACACGGCGTCGGCCGGCTCTCCGCCACCCAGCGGCGCACTGGTTTCCGTATCGGTGCCCGCGGCCTTCGCCGCCTTGGCTCCGCCGCGCAGCTTCTCCTTCACCAGGGCGATCGCCAGCACCACCGCGGCGACGAGCAGCGACAGCAGTACGGTCTCGCGCCCGTCGTGCTCCGTGTCGGTCAGCATGTAGCCGAGCACGAAGACGATCAGCGCGGCGGCCGCCCAGGTCAGGTACGGGTACAGCCACATCTTCACGACGAGCTTCTCCGGCGACTCGCGCTGGATGATCTTCCGCATCCGCAGCTGGGAGAAGCAGATGACCAGCCAGACGAACAGGGCCACCGCGCCGGAGGAGTTGACCAGGAAGAGGAAGACCGAGTCCGGGAACTTGTAGTTGAAGAAGACGGCCACGAAGCCGAAGACGACCGAGACGACGATGGCGGCCAGCGGCACACCGCGCGAGGTCGTCTTCGCGAAGGCCTTGGGCGCGTCCCCGCGCCGGCCGAGTGAGAAGGCCATGCGGGAGGCCGTGTAGAGCCCGGAGTTGAGGCAGGACAGCACGGACGTCAGCACGATGAAGTTCATGATCTGACCGGCGTTCGCGATACCGAGGGAGTCGAGGGCGGCGACGTACGAGCCCTTGTCCTTGATGGACGGGTCGTTCCACGGCAGCAGGGCCACGATGACGAAGATCGAGCCGAGGTAGAAGACGCCGATCCGCCAGATGATGCTGTTCGTGGACTTGGTGACGGCCCGCTGCGGGTCCTCGGACTCGCCGGCCGCGAGGGTCGCGATCTCACTGCCCATGAAGGAGAAGACGACCAGGAGCACGCCGGTGAGAATCGCGCCGGGCCCGTTGGGCAGGAAGCCGCCGTGGTCGGTGAGGTTCCCGAGGCCGGCCTGCTGGGCGTCGACGCCCGGCAGCAATCCGAAGATGGCGAGCCCGCCGACCACGATGAACGCGCCGATCGCCACGACCTTGATCCCGGCGAACCAGAACTCGAATTCACCGTACGAGCCGACGGAGACGAGGTTGGTCGCGGTGAGCACGATCATCACGATGAGCGCCCACCCCCACTGCGGAACGGCGGGAATCCACCCTTCGAGGATCTTGGCCCCGGCGGTCGCCTCGACGGCGAGCACGACCACCCAGAAGAACCAGTACAGCCAGCCGATCGAGAACCCGGCCCAGCGTCCGAGCGCGCGGTCGGCGTGGGCGGAGAAGGAGCCGGAGGTCGGATTGGCGGCGGACATCTCGCCGAGCATCCGCATCACCAGCACCACGAGCGTGCCGACGAGGGCGTACGACAGGAGGATGCCGGGTCCGGCGGTGGCGATACCGGAGCTGGAGCCCACGAAGAGCCCGGCTCCGATGACACCACCGATGGCGATCATGGAGAGGTGACGGTTCTTGAGTCCGGCGTGGAGGCCACCAGGTTCTTCGGGGCCTCCGGGGCCGCTTGCGGCCTTTGTGGGGGTCGGCTGCGAGGTCATGAGGGGGGAATTCCTTTGCGCCGGGTGCGCACGAGTGAGGTGGGGACTCGTGCGAGCGGTGTAACAAGCCGGTCCAGTGAATCTGAGGTAAAGGAATTCGTGAACCTCTGAATCCAGATCGTTACCTGAGCTTTCCATTAGGTTTGTAGTGTTGCTCACAGTTTTCGTTGGCGGCACCCCGCGAGGCCGGTCCGAAACAGGCGTGTCACACTCGGAGCATGCGCGTGTATCTCGGCTCCGATCATGCCGGTTTCGAACTCAAGAACCACCTCGTCGAGTGGCTCAAGGCCGCCGGCCACGAGCCCGTCGACTGCGGCCCCCTCATCTACGACGCCCAGGACGACTATCCGCCGTTCTGCCTGCGCGCCGCGGAGCGCACGGCGGCCGACCCCGACGCCCTCGGCATCGTGATCGGCGGCTCGGGCAACGGTGAGCAGATCGCCGCGAACAAGGTGGACGGGGTGCGTGCCGCGCTCGCCTGGAGCGAGGAGACGGCGTCGCTGGGCCGCCAGCACAACAACGCCAACGTCGTGGCTGTCGGCGCGCGCATGCACACCCAGGAAGAGGCGACCAAGTTCGTCGAGACCTTCCTCGGTACGCCGTTCTCCGGCGACGAGCGTCACATCCGCCGCATCGACATGCTCTCGGAGTACGAGACGACGGGCGCCCTGCCGCCCATCCCGGCCCACCACCCGCAGTCGTAGCCCCCGGCGGGGTTGGTTTCTCGCCCCCGCCGCCCCTACCCGTCCCATCCCGTTCCTGGGGGCTCCGCCCCCAGACCCCCGTTCGGCCTGAACGGCCTCGTCCTCAAACGCCGGACGGGCTGGAAGTGGTCAGGGGCGCGGGGAACTGCGCGCCCAGCCCCCACCCTCCCGCAGCAAAACAACCACCTGCCGGGGGTCCGGGGGCGGAGCCCCCGGGGATGATGGGGGTCCCCCCTGCTCGAGCGAAGTCGAGAGCTTGGGGGAGGGTAGGGGCGGCGGGGGCGAACACACCCCCGAGCCGCCGTCGGCCACCCGCACAAACAGGAGGACCCCGTGCCCGAGGGGCACACGATTCACCGGCTGGCCGAGGACTACGAGGCCAGGTTCGGCGGCGGCACCCCCACCCGCGTAACCAGCCCGCAGGGCAAGTTCGCCGACGCCGCCACCCTCCTCGACGGCGCCGCTCTCGACCACACGGAAGCCCACGGCAAACACCTCTTCCTGGCCTTCCGCGGCGCTACCGACTGGATCCACATCCACCTCGGCCTCTTCGGCAAGGTGAACTTCGGCGACGCCCCCGCCCCGCCCCCCGCCGAAACGGTCCGCCTCCGCCTCGCGAACCCCACGTCGTACGTCGATCTGCGCGGCCCCACCACCTGCGCCCTGATCACGGACGACGAGAAACAGGCGATACACGACCGTCTGGGCCCGGACCCGCTGCGCCCCGACGCCGACCCGTCGGCCGCGTACCACCGCGTCTCCCGCAGCCGTACGACGATCGCCGCCCTCCTCATGGACCAGAAGATCATCGCGGGCGTGGGTAACGTCTACCGCGCGGAGGTCCTCTTCCGGCACGGCATCGACCCGTACCGCGCGGGCAAGGACATCACTCCCAAGGAGTGGGACGCCGTCTGGTCGGACCTCGTCGCGCTGATGCGCGAAGGCGTCCGCAACAACCGCATCGACACCGTCCGCCTGGAACACACGCCCGAGGCCATGGGCCGCCCACCGCGCGTGGACGACCACGGCGGCGAGGTCTACGTGTACCGCAGGGCGAACCAGCCCTGCCACATCTGTGGCGGCGAGATCCGCACCGCCGGTCTCGCCGCCCGCAATCTCTTCTGGTGCCCGACCTGCCAAGCAATCTGACCGTGGGCTCAGAACCCGTGCGGCAGCCAGGGCGCGACCGTCGACGAGAACCCCACCGAGGCCTCCGTCAGTGCCCCCTGCCGCAGCTCGCGCACCCGCCCCGCCGCCGCGAGCGAGGCCAGGGACGCCCCGCCGAGATACGCCGCTCCCAACTCCCGTACGGACAGCGAGAGATCGGCCGCGTCACCCGTACGCGCGCAGGTCGCGCCCTTGGCGTCGCCGGTGAGCCGCCAACGCCCCTCGTTCCAGGGGCAGAACGCGTCCTCGACCTCGAACACCACGTCCACCGGCGCCTGATACGTCCGCGCCTCCAGCGCGGCGCCGACATCGACGAGCCGTACGTGCAGTGAGTCCCGCGTCCGCACACCGCAGCGACGGATGTCGGACACCATGTGCTGCCAGGCCTCGTCCACGGGGCGGTTGTGGGCACGGAGCGTGGAGGCGAGGTCGATGTCGAAGAGGAACCGCCACAGCGCCGCGTGCGCAGCCGGGCCGAGTGCCTCCAGTTCATCCAGGACGATCGTGTTCCTGGGGCCGCCGTGGTCGTGGCCCGGCTTGATCCGGTACCGGGCGTAGCCGACGACCGCGTCGTCCCGCTCGGCGACCACGCACTGCAACGGCGACGCGCCGTCCCGCCCGTTTTCCCGGTCCAGCAGCATCGCCCGATCCCAGCCGGGCTGCCGCGCCAGCATGCCGGGCCGCCCCGGAACCAGTCGTGCGTACACCGCCTCGCACGCGTCGAGCACGTCGGCCGGCACGGCGTACCGCAGCCGTACGTCATCGGTGCCGGGCGGGACGGACAGCCGGACCCGGGTCGTGTCGATCTCGACATTGTGCTGGTGCGTCGCGATGCCGTAGCCGAACCGGCTGTAGATCATCGGCTCCGAGGCGGTCAGGACGGCGAGCGGCTCGCCCCACGAGCGGATGTCGTCCAACTGCCGCCGCATCATGGACGTCAGCAGTCCGCGCCGCCGGTGTGTGGCCGCGACGCTCACCATCGTGATGCCGGCGGCCGGTACGCAGGCGCCGCCGGGGACGGTGACCCGGAAGGAGAAGGCGCTCGCGGTGCCCACGCACTCGTTGCCGTCCCAGACGCCCAGGGAACGGTCGTACTCTGTGAGCGCGCTCGACAGCTCGCGCTCCTCGGACGACTCTCTCATCCCGCCGAAGGCGCGGAGCAGGTTGTCGTACCACGTATCCCAGTCGTCCTGCCGCAGCACCCGCAAGTCAGTCGTCATAAGCCATGCCTACCAGGGCAATGCGGTACGGGCGAGGGGATTTCCACTCGGCCGGAAGGGGGCCCGCCGTGCAGTTCGCTGTGATGTTGAGCGCTCGGACGGGGGACAAGTGGGACCTCCCGTGCCAAGCACCTGGTCCGATGGATAGGGTCCCGAACTAATGGCAGCAGGACGAGAGCGGCGCGCGGAAGCCGATACGTTCACGGCCCGGTTGAAGAAGCAGTGGCACCGGGCCCGCACCGGCCTGCGCAGATCCGCCGTCGACTACTTCCGCGGGGACGGTTCCGACTGGATCGCGCTGGCCGGTCTGCTCCTCACCATCCCGGTGATCGCGGCGACGACGCTGGTCAACTCGGTCTGGTGCTCACCGGCGGCGTTGGTCCTCCCGATCGTGGCCGGAGGCCTCCTCCTGCGCCCCGCCAGCCTGCTCGGTCTGTACGCCGCCGCCGCCAGCGCGCTGATAGTGGAGTCCGTGAAACTCGGCCCGTACACGGAGGGCCCGTCCCGGGTGACGCCGGGCGTGGTCCTCGTCGTCGCGGCCTGCGGTTTCTTCGGCCTGGTGATCGCGCAGTTCCGCAGCCGGGTCGGGGTGCCGTGGCGGCGCGGCGGCACCATGCTCTTCGACCTGCGCGAGCGTATCCGGGTGCAGAGCAAGCTGCCGAAGCTGCCGCTGGGCTGGCACCGCGAGATGGCGCTGCGGCCGGCGGGCGGGCAGTCGTTCTCCGGGGACTTCGTGGTGGCCGCCCGTACCAACGGCGGCCGGACCCTCGAAGTCGTCCTCACCGATGTCTCCGGCAAGGGCATGGACGCGGGGTCGCGGGCGCTGCTCCTGTCCGGTGCGTTCGGTGGCCTCCTGGGATCGCTCCCACCCCATGCCTTCCTCCCCGCCGCCAACGGCTACCTTCTCCGCCAGGACTGGGACGAGGGGTTCGCCACCTCGATCCACCTGGTCCTCGACCTCGACTCCGGTGACTACGAGCTCTTCTCCGCCGGGCATCCGCCGGGGCTCCAGCTCAGCGCGGGCAGCGGCCGCTGGGAGGAGAAGGTCGCGGACGGTCCGCTCCTCGGGGTGTACGACGGCGCCCAGTTCGACTCCGTGAAGGGTTCGCTGCGTCCCGGCGATGTTCTGATGCTCTTCACCGACGGTCTGGTGGAAACCTCCGACCGCGACATCGTGGAGGGCATCGACCGTCTCACCGGCGAAGCCGATCGCTATGTCGCCGGTGGCTTCCACGGTGCCGCCTGGCACCTCATCGAGGCGGTGGCCAAGGACGTGAACGACGACCGTGCGCTACTCCTGATCTGCCGAGAGGCCCCAGCGCCAACCCGCTGACGGCCGACTTTCCTCGCCCCCGCCGCCCCCAGACCCCCGCTTCGGCCTGAACGGCCTCGTCCTCAAACGCCGGACGGGCTGACATACCGGGCCCGTCCGGCGTTTGAGGACGAGCCCTTCGGGCGATGGCGGGGGTTTGGGGGCGGAGCCCCCAAGGGTGGGACGGGTAGGGACGGCGGGGGCGAACGAACGAAACCCTCCCCCCTGTTCGAGAGACACTGGAGGAGTGACGCAAACTCTCCTGACCCTGGCCGAAGTCGAGGCCCTCGCCCGCGAGGCGCACGCCGCCCAGACCGACAAGGCGGGTCGGCCGTACGCCGAACACCTGCAGGCCGTCGCGGACGGCGTCCGCGAGCGAGGGGGCGACGACGAACAGATAGCCGCGGCCTGGCTGCACGACGCCGTCGAGGACGACGCACTCTCCGAGGACTGGCTGCACGAGGCCGCACTGACCCGCCGTACGAAGGACATCGTGCTGGCGCTCACCAAACGCGACGGAGAGCCCCCGGAGTCGTACGCGAAACGCATTCGCACGACTCCGGGGGCCCTCTTGGTCAAGGCGTCGGACCTGGCGCACAACGCCGACCCGGCCCGGCTCGCGGCCCTCGACGAACACACCCGTGCACGGCTGACGAAGAAGTACGTCGCCATGCGGACGCTGCTCGACCTCCCGCCGGGATGAGGCCGCGAGACCGCGAGACCCGCGAGACCGCCTACGCTCTGGCAGACCCGACCCCGGCCCGTTCCCGGGCCAGTTCCGCCGCGTCCCGCTTGAACGCCCACTCCATCCTGGGCTCCATCGCGAAGTGGAAGATCCGCCGGATCGGCGCCGTGCACAGCAGCGTGACGACCGCACCCGCGACAAGCGTCACGAAGATCTCGCCGAGCGGCCGGTGCAGCCACGCGTGGTCGAACCAGCCCCAGTAGGTGCCGCCCTTGACCAGGAATCCGTGCAGCAGATAGCCGTACAGCGTGCCCGCGCCGAGAGCGGTGAACCACATCTTGCGGCGCGGCACCCAGGAGTAGAAGCACGCGGTGAGCAGCAGCGAGCAGCCGAAGAGCACGCACACCATCACCGGGCCGACCCACCACTGGTGGCCCAGTTCCTGCGCGCTGTCACGGTGGTAGAACCAGGCCGTGTTCATCCGCGGCACCGCCCACCAGCCCACGGCCAGCGCGGCGGCGAAGACCGGCACCGACAGGACGCGCACCTCGCGGCGGCGCACCAGCTGGAAGTGCTCGGGCTTCATGACCAGACCCAGGACGAAGAACGGCAGGAACTGCAGTACGCGTTGCAGGTCCAGGTCGTCACCGATGTCCGGCGAGACGGACCCGAGCATGGCGATGACCAGTGCGACCGGCAGCGGCCAACGCACCAGTTTCCACAGGGGCGTTGTCAACCGCCAGATGAGGAGCGCGCACAGGAACCAGGTGAGATACCAGGGATCGAGCAGGCTGATCGGCAGGGACGGATCGTCGTCGGCCCAGCGCTTGAAGAGGACGTACGCCACTTCGAAGACGATGTAGGGCACGGCGACACCGGTCACCAGCCGCTTGAGCCGGTCGGGACGCATGTCGAAACTGCGCGAGAAGTAGCCGGAGATGATGATGAAGGCCGGCATGTGGAAGGCGTAGACGATCGTGTACGCGGCTTCGAGGATGCGGCTCTGGCTCTTCAGCGGCTCCCAGGCATGGCCCATGGCCACGAGCACGATCGCCAGGTACTTGGCGTTGTCGAAGAAGGCGTCGCGCTGTCTGCCGGGCTCGGTACTCGGAGCGGAGCCGGTGACGGCCGCCTTCGAAGCGGTCTGGGTAGCGGTCTTCGAGGCCTGATTCCGGGGTGAGTGCGGACTCGGCACTCCCTCCGCCGACTGCTGTGCCGGGGGGAGCGGCGCTCGATTACGGCCGGGCGGTCGCAGCGAGTTCGTCACAGACCCTCCCACCAGGAACTGGGGGAGACGATCCGGGACCTCGCTGCGCTTACGGGGGACGAGGCGGCGTGGAACATCTGAGGCACCCTAGCGCTGTCTGTGCGTCTTCGTAAAACTCTCGATGTCATTTCTGCTTATCGCCTGCGAGTACCCGGGATTTGAAGATGTCTGCCTGCCGGATCGCAAGTGGATCCGCATATGGATTTGCTCACCGGTGAGGTCGTTCTGAGGCCGCCATGAGGTCGCTCTGTCCTCATTCGTCATGACTAAATGGTGCATAAGGCTCGCGGGCGACTCTGGTGAAATGTCCGCTTCATTGGCCTTTAATGACCCGTCGCCGACCGGGTCTTCGGCATCCTCGATGCGTCTGTGGCAGCAATTCGAATTACCTGCGAACAGGATGTGTGGACACGGCAACGGCCCCTCTGGGTTCCCGTGCGGGTGCACTCGAATTGCAGTGCGGAGCCCCGCAGTTCGTCGGTCACGGGGGGGGAGCGGGGGTAGGGGAGCCCGGATGCCCGTGGCTGACGATGCGTCACCTGCGGCATACGGAAGCCGGGTTGGTGGCACGATGGTTCTGGCGGGGGTGTGCGGGGTTGCACCCCCGGGCCGGGAGAGCGGACCGACCGTAGGGTGTGATCAGTTGTGGCCATCTCGCTGTCAGTGGTACTGATGTTGGCGATCATCCTCGTGGTGTTGATCCGAGGGGGGTCGATCAAGGCGGGGCCCGCCGTCGTCGCGGTGCTCTTCGGCTTCTTCCTCGCGTCGACCGGTATGGCTCCGTCCATCCAACGGTTCCTCGACTCGATAGCGGAGACGATCAACTCGATCAGCTTCTGAGCGGGACGAATGGTGAGCCCGACCGACAACCGGCCGACGTGAAATGCCCGAGCGCGTATCCCGTTGGCCGCTTACGCTGCCCCGGTGAAGAACGATCGACGCCTTCGCCGCCTTGTCGTGGGCGACGCGACCTGGCACTGGATGGTCCGGCAGCGAGTGAGGCCCGCCTATGAGGACTGCAGCCTCACGCTCTCCCTCTATCCCGAGGGCGCGCGACGCCGGCTGACTCTGGTTTTCCGGCCGGACTCGGATCGGGTCATCTCGAACTGCTACTTCGACTCCGGAGCCGTGGTGCGTCTCCCGGACCGCAGCTACCTCAATCTCTATGAGCCCGGCACGGTCCGCCGCTACCTGGACGCCGCCACGCCCAGCCTGGACCGCCTCGCATCCGAGCGGGTGGTCGAAGTGGACGGATGGCAGTACTTCGACGCGATCGCGGAGCCGGCCACCGCTGCCTAGTGCCTGTCCGGCGGATCATGCCGCAGACGCGGGGCCTGGCACGCCCACCTGCGGCGTTGTCGTCGGTTGCCGACGCTCCGCGTCGACGCCCTCCTCCGCCTTGCAGCCGCACGCACCAGGCCCCGCTCACCGGCGACTATCAGGCGCCGCTGCTTCCCTGCGACCTGATCCGCCGGACAGGCCCTAGTAGTGCTTCGTTACCTTGGGTGATCTCGCCTGGTGGTGGGCATCTTCCTGGCATG